>CAMNFV010000121.1 GCA_946537515.1 uncultured Ruminococcus sp. | reverse complement strand
GCCCGCCGGGAGGAGTCTATGACACAAAAGAAAAAACATGTTCTGCAATGGCATATTCTGCACCGCTGTAATCTGCGCTGTACCCATTGTTATCAGGAAGATTATGCCGCCGAATGCTCCGGTCAGCAGCTGACACAGCTCTTTCAGCAGTATCTTGCATTCTGCAAGGCAAATGATTTCCGCGGACATATCAATTTCACGGGCGGTGAGCCGCTGCTTTCGCCCGATCTCTTTCGCCTGCTCTCACTCTGCGATGAGAACGGCATTTCCTGCGGCATCCTGACAAACGGCACGCTGATCGACAATGAAATTGCGGAGCGGCTCGGCAAAATGAAGCTGCTTTCCTTCGTACAGGTCAGCATCGACGGCACCAGAGAAACCCATGACCGTGTCCGCGGCAAGGGGAATTTCGATAAGGCCTTTGCCGGATTGCATCTGCTGAAGCAGCACGGCATCCAGACCATGGCGGCATTCACCTGTCACAAGGGCAACTACCGCGAGCTGCCAAAGGTCATCCGGACGGTGCGACGCAAGGGCATCGACCGCTTCTGGGCAGACCGCCTGATCCCGATCGGCGGCAGCAAAGAGCAAATTCTCTCAACGGATGAATTCCGCGAGGTGGTCGCCTGCCTCACGAAAGAGCACAGCCGGAAGCGGCTGTTTTCGCATACGGATGTCCACTTAAACCGTGCGATGCAGTTTCTGGAAGGCGGACATTGCTATTATCAATGTGCGGCCGGCGAAACGCTGCTGACACTCCTTGCAGACGGCACGCTGCTCCCCTGCCGGAGACTGCCGATCCCGATCGGAAACTGTCTGGAAACGGATATGCTGACGCTCTGCGAAAACAGTCCCCTGCTCCGCGATTTGCAGGCGCGAAAAATCCCCGCGGAATGCATCAGCTGTGCAAAGGCGGAGCTTTGCCGCGGCGGCGCAAAATGCCTGACCTATGCAGTCCTCGGAGATTATCATCATAAAGATATCAACTGCTACCGCCGGTCAGCACCGGATCCCGTTCCAGAGAAGTAACCGGATCTGCCGGCCGGCGGAGCAATATTCTTTTCTCACATAGATGCGAGCTTTTCGATATCCTTCGGAGAAGGATTGACCTTGCCCTCAATGAATTCCGCATCCGGTGCGCTGGGCTGAAGATTCCGGACAGCCTGTCCGAAGCCGCTGCCGCCGGATGTTGCAAACAGAATGATCTTCTTGCCTGAGAAATCATAGGATTCCAGGAAGGAATTGATGATCGTCGGTGCAATATACCACCAAACCGGGAAGCCGATATAGATCGTATCATAAGATGCGATATCCGCGTCCTGCGGCGCGAGTGCCGGGCGGGAGCTGTGGTCGTTCATTTCGACGCTGCTTCTCGACTGCTTATTCTGCCAGTTGAGATCTTCGCGGGTATAAGGTACCGCCGGCTTGATCTCATAAAGATCAGCTGCGGCCGCATCTGCGAGTTTCTTTGCAAGTCTTGCGGTATTGCCGCCTGCGGAAAAATATGCAACTAATTTCTTACTCATGATGTTTCCTCCGTATTATAATGATTTTCCGAGCCGGTACGCCGTTTCAGGATACCGGCTCGCTTTCGTCATGGACGGACTGCCGCAGCCGTATCCGAGCACCATACCCATATCCTCAAAGTGAATATAGCGCACCAGCGTTTTATAATGGGCTTCCAGCGCTTCAAACGTCCAGTCGTCGGCATTCCAGGCGACTGTCAGAAGCGCAGATTTCAGATGCCTGCGGTTTAAGCTGCTGTTGTAGGCACAGAAGCGGTCCACAACGGCTTTCAGCTGCGCCGACATCCCGTAATAGTAAAGCGGCGTCGCGAAAACGACCATGTCACAGCTGAGCAGCTTTTTCCGGATCATGGCGTTATCATCCTGCTGCACGCAGTCGCCCTCATAGCCGCAGGCGACACAGCCCGTACATGGGTGAATCTGCAATTCGCAGACATCAATTACCTCGACCTGATGCCCGTTTTCCACGGCTCCCTTCTGGAATTGTGATGTGAGGATCGCGGTGGAGCCGTCCGGATTCGGGCTTGCCATCAGAATGACGTTTTTCATAGGCCACCTCTTTTCTCCGGCGGAGCACTTATTTCAGCTTGCCGTAATCCGCATCGGAGACCGGCTCACACCATTCCGTGCTCGCCTCTTCCCCTGTGATCTCAATCGCAAGATGTGAGAACCAGCTGTCCGGTGCTGCGCCGTGCCAATGCTTGACATTTGCGGGGATATTGATGACCGTGCCGGGCGTCAGCTCGACGGCATCCTTGCCCCATTCCTGATAATAGCCTCTGCCGCCGACGCAGATCAGCATCTGACCGCCGCCGCTCTTTGCATGATGAATATGCCAGTTATTGCGGCAGGCCGGCTCAAAGGTCACATTGAAAATCGGAACCTGCTCGGTCGAAACCGGTGCAAGATAGCTCTGTCCGACAAAATATGCACCGTAAGGATTCGGCTCACCAATGGGGAAAAAGATTGTATTCTGATAGCGATCCTTTTCGGTCAGTTCAGGCGCTGCCTCATTCCAGATCTCCTTTGCAAGCCGGAATACCGCCCAGCCCTTCGGCCAGCCGACATACATTGTTGCATGGGTGATAATTGCAGCAATTTCCTCTTTTGTGACGCCGTGCGCCTTCGCATTCTGCAAATGATAGCTGAGCGAGCTGTCGGTAATGCCCGATGCCATCAGCGAAACGACCGTAATGATGCACTTCGTCTTGACGTCAATCGCCTGCTCATTCCACACCTCTCCGAAGAGCACATCATCATTGAGATGTGCAAACATCGGAGCAAATCCGCCGAGCTGCTCCCGGCCTGCTGTCTGTACGATTTTTTCGCTCATATTCCTGCCTCCTCAGATTTTCCGCCGAACACCGGGAAGAAGCTGTGTTCGCCGTAATGGTTCGATTATAATTTTTGGCTGCCCGTAGACCAGACATGTTTTTCATCTTTGTTTGCGGGCTTATTCTGCGCCATGACGCCTGCAAGCGCATGGGGGAGATAAGGCTCCTCCAGATAGGCTGTTTCCTCCGGCGTCAGTTCCAGTTCCACGGCCTTTGCAGCGCCTTCGATATGATGCAGCTTGGTCGCGCCGACGACCGGAGCCGTCACTTTGGTCAGCAGCCACGCAAGCGATACCTCCGTCATGGAAACACCGTGCTTCTCCGCGAGTTCAGATACGCGCCGGATGATCACCTCGTCCTGCTCCTTTGTGGCATCATATTTGAATTTTGCATAGCTGTCCTCTTCGGCACGCTTTGAGGTCTCGCCGGGCAGTCTTGCGAGGCGGCCGCTGGCAAGTGCGCTGTATGGTGTCATTGCGATATTGTCCTCTGCGCAGAGCATTGCCATTTCGCGCTCCTCCTCCCGGAAGATCAGGTTATAATGCCCCTGCACGCTGACAAATTTTGCAAAGCCCTCTTTTTCCGCAAGCGCATTGGCCTTTGCAAGCTGCCATGCATAACAGTTGGAAATGCCGATATAGCGTGCTTTTCCGGCCTTGACGATCCGGTTCAGGCCGTCGAGGATATCATAGATCGGCGTATTCCAATCCCACATATGATAGATATAGAGATCGACATAATCCATGCCGAGATTTGCAAGGCTCTTGTTGATCATGCGCTCGATATGCTGCTGACCGGTGATGCCGGCTTCGATATCCGCGGGGGTACGCGGCAGAAATTTTGTCGCGACAACGACCTCATCGCGCTTTGCAAAATCACGCAGCGCCCGCCCGACAAACTGTTCACTCGTGCCGGACTGATACGCGATCGCGGTATCGTAGAAATTGACGCCGAGCTCCAGCCCGCGCTTGATGATTTCACGGGAATGCGCCTCATCAAGCGTCCAGGAATGCTGCCCGTTTTGTGCATCTCCGAAGCCCATGCATCCCATGCAGATTCGTGAAACATTCAGATCAGAATTACCAAGTTTTGTGTATTTCAAGTTGTACCTCCCAGCAGCTGCATCACGCAGGATTCAATCATTTCGTAAATACTGTGCATCTGAAAATGGATATCGGCATCGCGCATCGCATCAAGCTGCTTCTGCGTTGCAACCGAATAGGGATATACGCCGAACAGGAACGGGAAAAATACAAAGATGAAGCGTTCGCAGTCAGTCTTCGGGAAGAACTTCCGCAGGCAGACGCGCACCGCATCCAGCGAGGCGCCGTAAGCGACCTTGAAGGCTGTCAGCTGCTCCGGGCGGGAGTGCTCCTCCATGTCATAGTGATTCATCGCGAGCAGCTTCAGAAGCTGTGCGCGCTTTTCCAGCGAACGCGCCATTGCGTCGGCAAATTCCGCAGCGGTCATGGTTTCGTGCATAGCGATCTGATGGATCTCCGCTGTCCACATCTCATATTCCCGCTGCATCAGCGCGAGAAAGATTTCCTCTTTCGTCTGGAAATAATTGTAAATCGAGGTCCGCGTGAATGACGTCACGGCACCGATCTCCTTGATCGTGATTTCCTTGAAGCGCATGGTCTGATAGAGCTGCTCACAGGCATTGATGATCTCTTCTCTGCGGGATGCTGTCAGCTCCGGCGATCCTTTCGGCATATGATCTCCCCCTTTGACGTTTTGACACGGTGTCACTATAGATATGATAGCACAATTCTGACACGATGTCAATAGCAATCGCAGTTTTTCCGGAAAATCAGCATTTTGCACGATTCGGCTGCGTTTGATTTGTATAATATTTCCGATGCACCGCAAAAAATGCCGCCCCGGTCAGATCGAACCGAAGCGGCGTTTCTTCTATACAAATCAGCCTGAAATCATTTCACGTCTTTCAGGAAATCCTTGATGATCTCCGCGCATTCATGCGGCTTTTCCCAATGGATGAAGTGGCCGCCCGGCAGATCGGCAACCTTGCAGTTCCCGATCTTTTCAAAATAGGGCTCCATGACTTCCTTTTTATGGTTCTGCATTTCCTCCCATTCCAATTCATACGCCTTCGCTCTGCGCGCTTCTTCCGTTCCGGTGAAATCCGGTGTCAGCTCATTGATCCGATACTCCGAGAGCCGGTCAGCAGCTTTATATTCCTCCAGGGTTTTATACCCGTTTGTTGCGTTGATATAGAGCTTCGGGATATCATTCGGCTCAAGTATTTCGTATGTTTCGCGCATACTCACAAATGCATTTGAGACTTCCGAATAGAATGCTCTGCTGCTCATGGTCATCAGCTGCATGGCACGGTCTGCGCGCTGATCGTCCTCAGAATAAGACTCATCCGTCTGAACAAACATGTCTCCGGCCACATCCGCGATGCCGAGATTGAAGAGTGTCCGAATCATCCCCATGCCGCCGCTTTCAGATTCAAATTCTGCAAGCTGCTCCTCGGTGAATGTATCCGGAGCCATCGGAATCACGCCTTCGATGTTCACAACTGCCTCGATCTCATCCGGATATTTGGCTGCCCAGTAGGTCGCAAGCAATCCCGCAGCGGAATGCGGCATCAGCACATACGGTGCCTCAACGCCCGCATTTTGCAGCGCCTTGCGGCAATCCTCAACCACAAAGCTAATGGTCATATCGTCCTTGACATCATCGCTGCCGTCATAGCCCGGACGTGCCAGATAGTAAACCTGATTCTCCTCTTTCAGTTCGGAAACAACCGGCTTGATCTCGATCGGAAAGCCGGGACCGCTGCCGCTGAACGCAATGATCCGGCGGCCGTCCGCATTGCCGCCGAAGCGGACAAGATTCAGGCTGTGATCCCCGACAGAAACCGGATGATAATAGCCCTGTTCTGCAAGGAAGGCTTTGTTGGATTTCATCTTTACATTGTGCAGGATCGTTGTACAGATCAGGCAGACCGCGATCAGCCCCAGCAGCACCAGGAACAGAATCCCGATTGCCTTCAGTATTTTCTTTATCACACGCATAAAAAATCTCCTTTTCAGTCGGTTTCGTCATCATATCGCAGCAGCAGACCGGTTACAATCCCGCAATGGATCTCAGTCAGAATGATGATATCCTTCTTCTCACAGTGCAGCGGGGTGATGACCGTATCCGCGACAATTTTCTGCTCCCCGACAGAGAGAAATTTCCCGCAGGGAATCAGATGCGCTTCCCAACCTGCCGCATAGAATTCCGTCGGCATCGCTTTCAGTTCTTCATCCAGCATAGATTTCAGTTCCTCAAAGCGGCGTTCGAGCAGTAGCTTCGTACATGCAGAAGCAACGCGCAGCATCTCATCCTCGTCATAGGGATGTTCGAGCCGATCCGCGACATCATAGATCCGGTCGCCCTTTTCGACAGCCGCCAGCACCTCCTTGAGCATATTGACATGCAGGATCATGCTGTTGATTTCCTTCCGGAACGATGATTCCTTTGCGCGAACCATTTCCGCTGCCTTTTCTTCGCTGTCGATGACCGAGGCAATCTCCTCGAGCGAGAGCCCCAGCCTTTGCAGAAAGCGGATTTTCCGCAGGCGTTCGATATTTTCGTCATTGAGACGACGCGGCGCTGTCGGGCTTTTGCGTTCTGTCCGGATCAGACCGCATTGCTCATAATAACGAATCGTTCGGGATGTCAGCCCGAGCATTCTGCATACTTCGGTTATGTTTTTCGGATCCTTCATTTGCATCACCATGTTTATTATACACCTTGACGCTACGTCAATGTCAAGCGTTTCAGGAGAAAGATTTCGTATAAATGAAGATGCGATATCAATAGATATTTGTACAATTCGACGGTTCGCAGCACTTGACGAATCCGTCCGCATCCGGTATAATGATTATAAAACAGAAAGGAGTGATCCGATGCGGTTATTCATTGCGATCCTGCCGGAAGACAATCTCCGGCAGGCGCTGCTGGATGCACAGGACATGCTGCGGCGCAGGCGATACCGCGGCACATTCACCGCCAAACAGAATCTGCATCTGACGCTGCGGTTCATCGGCGAATACAGCGAGCCGGATTTCATCGCGGAGCAAATGGCACAGATTCCGTTTGCACCGTTCCCGCTGACACTCGGCGGCTGGATCGGCAATTTCGGGGATCTGCTCTGGGCAGGCGTTTCACACAATGATGCGCTCGAAAAATATGTGAAGCAGCTCACCCGTTCCCTCGCCGGCTGCGGCATCCCCTACGATAAAAAGCGGTTTCATCCGCATATCACGCTGCTGCGGAATGCCGCAAGTATGCAGCCGTTTTCGGATATCGTCATCGCGAAAGAATCCATGACCGTCCGCAGGATCTCGCTGATGCGCTCCGATTTCGGCAAACACGGTGCGCAGTATACGGAAATTGCTTATGTGGATTGCCAGGGGGATGCATAACATGAAACATTCGATTATGCGCGGATTTTGCATGATTGTCGCAGCGGTGACGGGATGTGCTGCGCTGCCGTCTGCCGCAGCGGCTGCCCCCGATGACGCATTCTATGACGATTTCAGCAGTTCATCACTCAACGCAGAAAACTGGTTGATCGCGGAGAAAAACTGGGGCGGCACAGTCACGGAAAACGGCAAAACCGCTGATTATAACGGCGGCGTGATCGCGGAGAATGTGGCCGTCCGGAACGGGAATCTGATCCTGACCGGCTGCGGCAACCGCTATACAGGAGAAATCCGCGGCATCAACCGCGACGGCAGCCGCCGTGCTGACGGAAAACGATGCGGCGCGGCAATCGCAACAAAGAAATATTACGGCTCGGGCAGCTATGAAATCCGGGCAAAAATCGCGCCGGAGCTTGGATGCTGCTCCGCGATGTGGACATTTGAATATGAGGAAGAAACGGTCGGTCAGACGCTTCAAATCACGAACCACGAGATCGACATTGAATTCCCCGGACGCGATGAAAACGATGCCTTCAGCCTCAGTCACGCGCTCTGCACGACCTGGCTGACCGAAGATGATTACAGGACAAAATCGGTCAGCTGCGGCGCACAGGCAGACGGACAGTTTCATACCTACCGTTTTGACTGGCACACGGGCAGCGAAACCGAAAAATCGCGTGTTGACTACTATTTCGACGGAGAATTGACACATACCGCGACCGAATACATCCCGACAAATGCAGGCCGTTTCTGGCTCGGACTATGGTTCCCGAAAAACTGGGCAGGCACGCCGGATTTTGATACGGCAGTCTTTGAGATCGACTATGCAAAGATTACGCCGTTTCATGAGCCGGGCGATACGCCGCAGCATGAGACTTACCCCGGGAGCGGCTGGGCAAAGCCTGCTGCCGCGCTGCCGGAAGGCTATCTGCTCTGGCACAGCTACAGCGAATATTCCGCGCTGGACAGCCGCCTCTTTCTGCGTTCGCCGGACGGTCAGCAGCAGGAAATCAAGGGCAATTTCATCCACGCGATGAACGGCAGCTTCGGCAATTCACCCGATGACATCGTATTCATGGCGATCGACAAGGCGGCGGATGAATGGGATATTTTCCGGTATCAGGGCGGCAAAATCACCAATCTCACGCCGAAAAGCGGCTTCCGGAACGAGGATCCGAAATGGTCGCCGGACGGCAGCCGGATTGTATTCAAGCGCGGAAAATGGGACAGCACCGCAGATGATTTTTTGTATGATCTTGCGCTGCTGAATCTGTCTGACGGAATCGTCACAATGCTGACAGAAGACCCCGCAGAGCAGGCAATGCCCTGCTTTTCACAGGACGGCAAATCGCTGTATTATGCAGAATATGAAAACGGCATCGGTTTGATCCGTTGTATGAATCTGCAAACGCACACATCCGAAATCATATATCATGAAAATAATGTAAATGCGTATTATCCGGTTATATTCGGTCAGGATCTCTATTTTACAAAATGGTACAGCGCCGATAACCGCTGTGACCGGATCATGCGGTATGACGGCAATAATATTTCACCGATGCCGTTCGATTCTGCCGCATATGACTGCTCGGATGCCTGTCCGGTTCCCGGCGGGATGATCTACAGCAGCACGCAGAACGGCACATATGATTTGTATTATTTTGACGGTATACAGTCGCTGCCGCTGACCGATTGCAGCAGCGAACAGAATGATCTCGGTGCAAGCTTTTTTGCAGCGTTGCAGGGTGATGTCAATGCAGACGGCCGCTGCGATTCTGCGGATGTGATTCTGCTGCAAAAGTGGCTGCTCACGATGCCGGAAGCAGCGGATATTGACGCCGCTTCCGCCGACTGCAACCGTGACGGCATCCTGAATGCCGCAGATCTCACGCTCCTCAGGCGGCAATGCCGCACTCCATTGATCGAAAGCTCTCCGGCAGCGCATTCCGCATATGCCC
>CAMNFV010000120.1 GCA_946537515.1 uncultured Ruminococcus sp. | reverse complement strand
TTTCCAGAAATTCTTTTTCACTCTCCATGCGGATATCCTCCTGTGTTATTTCTATTATGATAATAACACAAAAGAAATAAGATGTCAAGTACTTTCCGATATTTTCTGATATTTTAACATAATATCGTTTGCAGCATTTGATTCCAATTAAGAAATTGATAAGAATTCAACAGGAAATCCATAAAGACTTTTCCGGCGATCCGGTGTATAATGATATCAGAAACTGAAAAAGGAGTATGTCTGTTATGGCAACTGTTCTGCGTACTGAAAAACTCTGCAAATCCTTCTCCAACGGCGGTTTGCAGCAGCATATCATCAAGAATCTCGATCTGGAAATCCGGCAGGAGGATTTCACCGTCATCATGGGCGCTTCCGGCTCCGGAAAATCCACGCTGCTCTATGCGCTCTCCGGCATGGACAAGCCCACGCTCGGCAAGGTCTGGTTCGGTGATGCGGAAATCTCCGCTTATACCAACGATCAGCTTGCGGTATTCCGGCGTCAGAACTGCGGATTCGTCTTTCAGAGCATCTATCTGCTCGAAAGCATGACCGTCTTTGACAACATCATGACCGGCGCGCTGGTCGCGCAGAAGAATTCGCCGGAGCTCATCAAAAAAGTGGAATCGCTGCTTCATAAGGTCGGCATTGCGGAAGAGATGTGGAAGAAATATCCGAATCAGCTCTCCGGCGGCGAATGTCAGCGTGTCGGGATCGTCCGCGCAGTCATCAACGAGCCGAAGATCCTCTTTGCCGATGAGCCGACCGGTTCGCTCAATTCCGCATCCGGTGCAGATGTGCTCGATATTTTCACAGAGCTGCATCAGAAGGGCCAGAGCATCGTCATGGTCACGCATGATCTGAAAACCGCACTCCGCGGCAGCCGCGTACTCTTCCTGCGCGACGGTGCTGTCACCGGCGATTATGAGATGCCGCCCTACGGCACAGACGATCTGACTGCCCGCAGAGATCATTTGCAGGCATTCCTCGACAAAATGGGGTGGTGACATGAACAAGATCTTCAGACTGAGCCTCGCCAATATCCGGCGGCACAAAAAAGAATCCCTGTTTCTGATGCTGCTCATCGCGCTCTGTATGATGCTGCTCGGCGGCTCGCTGACAGCAGAGCAGAATATCCGCAAATTATTCCCCGCAATGATGGCGCGCACGCAGGCGTGGGAAAATGAGATTTCCATGCCGGAAAATGAATTCGACGAACAATTTCTTTCGTATCTGGAAGATGATCCGCGTGTCACAGCCTTTCATGTTTATCACAGAATCACCGATGATTACATGAGATATGTCACGCCGGACGGAAAGGAGCAGACCTTCCTCGTCAACTTTCTCACAGCGGATGAACAGAAGCGCGCCGGCTTGTTTGAGCCGCAGAGCACGCTTTCCGAAGCCGAAATCGCAGCAATGGAGCATCCTGTTTACTTTTCACGCTGCCAGAAGAACAGCTATCATTTAAAGGAAGGCGACCCGCTGACGCTGAAGCTCGGCTCACAGCAATTCACCTTTACTGTTGCCGGTTTCTTTGAAGCACCGTGGGAAGTGGCCACCCGGCTTGTCATTACAGACGCGGATTATGCTTCCTTAAAGCCGCTTCTGATGAGCGCTGCAATCATCGGATTCAATACGCCGGAGCCGAATGATGCAGATGCAATCTTTGAGGATTTCATTCAGAACTGCACCGAAACAGCAGGCAGGGAGCCTGAACAATGCTATGTCGAACGGTATATAGATAAGCGCGGAAATTTCAACACAGATATGGGTTTCATCCTCAAAATCATTGAGATCATGGCAGTCGTGATCATTCTCTCCGTGATCGTGATGATCGGATCCCGCATTATCAGCGATATCGGGGAACAGATCGTTTCGATCGGCGTTCTGGAAGCGCTCGGTTACCGTTCAATGGAAATATCGCTCTCCTATGCCGCAGAATATTTTCTTGTCGCGCTCGCAGGCTGTCTCGCCGGTACGTTCGGCAGCGTGATCCTCTACCGGGTTCTCATCGGCATTGCGGAGAAGCTTCAGGGATTCGCTGTCAGCCAAATCCCCGGCATCGGCAGACTGTTCCTGATCTTCGGCATCATTTTGCTGACGGTGACGCTGCTTGCATTCCGGAAGGCACGCGCTGTCCGGAAGATTCCGCCGGTGCAGGCATTTCGCAGAGGCATCGAAAATCACCACTTCGGCAAATCGCATTTCCCGCTGCGCAATACAAAACAGAATGTGCATCTGCGGCTCGCGCTCAAGGGCTTTGCAGATCACGCAAAGCAGAATGTCAGCCTGGCGATCGTTGTCAGCATCACAACCATTGCGGTCGTGCTGAGCTTTATCCTCTCCAGCTACTTCGGCCAGGGACTCAATGTGCTGCGGAGTATTGCAGGACATGAACTGAGTACAGTCCAGATCGCGCTGATGCCCGGCACAGACGGTCCGGCATTTGCAGAGGAGCTTGCATCCCTGCCGGAGATCCGGAAAGTGCTCTGCTCCGGTTCCACAGCGCACTTCTTTGTTGATGTACCGGAAAAACATATCAACGCACAGGCAGATGTCTTTGACGATTACAGCCTGACAGAAAACATCTTCCCGATGAACGGACGCTTCCCGGAGCATGACAATGAGATCATGCTGACAAAATCCATGTCTGCGCAGACAGGCCGCAAAACCGGTGACAGCATCGTGCTTGAATCGAACGGCGTACAGAAGGAATATCTCATCACAGGTCTGGTGACATCGCTGGTCAATGCAGAGACCGTCTACTTCACAACGGAAGGCTATCAGCGGATCTGCCCGACCTATCAGCCGGATATCCTGGAAATCTATGCGGCAGAAGGCGTGGATCTCGATACGATACACACACTTCTCGATACGCGCTACGGCAAGCAGGCTGCGAATCTCGGAAGCGGCGATTCCGATGCCGGCAGCAGCTATGAAGAACGCATCCGCAGCCGCGCCGCAGAGGTCATGTCCGCGCTGATGCAGCAGGAAGGCATCACGCAAATGGAGTATTCCGTTCAGGCAGGCGATACTGTGATCTCGGGCAACAGCAGCGCGATCCGCATCCGTTATTCCAGCAATCTCTTTGATCTGATGCAAACCCTCATGTCCACGCTTATCAACATGATCTCGATCCTGACAAAGCTGTTTATGGCGATCGCTGCGATCGTTGTATCGCTGATCCTCGCTATTCTCATGGAATCGGAGATCCGGCGGCAGCGCAAAGACCTCGGCATCATGAAAAGCATGGGCTATACATCCCGCGAACTGATGCTGCAGCTCTCCTTCCGGATCATGCCGCCGGTATGCCTCGCGGTCGTGATCGGAACGGCGCTCAGCGTCCTGCTGACTAAGCTCTTTACCGGTCTGATCGGCGTGGTATCGCTCAATCTTCCGGCGATCCTGCTCGTCGATGTGCTGATCCTGGCATTCTGCTTCGGCTGCGCCTATTTCAACGCAGGAAAAATCAAGAAAATTACAGTCTATGAACTGATGACAGAGTGAGGTTTCTATGAAAAAGTTCTTTCTTATTTCATCTGCAACAGCAACGGCAGCGATGATTCTCGCTGCGCTGCTGATGCAGTCCGCAGGCGGCGTCCGGGCGGCGGAAACGGAAATCAAAACAGAGAATAAGCCCCATACCGCAGCGGATACGCTCTCTTCGGTCGCATCTGTCAGCAAAATATTCTCGGTCACGGCTGTCATGCAGCTGGCAGATCAGGGCAAGGTCGATCTCGATGCGCCGGTAACAGACTATCTCCCGGATTTCACCATGGCGGACAGCCGGTACAAAAAAATCACCGTCCGGATGCTGATGAATCACTCCTCGGGACTCATGGGCTCGCACTATGCGGATACGCTGTTCTATGCAGACAGGAGTATGTCGGCACATAACAATCTGCTGGACAATCTGCGCAGCGAACGGCTGAAAACAGAGCCCGGCGCATTCGGCTGCTACTGCAACGACGGCTTTGATTTGCTTGCGCTGATCGCAGAGCGCGTCAGCGGCGAAAGCTATACCGACTATCTTGAAAACCACATCTGCAAGCCGCTCGGCATGGAACAGACCGGCACCGTCCTGAACGCATTCATGACCGATGAACAGATGAAAATCTTCAGCAACGGTACGGAGTTCCCGGCAGAATTCGATATGGGCTTCGGCGGCGGCGGTCTCCTCTCCACAGCGCCGGAGCTTGCTAAATTCGGCAGCGCATTCTTCACAGGGAACAAATCCCTGCTCTCCGAAAAATCCAAAAATGAGATGAAACAGAATTACGCAAAGGCCGATTATGAAGATGCCTGCGGGCTCGGCTGGGATACGGTCAATGATGCCGTATTTGCGGATGCTGGCGTACAGGTCGTCAGCAAGGGCGGCGACCTGTTGCATCAGCACGCAGAGCTCTATGTCGCGCCGGATGAAAAAATCAGCATCGGCGTGACCTGCGCAGGCGGCAGCAGCAGCGCCGCAAAGCAGCTTGCAGCGGCGCTCATGGAGATCGCACTGGATGAACAGGGCATCACCGTGCAGCATCAGAGCAAGCCCGAACCCAAGGAGACCCTCGATACCGTCCCGGACGTTTATCAGCAATATGAGGGACTCTATCTCACCGGCTCCGAGCTGCTCCGGCTCTCCTTCCCGGAACAGAAGTATATGGAGCTGCAAACGATTCAGGACGGCAAAATTCTCAAAAGGAATTACCTCTATACCAAAGACGGCTGGTTTGTCCGGGTTGAGGGCAATGTTGCAGCAGGCAAAGCCGTGCAGGCTTCCCCGCAGGAGCTCTATCGCTTTCAGGAGCGTGACGGCGAGGTCTATGTCATCATGGAGCAATGGTCCGGCGATGAGAACCTCGGCTATGAAAAAAGCAGCAGCTATGCTGCACAGAAAACCGAGCCGAATCCGCTCAGCAACAGCGTACAGAAAGCATGGGATGCACGGAACGGAAAGCACTATTACATCGTCAGCGAGCGGTATTCCTCTGCATCCTATAACGGACAGCAGCAGGAAACCTGTACGGTTTCCGAGGGCTATGCCGGCAATCTGAAAATCAAGGACGCGGCACATGCAGAAACGATCATCCGCATTCCTTCCAGCGCCAGCCGCGACCAGAGCGATATCGAATTCATCACAGAAAACGGCATTGAATACCTCTGCCCGACCGCAAGAGGCGGCAAATATATCTCCGAGGACGCGATCCCCGATTTTACGGAAGAAATCAGCGAGGTTCCGTTGACAACCGGCAGCGCATCGTGGTATAATATCAAGGGAGATCCGTTCAGAACCATTACGCTCGAAATCCCGGCGCACGCCGCCGTTTATGCCTATGACAGCCGCGACCGCGTGGTATATTCCAGCATCGCGAAAGCATACGGCAATACGGTTTCTCTCCCGGAAAACGGTAAGCTCGTGTTTGTCGGAGAGACCGGCTCAGCCGTTACTGTCCGGCAGTAAGCACAGGAGGACATCCATGAACTATCAATGCCTGATGATCGACGATGATATCACGATCGCAGAGAATACAACGGAATATTTCAATCTGTTCGATATCAAAACAGCCTATGTCACCGGCTATGAGGAGGCGCTTGCATTTCTCAGCGAAAATACGGTCTCGCTGCTGCTGCTCGATATCAATCTCGGAGAAAAATCAGGCTACGATCTCTGCAAGGAGATCCGGAAGCAGTTTGATATGCCGATCCTGTTTATCAGCGCAAGAACCAGCGATAATGATATTCTCGCGGCGCTGCATATCGGCGGCGATGATTACATCACAAAGCCATTTTCGCTGAATATCCTGCTCGCAAAAGCTGCGGCGATCATCAAACGCTATGAATCGGCGGCGGAGGCAGTCAAGGCTGCTTCCGCAGCTTTGCCGGAATCACCGGAAATGCCGCTTTCGCAGCGCATTCCCGTTTCGGCGGAGATCTATCTCGATACCGCACAGCATAAGCTGATCCGCGGCGGCGAATCCGTTCCGCTCAAGGCCATGGAATACAAAATGCTGCTCTATCTGCTGGAGCACCGCGGCAGAGTCGTCACGAAAGATGAATTTCTGCAAAATGTCTGGCAGGATACCTTTGTCGGTGAGGGAACGCTCGCGGTTCATATCCGGCATCTGCGCGAGAAGATCGAACAGGATGTCAATGCGCCGGCAGTCATCAAGACGATCTGGGGCGTCGGCTATCTCATGGAAGACACAGGAGAATCAAATTGAAACGCTACCGGAATATCATCGCAGCTGCGGCTGCGGTCTTTCTCATCTGTATCGGATTGCTCGCGCTGATCACAAAATCGCAGACGCAGCGCGATATTCTGGCACTCAATGACCTGACGCAGACGGTCCGTGCACATCTGGATCATCCGGAATCGCTGGACAGCGTCCCGCTTGATACAGCCCTTCTCGTTTTCAGCAAGGAGGGCTTTTTGATTTATGCTTCGCCGGATGCACCGGATTCTGTCCGGACACGCTCCGATGCGCTGGCAGTCGGCTGGCTCTGTCTGCCTGTCCCCGATACATCCGGCATCACCGCGGCGATTCCCGATCCGGCATCCGCTGCGCTGACCAAATACCGCCGCATTCTGATTTTCAGCGCTGCGGCATTGTTTGCGGTCCTGCTGCTGCTTGCGGCGGCAGTCGGGCTCTGGATGCAGCACAGAGTCATCACGCCATTCCGGAACATGCGGCGGTTTGCGGAGAATATCGCGCAGGGCAATTTAGATGAACCGCTGATGAGCGAGCAGAACAATCTCTTCGGCACATTCACCGAAAGCTTCGATATCATGCGCGAGGAACTGCGCACTTCAAGGCAGCGGGAAGCGGCACTCAAGCAGCGTGAAAAGGAAATGATCGCAGCGCTCAGCCACGATATCAAAACTCCGGTCACCGGCATCAAGCTGATCTGCGAACTGCTCTGCGTCCGGACAGAGGACGCCTATCTCAAGGGCAAAATCGAGAGCATCAACGCGAAAGCCGAACAGATCAATCTGCTTGCGGGCGATCTGCTGAGCACATCGCTCGATACGCTCGGGGAGCTGAATGTCTCCTGTCAGGATCTGCCTTCCGCAGCGCTTGCCGAGCTTGTCCGGGAGCATGACACGCGGAATCTTGTGCAGGCGGACGCAGTTCCGGAGTGCCTGATTCATGCGGATAGGAATCGGCTCTCACAGGTGATCGGAAACATCATCAGCAATTCTTATAAGTACGCAAATACGCCGATTCAGATACAATATGCATATGAGGATCAATTTCTCTCCATGGCGATCTCAGATCAGGGCAGCGGCATCCCGGAAGCGGAGATCGGCAAGATTACACAGAAATATTACCGCGGAAAAAATGCCGCCGGAAAGGAAGGCAGCGGCCTCGGGCTGTATATTTCCGGCGTTCTGATGCAAAAGATGCAGGGCGAGCTGCTCTGTACCGCCGCCTCGGACGACCCGGAATGCGAGTCCCCCGGCCTGACGGTCACGCTGCTGATTCCGCTTTCATAAAAAATAATCCCCTCATCAACGGACCCCGTTCTCCGTTGATGAGGGGATTGCTGTTTTATACAGCGGATGAGAGCAGTTTGGGCTGCAAAGACTCATTGCTGTTCAGAATCGGATGAAACCAGATATTCCGGAGTGCGTCACGCAGGCGCTCCATTGTATCCGATTTGCAGATATAATCCGAACAGCGGCTCTGAATGCTCCACAGCGCGACATTGGTATTGCTTTCATTCTCATCATAAACAATGATGATATCCACATGCGGCCGGATTCGCCGCAGCTTATAGTGCAATGTCTGCAATGCAGCAAAATGCATCCCGATATTCTGATTGATAAAGATCAATGAAACCTCATGATTTGAAGCATAATTCACACAATCCGAAGGCGAAGTAAAAGCCTTATATTCCACGTCTGGCAACAGGCTTTTCAACGCACTTCCGAGTTTTTTCGTATATTGTATATCTGTGTCAAGTGTTGCGATTATCATGTTGCACCATCCCCCTTTCCTGTGTCATCATGCTGTATCGGCAGGACTGATCCCGCGAATACGAACCAGTCTGCCGGTAAATAATGCGCGGGCATCTCCAAAATCTACTGCGCAGGTCGAAAGCGCCAGCACCGGCAAATCCGCCGCTGGTTCTGTCTCTGTATAATGCATACTCCGCGCACGCAGCGCTTCCTGCCAGGCAGCGCTGTCCGCAGGAATATCATACAGTTCATCATATGCGCTGATGACCGCAAGTGCATAGAAATCAATCCGGAACAGCGCTTCTTTGGTCAGAAGCCAGCCATAGCGGTGCGACGCAAATTCATCCTGCTCCTTGAAGCGCCGGATATCCCCGAACATACCCGACTGCATATTATGCCCGTAGAGAATGTTCAGATTGTCCGAAAAATCAGGCGCGCACTGATACGACAGAAAGATCGTCCCGAGTATGTTTTCGCTGCCGTCCGGTGCATGATGCAGATAATACTGATTATCTGTCCCCTGCACGACCGGATAATCAATGTCCGTATCGGCCATATAGATCCAGCCGATCAGATCCGGCGCAAACTGCGCAGCCTTCTGCATTTTCGCAGTAAGCTCCGCGATTTTCCGCTCGGATATTTCCGGCACGGATGCATCCGGCTCCGGTTCTGTCACGGTTGTTGTTTCGGGCATAGCTGTTGTGTCGTTTTCCGGCATTGTTTCCGCAGCAGCCGCAGAGATTTCCGTCTGCACAGTTGTTGTAACGGTCACAGCAGACGTTTGAACTGCCGCTGCCGATTCCGGTACCGGATGCTGCGGGATCTGCCTTGCGGCCTTCAGGATCATACAGCCGAGCAAAACGGCAAGCAATCCCGCAGCAATCCAGAAACGAATAGATTTTAACATAGAAGCATCATTCATATGCTGTCTCCTCCCCCGGTTTCAGCGGAAGGAGACAGTTTCCCTGCAAAATCCGCAGATCAGATGCGGCTCTCGGACGCTTCGTCCTTCTTGTTTCTCATGAACAGGCCGAGCAGCGCGATACCTGCGATCGTGATGAACGCAAACGGTGCAATGCTGAAGAGCAGGCCGGTCACGGAGATATCCCTCAGGGTGTTGGTGAATACGATCACATCTCTGCCGTTCGCCTTTTCGACATTTGCAGCAGCATTCAATGCTGCATCTGCCTCGGATGCAACAGAGAGCGTATTGCCGCTTGCAGTACCGCTCTTCAGCGCAGTAGCGGCGCCATTGACTGTTGCAGAAACAGAATAGGTATCCTTGGTGTTGTTCGTCTCCTTGACAGCAATCTTCGTGCCGACGGGCAGACCGGTGATGAGGATCTTGTCGCCGTTCTGGAGCTGGAGATTG
>CAMNFV010000119.1 GCA_946537515.1 uncultured Ruminococcus sp. | reverse complement strand
TCATAATCTGGGCGCATTTTTTCTGAAACCGGTATAACGGATCCTGAACTGTAACGGAAAGTGCCGGATCCGGAACGAAACAAAATGGGGGACTGTCTCCGCGTGTGAGGCAGTCCCTCTTATATCAGGAGAATACTATGGAAAATAGACGTATCTGCGCGATTCTGGCAGGCGGACCGGAAGAGGGAATTCCCTGCGAGCCGGTGCCGGATGAGGCATTTATTCTCTGTGCGGACAGCGGTCTGCATCTGGCAGAGCGGCTGAACCGCAGGCCGGATCTGGTGCTCGGGGATTTTGATTCACTCGGCGCAGTGCCGGAGCATCTGCCGCATATGACGGTTCCGGTCGAAAAGGATGATACCGACACGATGCTTGCGGTGCGGGTCGCGCTTGAAAAGGGATTCCGGGATATCCGCATCTACGGCGCATTCGGCGGCAGGCTCGATCATACGCTTGCGAATCTGCAAACGCTCGAATATCTCCGGCAGCAGGGGGCAGACGGCTTTCTTGCAGGCGTCAGCGACTGTGCGCGGATGCTCTGCGGCGGCGAAACGCTGCATCTGAAAAAGCGTCCGGATTGGTCGCTCTCGCTGTTTGCGTGGTCGGAGCGCTGTGAGGATGTCAATGCGGCAGGTGTCTATTATCCGCTTGCACACGGCACGCTGACACGCAGCTTTCCGCTCGGCGTCAGCAATCACATTACCGCGGCAGCAGCCGAGATTTCCTGCGGCAGCGGAATGCTCCTTGTGATGCAGTCGAAGCTGTGAAGATGCCCCGCAGAGAATTCCTCATATAATCACAAAATCGCTGAAATCATGCAGATACGCAGATTTCAGCGATTATTATTATCCATGCATCAGAAGAGAAACCGCGCACTTTCCGGCGGCTGATTGACCAGCGCAAACGAAATCTGCGATAAAAACAGATTGCCCTGCAAATTGGAAACGCGCCGGACACAATGCATCTGGCCGCGGATCTGTGCGAGCAGATGATTCTGATCGCCGTCCGGATAGAGCGTCAGCAGGGGCTCTCTGCCGAGGCGGAACCGCACCGTTGTATCCGTATCATGCGGCTCTGCGAGCAGCACGCGCCCGAACCGCCCGACGCCGAGCGCTTTGCCGTCCTGCGTGCGGAATGAGACCGTGCCGTCATCCTGAAACTGCATGAAAAGCGGCGCACGGCTCACGACAAATGCCGTATGGAAGCTCTTGAGCCAATAGGGATGCCGTTCCTGCCAGATCGCGGGATTCTGTTCCGTCAGATCGCGGTCAAAGGCGGCCAGCAGCGCGGCACAGTTTGTGATCGAAACGATCAGCCGTTCACGGATGGACTGCACTCTCGGGGCATCCTCGCTGCCGCGCACCGCATCGAGATGTTTTGCGCCGGATTCCGCAAGCGCATTGCAGATCCGGGGGAGCGTACCGGGCTGCCAGGTGCCGCTGCTGACCGGCACGCTGCCGCTGAGCAGATTCGTATATGTCTGATAGGGGACCTTTCCGACAGCCTGCTTTGCCCATTCCATTGCGGAATTTTCTTCCGAGAGGCTGGCCAGATCGCAGTTCCAGAAGAGCTCTGCGGCGCGGCTCTCATAGCGCTTATGCGTGAGGCCGTAGGGTGAAAAATAAGTCAGCGAGGTGCAATGCGGCGGGCAGCACATGTCCGCGAGCATATGCAGCGCACGGGAGAGACTTTTCATCGCAGCTGCGTCTTTTCCGGCAGTCCGGAGTGCGAGCGCCGTGCGGTATTCCGCATCCAGAACCGAGAGCGGAGAGGGCGCGGGCGCACCCTTGCCGTTGCAGTAGCCGCCCGTCACGGGATGCAGCGGCAGCGCGGAGCCGTCCGCTTTGACTGCGTTATAATAATGCAGGCCGCGTCCCTGCTGCCGGTCGCCGATCTGATCGGGCGCGGCAGCCTCTTCAACCATGATATCTGCATCAGCGGCAGAAAAACGCTGTGCAGCCGGATGAGATTCCAGCGTCAGCAGCTGAATCGCTGCACGCACAATGCCGCGGTGAACAGAAGGATACAAATGTTTATCGAACTTTGCCAATGAATATGCCTGCCTTTCCGGCGGTGGTTTCGCCTGTATTAAAAATAGGATTATATTGCGGCCGAAATATTGTTGCAGATGCCTGCATACAAGTATGACATATCGGCCGGAGCGCTTGTATGATTCGCAATACAATCATACCACAAACTGCGTGAAAATGCAAGCGCCGGCGGGTTATTGATTCCTGCGGCGGTAGTCGCCGGGCGCGATGCCGCACTGTGCCCGGAACTGTCTCGCAAAATGCTCATAACTGCGGTAACCGCATTGCACCGCGATATCCTGGATCGACATATTGGTCGTGCTCAGCAGCATCCGGGCGCGGGAGACGCGGCTTTCGATCAGATCCTGAATGAAGGTCACGCCGAACTGCTCCTTATAGTGATGCTGGAATGAGGAACGGCTCATGCAGGTCTCGTGTGCGGCCCAGTCGATCGACCAGTCCAGATAGGGGGCGGTGTAGATTTTATTCCGGATAATCAGCATCATCTCATAGCGCGAACTGATCTGAATATGCGTCTGTTCATGCACCTGCTCGCTGACTTTATTGCAGAGCAGCCAGAAATAATGCGAGATTGAATCCGCTTTGTGCAGATGCTCGGAGCTGTTTTCATCCGCGATTGCTTTGATGCAGAAGCTGAAGAATTCCGTGCTGCGCAGCTGTACCGGGACACCGACCGGTACCGACTTTGCACGGAACCACTCCGGTTCCGGATCCTCAAATGAGAAGTGGATCCAGTCGTTTGCAAAGGAATGCTGCGGAACCGCACGGTAAAACTGCGGCATTCCCTCGGGATAGAGGAAGAAGGTATTGGCCGGCAGCGTGACATCCTCACCGTTCAGCGTGAAGATTGACTCGGTTTTGAGAATCAGAAGCAAATGGTCTCCGCTGCCGTTCGGACGGGACACAAAAAAGTCCGCATCATGCCTGTGATTATACCCAACGTTATTAAGAATCATTTTTATACTCCTTTCAGTAAAGATTTGCACAATATATCATATAATATGCATTATATACTATTCCGTTTTATTTGTCAATCTATTATAATGAAATTGCAGGAGCTGCGGAGCGCCTGTGTTTGCGAAGCTGTTTGCCCGGACTGCGCACAGACCGGTGATGCACCTGCGCTGAGGGTGCATCCGAGATCACGGCTGTGCGCAGGGGGGAACGGTCGAGAGGGGACCGTTCAGCTTCGTCTAAAATTTTGTCCGCATGAAAAAATGGGAGGAATTACACATGAACAGAAAATTCAGACTCAGACTGCTGTCCGCTCTGGCTGCAGTCACACTTCTGGCCGGAACTGCACAGACCGTCACACCGGTCGTCAGCTTCGCTGCTGCAAACCTGATCTCGAATTCCACGTTTGAATCCGGAACGACTGACTGGGGTATCTACAAAGAAAGCGGCGGCGCTGCGAAACTCACAACCGAGGGCGGCAAGCTCGCGCTGAAGATTACCAGCGTCGGTACGCTCAATTATGCCGTGCAGATGTTCTATGACATCATTCCGCTGTATCAGAACGGCGTTTACCACCTGCACTATGAGATCTCCAGCTCCGTTCCGCGCTATGTGGAAGGTATGATCCAGCAGAACGGCGGCACCTATCAGGCATATACCTGGAAGGGCATGGAGATCGGTACTGAACCGACCGTCGTGGATTATGACTTCACGATGAAGGAAGAAACCGATATCATGACAAAATTCTGCTTCAACTGCGGCAAGCAGAAGACCGATCCGGAGCTGGGCGAACACACGATCTATCTGGATAATGTGACGCTCGAACTCGTCGATGACAGCAAGGTCGATTACGGCTCTGTCGGTCCGTATCAGGCTCCGATCCTCACCAACCAGATCGGCTTCCGCCCGAACGATAAGAAGACCGCAGTTGTCCGCAAGGACGGCGGCGATACCTTCAAGGTCGTCAATGCAGATACCAAGGAAACCGTTTACACCGGTACGCTCGGCGCAGCAGTTGCCAACGCAAGCGCAGACGAGACCGATCGCGTTGCAGATTTCTCTGCTGTGAAGGATACCGGTAAGTACTATATCACCTGCGGCAGTCTCGATCAGTCCTATACCTTCGTGATCGCTGAAAATCCGTATGAAAAGCTGACCGATGAGGCAGTCAAGATGTTCTATCTCCAGCGCTGCGGCTGCGAGGTTAAGGATGCGGACTTCGGCCACAAGGCCTGCCACGCAGATATGGCTACTGTCTACGGCACGAGCGATAAGATCAACGTCACGGGCGGCTGGCACGATGCCGGCGACTACGGCAGATATACCGTTGCAGGCGCAAAGGCTGTCGCTGATCTGCTCTATGCTTATCAGGCAAATCCGTCGCTCTTCAGCGATAAGGTCGGCATTCCGGAGAGCAACAACGGCGTGCCGGATATCCTCGATGAGACCCGCTATGAGCTCGAATGGATGCTCAAGATGCAGGCTGCAAACGGCGGCGTGTATCACAAGGTCACCTGCGCAACCTTCCCGGGCTATGTCGCCCCGACCGCAGAGACCAAGGAGCTGATCGTGACTCCGATTTCCACAACTGCAACCGCAGACTTCTGCGCTTCTATGGCAATGGCTGCTGAATTCTACAAGTCCGTTGATGAGGCATTCGCATCCAAGTGCCTTGCTGCTGCGAAGAAGGCATGGGATTATCTCCAGCAGAACCCGAACTTCATCTTCAAGAATCCGGCTGATATCACCACCGGTGAATACGGCGACAAGACCGATAAGGATGAGCGTTACTGGGCAGCCTGCCAGATGTACCGCGCAACCGGCGATGCAAAGTATCTCGACGGCGTTTCTTCCGTCAGCACTGGCCTTGACTGGTCTACCGTCGGCGATTACGGCAACATCGCACTCGCAACCATGAAGAATTCCGATCATGCACTCGTTGCAAAGGCAAAGGCTGCGCTTGAAGATGCAGCTGCATCCTTCGAGAAGACCGTCAATGCAAGCCCGTACGGTTCCCCGATCACCAAGTATGACTGGGGCTCCAATATGACCATTGCAAATGCAGGCGTCATCCTCGGCCTTGAGGGCAAGTATGATGCTGCAAATATGGTTCTCGATCACCTGCTCGGCCTGAATCCGAACGGTACCTGCTATGTCACCGGCTTCGGCACCGTCGCACCGAAAGCACCGCATCACCGTCCGTCCATGGCTGCAAACAAGGCTCAGCCGGGTATGCTCGTCGGCGGCGTCAACTCCTCGCTTGAGGACAGCGCTGCAAAGGCATACTGCAAGACTTCTCCGGCTGCAAAGTGCTATATCGACAACGCAGAGAGCTATTCCACCAATGAGATCACGATCTACTGGAACTCTCCGCTGGTCTATCTGCTCGCAGTCACCGAAGCAGCACAGCATTCTGACCCGCAGCAGACGACCGAGAGCACCACGACTACTACAACGACCGAGAGCACCACAACTACTACAACAACCGAGAGCACTGTGACCACCACTTCCACATCCGCTTCTTCCGAGACCACGACCGTGTCTACTTCCGAGACAACGAAAACCACCGCTTTCTCTTCGGAGACTTCTTCTGAAACCAGCAAGGATGATCCGTCGAAGCTGCATCTCGGCGATGTGAATTGCAGCGGCAAGGTCGATATCTCTGATGCAGTTCTGCTCGCACGCTTTGTTGCTGAGGAAACCGATGCAAATGTTTCTGCACAGGGCAAAAAGAACGCTGATGTCAATAAGAACGGCAACCTCGAAAACGACGATGTTACGCTGATTCTGAAGTACATCGCAAAGCTTGTCAAGGAGTTCTGATCTGAAATCGCTTAATACCTCTTCCCATATTCGCAGCCTCTTGTCATCCGGCAGGGGGCTGCACCCATTTTCCGGCGCTTGACTTTCGGTGTCCCATGTGGTAGAATAAGGGCAGAGAATCCTCGAAAGGATCATGTTTCTCCGCGCTGCGGGTGCAGCAAAAATATACAGGGGGTAAGCAATATGCTTGAAACACTCAAACAGGAAGTCTGTGCGGCGAATCTTGAACTCGCGGCCAGAGGCGTCGTCATCTACACCTGGGGCAATGTCAGCGGCATTGACCGCGAAAAGGGCCTTGTCGTCATCAAGCCATCCGGCGTCGATTATGACGGCATGAAGCCGGAAGATATGGTCGTTGTCGATCTGGAAACCGGCGCGGCAGTCGAGGGAAAATGGAAGCCCTCCTCCGATACGAAAACGCATCTGGAGCTTTACCGGCAGTTCCCTGATCTCGGCGGCGTCACGCATACCCATTCGGTCAATGCGGTCGCATTTGCGCAGGCGGGCATGGATGTTCCGGCGCTCGGCACCACACATGCCGATTATTTCTACGGCCCGGTTCCCTGCACCAGATCGCTGACGCAGGAAGAGGTCGAATCCGATTACGAGCTGAATACCGGCAAAGTGATCGTTGAGACGCTCCGGCAGCGCGGGATCGAGCCGCTTTCTGTTCCGGGGATTGTCGTCCGGAATCACGGCCCGTTTACATGGGGCAAGGATCCGGCTGCATCGGTCTATCATGCGGTCGTGCTGGATACCGTTGCGGAAATGACGCTCAAAACGCTGCTGCTCAATCCGCAGGCCGCGATGCCGCAGTTCATCCTCGATAAACATTATTACCGCAAGCACGGTGCAAATGCCTATTACGGTCAAAATTGAAAACAGCCGCGAAATCAAGCTGATATGCTGATTTCGCGGCTTTGTTTTATTTGCGGAGCATCCGCATCGCATTGAGTACGGCCAGCACCGTGACACCGACATCACCGAAGACCGCCCACCACATGCCGACGAAACCGCAGGCACCGAGGATCAGCAGCAAAATCTTGACACCGAGTGCAAACGCAATGTTCTGCATGACAATCTGCTTGGTCTGCTTTGCGACGCGAATCGCATCTCCGAGCCGCGCCGGTTCATCTGTCATCAGGACGACATCTGCGGCCTCGATTGCAGCATCTGCGCCGAGCGCACCCATTGCTATGCCGACATCCGCGCGCGCCAGCACCGGTGCATCGTTGATGCCGTCACCGACAAATGCGAGCTTTTCACCGGCGGGCATTTTTTCTGCGATCGCTTCAAGCTTCTCCACTTTATTCTGCGGCAGAAGCTCTGCATAATAGGCATCCAGGCCGAGATTTTTCGAGACCGATTCGGCAATTTCCCGGTTGTCGCCGGTCAGCATGACCATACGTGAAATGCCCTGCTCCCGCAGGCCGGAGAGCGTCTGCTTTACATCCGACTTCAGAGAATCCGCGATCAGGATGCAGCCGAGATAGGCGCCGTCCGCAGCCAGATAGACCTTGGTGCCTGTGCTGTCACAGGGCTGATAGGCGATCCCGCGCTGCTCCATGAGCTTTGCACTTCCTGCGAGAATGGTTTTGCCTTCGACCGCTGCCTGAACGCCGTAACCGGAAATTTCCGTGCTGCCGCTGATCTGCAGCGCATCAACATTACCCGGATAAGCCGCCAGAATCGACGCAGCAATCGGGTGATTGGAATTGCGTTCGCAGCCCGCGGCATATTTCAGCAGATCATCTTCTGCGACACCCGCCGCCGGCAGAATCTGCGCGACATTGAATTCGCCCTTTGTCAGCGTGCCGGTCTTATCAAAGACGATCGCACGCACCTTGCTCAGCGCTTCCAGATCATTGCTGCCCTTGACCAGGACACCGTGCTTCGAGGCTGCCCCGATGCCGCCGAAGAAGGTCAGCGGAATCGAAATCACAAGCGCACAGGGGCAGGAGACGATCAGGAATACAAACGCTCTGCGGATCCATTCTGCCCATGCACCGTGCAGCAGCAGCGGCGGCACGACGGCAAGCAGAACTGCCAGAATCACAACAACCGGCGTATAATACCGCGCAAATGTCGTGATGAAATTCTCTGTCGGGGCTTTGCGTGCAGCGGCGTTTTCGACCATATCAATGATTTTCGATGCGGTCGATTCCCCGAAGGGCTTTGTGACGCGAACCGTCAGCGTGCCGCTCTGATTGATGCAGCCGGAGAGCGCCTCATCGCCCGGACGGACATGCCGCGGAACGGATTCGCCGGTCAAAGCGGTCGTATCGAGCATGGATTCGCCTTCTGTGACGATGCCGTCCAGCGGGATCCGCTCACCCGCCTTAACGATGATTTGTTCACCAATATAAACATCTTCTGCCGCAGTCTCCGTAACGGTCTCGCCGTGCAGGACATTCGCCGTATCCGGACGGATATCGAGCAGCGCGGAGATCGACTTGCGTGAACGCTGAACGGCGAGCGACTGGAAGAATTCGCCGACCTGATAAAACAGCATGACGGCTGCCGCTTCCGGATATTCGCCGAGCGCAAAGGCGCCGATCGTCGAGATGCTCATGAGAAAATGCTCATCGAAAATCTGACCTTTTGTGATGTTGCGCAGCGCCGTCCAGACGACATCCCAGCCGAGAATGATATAGGCGATGAGCATGACGGCGAATACGGCCGCTGCCGGCATATGCAGCGCATAGTGCATCACCGCACCGACTGCAAATACCGCCGCGCCGGCCAGAATCCGGATCGTCATCACGCGGTTGCGGTCGAGCTTTTTGGCTGTGCTGCGTGGTTTTTCCTGCGTATGCGCATGTTCATGGGCATGTTCGTGTGCATGTATATGTTCATGGTCGTGATCGCAGCAATGATCATGATCGTGGTGATGGTGCGTTTCTGTATGTTCATGCGCATGGCCGCCCTTTGCAATGACTTCCACATCGGGCTCATGCTTGTGGACAATGCCCTCGATCAGCGCGTGAATTTCTTCCGCAGCATGTGCGGTTTTGACGGTCAGCG
This sequence comes from uncultured Ruminococcus sp., assembly GCA_946537515.1. Lineage (GTDB taxonomy): Bacteria > Bacillota > Clostridia > Oscillospirales > Ruminococcaceae > Firm-04. The sequence continues at coordinate 478 of CAMNFV010000119.1, read as the reverse complement.
TCTGCTGCATGAGGTTGACATTCGCCTCACTGATCTCTTCCAGCGCACCGACTTCCTTTTCAATCTTCGCGGAGCAGTTCGGGCAGTCCAGGCCTTTCAGCGTATAGGTCAGAACCTGCGCATGTTCATGATGATGCGCATGGCCGCCCTTTGCAATCACTTCCACATCAGGCTCATGCTTGTGGACAATGCCCTCGATCAGCGCGTGAATTTCCTCCGCGGCATGTGCGGTTTTGACGGTCAGCGTCTGCTGCATGAGATTGACATTTGCCTCGCTGATCTCTTCCAGCGCACCGACTTCCTTTTCAATCTTCGCGGAACAGTTCGGGCAGTCCAGGCCTTTCAGCGTATAGGTCAGAACCTGCGCGCAGTCATGGTCGTGTGCATGTTCATGATGATGTGCATGGCCGCCCTTTGCAATGACTTCCACATCGGGCTCATGCTTGTGGACAATGCCCTCGATCAGCGCGTGAATTTC
>CAMNFV010000118.1 GCA_946537515.1 uncultured Ruminococcus sp. | reverse complement strand
AAATCAGAATTTGTCGGCAGGGCCGACAGCCGTTGATCTAAAGCCCGCCGGATGTACTGTGTGTATCTTGAACATACTTTCCTTATGCAGGCAAACTCAGATAAATCAGAATTTGTGGGGAGCCCCCGCTGGCAGGATTCTTCCAATGCGCCTCACAGCGCAAAGATCGAATAGGCTCTGCGATAAATCAAATTTTAACTGTTAAAGTATTTTTTCTATTTTCTATTCCGTTTGTTCCTCTATTCTCTCCAGAAAGTCGCTGATGATCTCTGCGACATCATCGGGACGCTGGTCATAAATACAGTGTATCCCCGGCAGCAGCACCAGCTCACAGTTCCCCATTTTGTCAAGATAGGGCTGCAATTCGGTATCACGGAGTTTTTGCAGCATATCCATATCATACCCGGATTCCGGAAACTTAGGCTGTTTCCTCCCCGTGAATTCACATTCCTGCTTATCCCAAGCCAGCATTTCATCTATTTCTTGTCCGGACTGAAATCCCCAACTTGAACAAATATAAACTTTCGGAACATCATTTGGCTTGATCGCATGATATGCAGTATTGCAGATTTCATTCATATGCTCATCTTCGTAGCAAAAAGCATGATTAAATGTATGATGCAGATTCAATGCTTCCGAATACTTTCGCTGTTCATCCGAATAATTCATACCGGGGATTACAGTTTTTAACAGAAACGACTTCGCAAGTCTTACCAGTCCCATCTGATTTGCCGCAATCGCAAACCGATTCTCAAATGCACTGCCATCTTCCAAAGCAATATCAGGGTTATCGCTGAGTTGTGTTCCGGCAAGAAAAATGACACCCTCGATCTCTTCCGGATACTGACTTACCCAATATGTCGCATAAGCACCGCCCAGCGAATGTGGAAGCAGAATGTATGGCGCTTCGATACCGGCATTTTTCAGCGCAGTACGGTAGTGATCCACAACACGCTCCACTGTCTGCGGCTCCTTTGTATCATCGCTGAGTCCATAACCCGCACGGTCAACGATTACGATCCGGTTTTCTTCAGCCAGACCGCCCATGAGGCGCTCCATTCTGACACTGTAATCAAATACGCCTTTGCCCGATAATCCTACGAATGTATGCTTACCGTTTTGAATTCCGAAATCATGTACATTCAGCGAATAATCCCCGACCGAAACAGGATTGTAATACCCTGCTTCGGTCAGCATCTGCTTTTCTTTTGATAACAGGATTCTGTGGATTACAAATGTGATCGCCAGAAACAGAATCATAATACAAGCCATGATCGCAAGTACTTTTTTTACTCTATTTGATTTTTCAGATTTCATCGCTTTATCCTCCAAATTCACACAGAGAATGCTGTTAGGATTTCTTTCAGTTCGTCAAGCTTTTCTCCTGTAAATTCTGATTTATCTTATTACGGCTGTGGAAACAATCAGAATAATATGCTTCCCCGGAACGCAGCCGGAAAGCTTTAGATCAATGGAGGCGGGCACTGCCCGCAAATTCCGATTTATGTTAGTAACAACTACAGCACAGCATTGAAAGAAACGCCATAGTACTTCCGACGATACATCAGAAATACTATGGCATAAAATTTCTATATGAGTACCGACCTAAATGAACCGGACGGCTTTGCTGTCATAATTACATCTGTGCATTAAAGAGACTCTTGAGGTTGTAGATAACATCGTCGTTATCCGCATTGATGCTTGCTGCCTCATTGATTGCGGAGAGGGATTTCAGTTCGCTGAGGTCTGCGTTGTAGCCGATCGTGTAGACCGGAATTTCCAGGCCGCCGACGATCGGAGTGATTTCCTTCAGCGTGCAGCCTGCATTCTGCTGGCCGTCACTCAGGACGAAGAGCAGCGGCTTGATGCGCTGACCGGTCTCTGCTTCGACTTTTGCCTGTGCTTTTGTCAGCATATCCAGCGCGACAAGGACTGCATCATAGGTTGCGGTATTGCCGCCGGGCATGAGGTCTTCTACTGCGCCGGTGAAATAGCTGCGCTGATTCAGATCAAACTTTTCAATCGGGAGATTGATTGCGACATTCGTGCTGTAGCTGACCAGACCGACATAGTTGCTGTCGTTGATGTACTGCGAAGCGTTGATCAGCGAGGATTGCAGATTCTGGAGCGGTGCGCCGCCCATGCTGCCGGAGACATCCGCAACAAAGACTGCCATAACCGGATTGCCTGCGTCCTTCTCGGTCTTCCAGAGCTTCTGAGCGCTCTCAAGCGTCTTGCCGCTGAGATCCCACTTTGCCTCTTTATAGTCATCGAGATAGTTGAAGCCGTATTTCTTTGCGGATTTCTGTGCCTCATCGCCCTGGCAATAATCTGCAAATGCCTTTGCAAGCTCCTTCTGTTCGCTGCTGACATCACCGATCGTATAGAGCGGGCTGTCATGACGCACACCGAACGGGATAAACTCATAATCACGCAGCTCGGTCGCATTGTAATAGCCCTGATACTCCATGAGGAACGCATCAAGGACGCCGTTCTTCGCTGCTTCACGCATTTGCAGCGTGGTGTATGCAACGAACGGAACATTCTGCTGGAAGGAACGGAAGGTCTCCGTTGCCTTGGTGCTCAGGATATCCTCGGAATCGAATTCTTCCAGCGCAGCAACGAGGAAATTCAGGCCGGTCGAGGATGCATAGGGGTTTGTATAGCCCATTGTGATCTCGCTCTTTACGGTTGCCTGAACGATCGTGCTGATATCGACCTTGCCGTAGGTATCATTCAGCTTCTTATGCGTATCCTTGCTGATGAGGATACCGGCGGTGTTGCCGGCGAGGCGGTCGCAGACCTTGTCAATTTTGACATTCTCTGCTGCGATCATATCGCCCCAGAGGACATTGGAAGGCGAGAACGCTTCCGGTACATATTTATTGGAGATGATATAGTCGATTGCGGCGCCGGATGCGATCGGGCGGACAGAAACGGTTGCCCATTGGCCGTCGATCGTGTAGTGCGAGGAATTGAAGTCCTCTGCAACGTCAATCAGCCAGCCGTCGGTGCCGCCGGTTGCCTTTTCGGTCGAGGAGATGATCTCGATATTGATATCGCCTCTGCCGGTGACTGTCATCGGATATTTGGAGATATCCGGCAGCTCCTCTGCAAGGTTGTTGCCTGCAATTTCAACGGTCGCCTTACGCGCCGTGAGGTTCTGGACGCTGATTTTCTTCAGCTTCTTGTCCATTTGCGTGACCGCTGTATCACGGGAGATCTCCTGCTTGGATTTGCCCATATTTTTGCTGATGAGGATGCCGCCGACGATACCGCCCGCGAGCAGCAGTCCGAGAACCGCCAGAAAAACTGTGTTTTTGGATTTTGCGTTTGCCATGTCAGTCTCCTTTCAGGTGATGGAATAAAGATTGCAGCAAGTAAGGGAAGATCAGCCGTGCATCATCATCTGCCGGCTGAATCCGTTTTCAAATTCAAAATCAAAGTCATCGGGGAGCGTGCCGTCCTGTGTGCGGACATTGTGCAGCGTTTCTGCAAGTACATCCAGGCAGGGCGCTGTTTCCGGCATATCAAGATCCAGCTGTGTGACCTCAATGACCAGTTTTTCATAATCATGGAGAATCTTTTCATTGTCTGCAAGGACCTTTTCGAGGTATTCCGCGTGCAGACGGCAGAACTCCGGATCGGACTGATCGCAGAATTTCAGCCGGTAGTAGACCTGTTTGCAGTTTTTGAGAATAAAGAGCTCGGCATCATCTCCGTTGCGGAGGAAAGGATGATTCTTTCCGAGCATGGAAACAAGTGCATTCTGCTTTTGCTCCAGCCGTTCGATCTGATGCAGCGCACGCACGCCGTAAATACCGAGCGGCATTTCATTGAAATTCGTGCCGCGGAATACGCGGATGTAGTCGCTGCGTGTTTTCAGAAATTCGCCGGTCGGAATTGTTCTGCCGGTTTTATTCACGGTATTCGTCTTTGCTTTTGGAGCCTCATTGCAGAGCTTCGCGAGCATGATTGCGAGAAAGATTCCAACAGGAATCAATCCGACGGCAAAGGATACGAATATGCCGACAAAGAGCAGGCCGATTTTTGTATCGCGATCCATATCGGATGTTTGGCTGTTTGATGCGGTTCTGCTGCGGAACGATTCGCGGGTGTAGCAGAACTCCCGGAAGCACCGCGGGCAGATTCCGGAATTGCCGGATTTCTGCTGCAGGATCACTCCGCAGGCAGGGCATCTTCTTGTTGTGTTGTTGAGCATGACAACCCCCTCCTTTCACGGGACCCGCCATGCATGGCGTCAGTTATGTCAGTTTTGTTTATTGCATCATCATTTGCTGCGGCGGTTCAGATGAGGAGTGATTCTGCGTCTCCCAGGGATCGACACCGCTGCGCATACTGCGAAGTGCGTTTGTCAGTTCATTGAGGCAGGGCGTTGCGGCATTTGCATCATCACCGATCTGCGAAACCTCAAGGATGAGATTTTCAAAATCGGAGAGCACATGTGCATTCTGGCCGAGAACCTCCTGCAAATAGGCGACGTGCATATTGAGCTTATGCGGCTCGCCCTTGTCATAAATCATGACACGGTTGAGGATGCGCTTGCTGTTTGCGAGGATATAGGCATCCACTTCATTTGCCGTCGTGAGGAACGGGCTGTCCTTGGAATCATCCAGAATCACGCGCAGCGCCTTCTGCTTGCGCTTGAGGGATTCAAGCTGATTGATCGCCAGCTTGATGTATTCCGGAAAGGGCGTATCCTCATTGAGCCACGCCTGAAATGCACGGATATAGTCATCGGCATCCTTGAGCTTCTTCGCATCGCTGACAGCAGATGCGCTGCTGCCGCGCATAATCAGCCAGTCAACGCCGAGTGACAGCGCGATGACAGCGGCCAGGATCAGATATATGCCGACTGACAGCGATGTCTTCGACAGCACACGATAGAGCGATACAGCGAGAACCACTTCGCCGGCTGTCAGCGCAATCATGAGAATTTTTGTGCTGCTTTTCAAGGCCTCAGCCCCCTTTTTCTGAATTTCGCTATGGATTTATCATACCATGCGGCAGCCTTTCTGTCAAGGCTGAAAAACAGTCGGGAAAACCGGATTTCGGTCAAAAACGGAAAGGAGGACGAATCTCCTCCGTCCTCCTTTTGCAATCTGATTCAATCTCAGATCATTCGTTTTTCAGAATGATTATTCCGCTGCATCCTCAGCAGGAGCCTCATCAGCTGCCGGTGCCTCATCAGAGTAAACAACCTCGTCAGCCTCTTCAGCTTCCTCAGCAGCATCCTCTTCGTTGACGGCACGCATCGAAAGGCTGATGCGCTTCTTATCGGTGTCGATCGCGGTGATCTTCACGGTGACAGTATCGCCGACATTGACAACGTCCTTGACATTGGTAACGCGCTCGGAAGAGAGCTGCGAAATGTGGATCAGGCCGTCGATGCCGTCGGTGATGCGTGCAAATGCACCGAAGGAAGTCACGGAAACGATCGTAGCATCAACGATATCGCCGACTGCATACTCGTTGGTGAACTTCACCCACGGATTATCTTCAGCTCTTCTGTGACCGAGAGAAATTCTGCCGGTCTCCGGATTGAGTGCCTTGATGTAGACCTCAAGGGTGTCGCCGACTGCGACAACATCGCTCGGCTGGTGAATTCTTGCCCAGGAAAGCTCAGAAACGTGGACCATGCCGTCAATGCCGCCCAGATCGACGAATGCGCCGTAGCTGGTCAGAGACTTGACCTCGCCGGTGTAAACGTCACCGACCTTTGCGGTCTCCCAGAACTTTGCCTTAGCGGCATCACGCTCTGCCTTCTGTACCTGACGGATCGAGCCGACCGCTCTGCGGCGCTGCTCGTTGACGTCGATGATGACGAAGCGGACCGGCTGCTTGAGGAGCACATTGAGATCTGCGCCTCTGCCGAGACCGGACTGGGAAGCCGGAATGAAGACGTGAACGCCGTTGCTGTCAGCGACAAGGCCGCCCTTGACAACACTCAGAACGGTACCCTCAAGCACCTCGCCCGACTCATGGGCTTTGAGGATGTTCTCGAAGCCGACCATTTCATCGACTCTGCGCTTCGAGAGCTGAACAGTACCTTCCGCATCGTTCACCTGAATAACGACAAGCTCCAGCTCATCTCCGACCTTGACAAGGTCAGAGGGCTTCTTAGAGGTATCACTGGTCAGTTCAGAGAGGGTAATATAGCCGGTCTGCTTGGCACCTACGTCAACCATGACCTCGTTGTTTCCGCTGATGGAAGCGACGATGCCGACCACCCGGTCACCCTTTCTGATTTTTTTCGTGAAGGTCTTATCAAGCTCCTCCTCGAACGCTGCTGCGAAGTCCTCGTTTTCCGGGATTGTGGTATCGGTGTCAAAAATTCCAGACATATTGGTTTGAACCTCCTTAATAATGTGGGCTGGTGTACTGGCTCCTGCCGTGATGCCGATTTTCAGGATATGGCCGCTTCCGGCTTTTGCTGCAATTTCCGCAGCGGTCTGCCGGATCTCATCCGCGCGCGCCTTCAGCTCTGCCGCTGTCTCGATGAGGAAGGCCGGGCAATTCCGGCTGCACACATCAAAGAGCTTGACGGTATTGGAGCTGTGTCTGCCGCCGACAATGATCATCAGATCAGAAGCCTGAGACAGCTGATCTGCGTCTGACTGCCGGGCAGAAGTTGCGCTGCAAATGGTGTCAAATACCTGTAAATCGGGGTGATCAGAAGGCAAAAGCGCTATACAGTCCCCCCATAATAATTTATTATACGTTGTTTGCGCGACAATTGCAAGCCTTTGCGGTAAACTTCTATCAATTAAGCACTTCAGCTCGGTCTTATCGCGAAAAACTGTACAATTTCCCTGACAATGTCCGACGATGCCCTGCACTTCCGGGTGCTGGGGATCACCGGCGATGAAAACATGCCGTCCCGAGGCGGTTTGCTCGGCGACAATTTTGTGGATGCGTGCAACAAACGGACAGGTTGCGTCGATCACAGGATTGCCCTGCGCTTCGAGCTGCTCATAAACTGCGCTTGCGACGCCGTGTGCGCGGATGATGAGCGTTTCGCCGGGTTCCAGCTCTGCCGGATCGCTGATAATGCGTGCGCCTTTGGCATTGAGATCGCCGACGACGGCTTCATTATGGACGATCGGTCCGAGTGTCGCCACGCGCTTGCCCTCTTCGAGCGCCTGATAGACCAGCTTGACGGCACGGTCTACGCCGAAGCAGAATCCGGCGGATTTTGCTGTTTCAATCGAAGCAAGCATTCCGCACGCCTCCCTTGTTGGTTAATGGATGCTGTCCAGCAGCATTTGTTTCTGTGTTTCTCCGGTCTCACCCGCCGGATAGGTCAGAAACAGATAGACAAAGCTGTCCTTTGCGCCGGTCACGTAGACACGGATCTGCGTGGTATCTTCCGTTTCGGATTCTGTTTCTTCAGATTGGCTGTGATGATGATGATGTGCACTTTCCGCGTGTGCGGCGATATGTGCGGATTTGAATTCTGTTTTGCCGCAGGTAATCTGTTCAATCGAGCGGACTTCAAAGCCTGTCTCCTCATTGCGGAGCCGGTTGCAGATGCGGTTAAGAAATGCTTCCGGCGTATCCGTACCGGGATTCGGCTCGCTGCAGATCAATACTTCGCAGTCCGATGCTTTCGCGGCGTATTCGCAGACAAAATTTTCTGCTGCATTCCGCTCCTCCGCCTGCCGGTTCGCAGCGGCATAGAAGCTGAGCGAATTGTAGTCATCGGCACCGATTACGGTGAATGCCTCCGGCGTTTCAAGACGAAATCCGGCGGCACGGTTGCGGTAGACATTGTGCTTTGTTTTTCCGGCATGATAGCCGCAGCCGGTCAGCAGCAGACAGCAGCACACCGCTGCCGTACAGCACCGCCTGATTTTAATAGTGTTCATAAAGCGGCAGATCGGCCTCATCGGGCTGGATGCGCTGAATATCCGCAAGGGGCATACCGGTCAGCTGATAGAGCGTCAGCGTATCACCGACGGCATCAAGCGGCTCAAAGGTCGTGCTGCCGGCAACGACGCAGACATAGGTCTTGCCGGAATCGGATTTTGCCCAGGTTGCGAGGCATTGACCTGCGGGATTGGTAAAGCCGGTCTTGCCGCCGACCACATGCAGCGGATCGGGCAGATGTTCCAGCTCATTGCCGACCATACGGGAAAGCGTGGTCGAAACAAGGTCGATGCCATCCGGATGCTCTGCGGTCGCCGCGGTCGTATACTGCAGCGTGGACATGGCCTCGGCGCAGAACGGATCGCGGATCGCGGTCATCAGGATTCTAGCGATATCATAGAGGCTGCTGACATGAGTCTCCTCATGCAGGCCAGTGACATTTTCAAAGTGGGAATGCTCCAGCCCCATCTCGGCTGCGAGATTGTTCATCTCCGCGACAAAATCTGCTTCGCTGCCCGCGGCATAGGTTGCGAGCATGACTGCGGCATCTGCACCGGACGGCAGCATCATTGCATAGACCAGATCGCGGATCCGGCAGGCTTCTTCAGCCTTGAATCCTGCGACATATGCCATTTGCTCTTCCTGTGCACGCAGAACATCCGCGTCCATCAGGATCGTTGCATCCAATGCATCCGTATCGACCAGACGCGAGAATGTCAGCAGCGTCATGACCTTCGTCATGGATGCCGGATAGATCTCCGCATCGGCATTACGCTCTGCGAGGACATTGCCGCCGTTTCCGCTGCATTCGATCAGCAGCGAATTTCGTGCGAGCACCTTTGTCGTGTCAGTGACAGTCAGGGTCGTGTCGGAACGCTGTGCTTTATCTGCGAAACCGGTGAGCGGTTCGGTTGTTGTTTCGACCGGAACGGCAGTCTCTGCGGGGGCAGTTTCGGAAGGATCCTGCTGATCTGTGCTGCTCTCGGCAGTTTCCGGCTCCTCGCTGCGGTTATTCCAGAGATCCTTGCCGGCGAAATAGAGTCCGCCAGCGAGTGCTGCAAGGATCAGCGGGATCATGATAACGCCCGCTGCGGTTTTGCCGCCGTTCTTTTTCTTTTTACGCTGCTGTTGCTGTGCCATGTTCTCTCCTTTGATATGCTGATGTTCTATCTGTATTTATGATGCGGAATTGTCGTCATCAGGCGCATCCGGGAAGCCCGCGGTGCCGTTCAGAACAGCATCCACGATATTTTCGCCGGTTTCCTGATTGGTTCCGCAGTATTTGCAGAATTTGGTATTTGCTTCGAGCTCCTTGCCGCAGCAGACACAGACCGTGCCGCTTGCAGCAGGTTCCGCGGTCCTGACGGGCTCGTCCTGTTTGGCGCCGCAGTATTTGCAGAATTTCGAGCCGGATTCCAGCTCCTTGCCGCACTTGACGCAAGGGGTTCTGTATACCGGAACGATGGGGGCATCTTCTGTTTTCTTTGCTTTTACAGGCTTTTCCTTCTTTGCGGGCTTTGCGCCGGATTCCTGATACAGTTTCCGTGCGCG
>CAMNFV010000117.1 GCA_946537515.1 uncultured Ruminococcus sp. | reverse complement strand
CGGTGCCGCTTCTTCGGCTGATATGTTCTCTTCATGGAAATCGTCACTCCTTTTCTTTTGTATCATGATGCACCGCGGAAGGCGCGGCACAGTCGATTACAGTATTTTGATCGGGGATCCGGCGGCGTCCCATATAAATATAGTATGCCGCGGGTAAAGATACCCCTGCAAGGTTTGATTATACAGTAAAACTGCGGAAAAGTCAAGTGCCCGGAAAGAGATTTGTGCACCATGCCGAGAAAATGGTTTCAGCCCCATAGGGTTATATGCAATTCCACGCGGCTCAGGATTCTTCCCCTTCATCCGGATGAATCACAAACCAGAAAGTCGAGCCGACACCGACGGTACTGTCCACGCCGAATGCATAGTCATGCATCCGCAGGATCGCCTTGACGATCGAGAGCCCGAGTCCGGTTCCGCGCACTTCACGCTTATAATTCTCGCTGCGGTAATACTTATCGAAGATGCGCGAAAGCGTTTCCTGATCCATACCGGCGCCGCGGTCGCGCACCGAAATCCGGATGCCCTCTTTTGTATGCTGCAATTTGACGAAAATCTCCTTGTTTTCGCCGCTGTAATTCATGGCGTTGTTCATCAGATTGCAGATGACCTGCTCGATCTTGCCGGCATCGCAGCAGACGAACGCTTCGCCGTCGGTTTCCAGCGAGAACGTATAGCCGGAGACATCGCTGAGGCCTCTGTAGCGCTCCACGATCTCCGTCAGCCGCTCCTCAATATCGAATTCGCTGCGTTCGAGCTTCATCTTGCCGTTTTCATATTTGGAGAGATCGAGGATATCGTTGACAAGCGCAGTCAGGCGGTCAGTCTCTTCGATGATGACCTGCAAATGCTCTGCGCGCTTCTCCGGATTATCGCCGGACAGATCGCGGATCATCTCCGCATAGGCCTTGAGCATCGTCAGCGGGGTCCGCAGATCATGCGAAGCATTGGCGATAAGGTCGCGCTGCATCGCATCGACGCGGTTGATCTCATGGCTCGCATAGGTCAGCGTTTCGGCAAGGCGCTCCGCCTCATCGTAGCCGCTGCCGTCAAACTGGATATCATATTTGCCGTGTGCGAGCTGCTGCGCATCCTTCGTGACGCGGACGATCGGCTTTGCGAGCCGGTCCGAAACGATCATCGAAAGGAGCGCCGCGATCAGAACGAGCAAAATCGTGATAATAACCAGCTGCCGCCGGATAATGCTGACCGTCGCGGAGATCGGCTTCAGAGGCGTATTGATCAGCAGATAGCCCTCGGGCATCGAATTCGAGCCGATCACGCGCGCATAGATCAGCAGATCAACATGCGTAACCGGATGCGTATCCTTCCAGTACTCAAATCCCGTCTGTGAACTGCGCACCCTCTGGACGATCTCTGTCACATGGTTGTTATATCCGTGAAGAAAGCAACTTCCGCCGACATAATGAAAATGATCAACGGAACGGTTAAAGCGGTCGCGCACTTCGATGCAGAGCTCATTCTGCATTGCAAGCTGCTTGAATTCATCCTGATAATCCCCCTCCTGATAGAGTTCGATCATCTTATCGGAAAGCCGCATGATATCCTTTGTTTTCATCCGGTCATAGAAGTTCTGCAAAAACAGACCCTGACAGACCCAGAGCAGCAGAAAAGTCACAAAGACAAATGCCATGAACCAGAGCCAGATGGTCCGGCGCATGGAATTTCCCCTGAAGAAATTAAGCTTCAAATTTATATCCCATTCCTCTCAGCGTCACGATGAATTTGCGGTATTCACCGAGACTGTTGCGGAGCATCTTGATATGGGTATCTACCGTGCGGTCATCTCCGAAGAAGTCATAGCCCCAGACCTCCTCCAGCAGCTTATCTCTCGTCAGCGCGATATTGCGGTTCTTGACGAGATAAAAGAGCAGGTCATATTCCTTCGGCGTCATGTTGGCGCGCTTGCCGTCCACATAGACCTCTCTGCCGGACATATTGATCTCAAGGCCTTCAAAGACCATCGGATCGGAAACATTGCCGCGGGACGCATTCCGCCGCGAAACGACGGCCTTGACGCGTGCCATGAGCAGCGGCGGCGAGAAGGGCTTGGTCACATAGTCATCAATGCCGAGATCAAAGCCGTGCTGCTGATCGTATTCATCATCTCTTGCAGAAAGAATGATAATCGGGGTATCCTTGGTCTTGCGGATCTCCTTGCAGGCAGAGAAGCCGTCCAGCCGCGGCATCATGACATCCATGACAATCAGATCATAGTCCTGTGCCTTGGCCATGGCAACTGCTTCCATGCCGTCGCCGGCCTCATCCACCTTGAAGCCCTCATGTTCTGCATATTCCTTTACGACATTGCGGATATTCATTTCGTCATCGACAACCAGTATCTTCATGGTGATTGATTCCTTTCAAATTTTGACGCAGTGCCGCGTCATTATCGTTATTCTACCATATAAATGTGAATTTTTTGTGAAAACTGTTCCAAAATGTTTTTCACAACTCGCGAAAATACATTGACATTTACGGCATTCTTTGGTATAATATCAGTATGGGATTTTATGCACTTTTCACGGAAGCGCCGGAAAATTCAGCGCTCCGTTCAGGCCAATAAAGAGACAGGAACAAGAGAAAAAAACACCCTGCTTACAGAAAGGAGCGGGCAGACATGAAATATAAAAGTCAGCTGATGGTATCAGTTGTCGTCGGCTTTGCGCTGCTGACCGGATATCTGATCGCCTACGCATTTTTTCATCGCGAAAAGGGCGATCTTGTATATATCATCTTCAATTCCTATGCGCTGCTCGCCGTTCTGCTCAGCTTTCTGATGGTTCTGCGGCGGCAGAAGCATGAAGCGCATAAAAAAGAAATCGCGCGCAAGCGGCTGTCCTATCTTGCGAAAAACCTCACCTCTCCGGCCATGCTCTGGAACGACAGCTTCACGGAAGTCGTCCCGAATGATGCGCTCTCGGAGCTTTCCGAGCTGAAAATGCGTGAGGACTTCGACGCAAAGCATGTTGTCCCGATGTTCTTCGGTAAAACTGAAATGAGCGATGCGGATATCCGCGAGATCGTGATAGCGAAAAATCAGGAATATTCCTTTATCACGCCCTCGGGCGTTCCGCACGATATGATCTGGAATACCTCCGCCGTCGAAACCGATGAGGACGGCGTTACATGGCTGCTTTCGATCGGCATGGACCTCGCCGATATCCGCAATATGCAGTCTGAAATTGCGACCTATTCCAGAAAGCTCAGCGCCTCTGAGGGGCGGCATAATCTGACCATGGAGCTGATGGATGTCGGCCTGCTGCTGATCGAGCAGGGCAATCCGCGGCTGTTCCCCTCTGAAAAGCTGCAAAAAATGTTCGGCCTGCGCAGCAATACCGTCACCGTTCAGGAGATCCGCCAGCGCATCTATCCGCTGGATGTTGTCGCATTTGATTCCCATGTCCAGGCGATCCGCAATCATATGCGGCATTATATCGGCCGCACCGAAACGCTGGAACTGCGCATCTGTTCCGCGGACGGACAGTACCGCTGGTATTCCTACCGCTTCCGCGCGACTACCAATAAAGACTCCGGCCGGCTCGTTGTCGGCGGAACCGTGATCGACATCAGCGCGGAAAAACAGAAGGATGCAAAAATCGAACAGATCGCCTACGAAGATGCCGTGACCAATATCCCGAACCGCAATAAGCTGATGCGCATGGGCGAAGAGCTCTATCAATGCACGATCGAGCTGAACAGCTCTTACTGGGTCATCGTCATGGATATCGACCGCTTCCACCTCATTAACGATACCTGCGGCTATGCAACAGGCAATGCGCTGCTGCGGAGCTTTGCCGATGCGCTCGTCAAGCAGCTCTCGCACGGCGGCTTCGGCGCCCGCATCTCCGGCGATAACTTTGCGCTGATCCTGCGCGACTCCGGCGATGAAACGCTGCCGGAAAAGGTCGTCGGAAAGATTCAGCGTGCGCTCCTGACAAAAGCCGTCGGCGATCTCTCCAACCGCTCGCTGACCTGCTCCGCCGGATACGCAAGAATGCCTGCGGACGGCGACAGCTTCGAGCATGTGCTGGAGCACGCCGAATTTGCACTCTCCTCCGGCACAAAATCACTCGGCAGCATCCGCCGCTATACTTCCGAAATGCATGACACGATCATTCAGGACAGCAATCTCGAAACGCAGCTGCATGATGCCGTCATGCGCAATGAACTGGAACTTTACTATCAGCCGAAGGTCTCGCTGACGACCGGCGAAATCATCGGGCTGGAAGCGCTTGCCCGCTGGCATCATCCCTCCGGCAAGCTGATCTCCCCGACGGTTTTCATCCCGATCGCGGAGCGCTCCCAGCTGATCACGCAGATTACGCGCTTTGTCCTGGACGAAGCCTGCCGGCAGATGAAGCTATGGCAGACAATGGGGCTGCCGGATACCGTCATGTCGATCAATTTCAGCGGCACCGATTTTTATCAGGAGAATATCTGCGCACAGATCCTGAAAACGCTGCAAAAGCATAATCTCGATCCGCGCTGCCTCGAAATCGAGCTGACGGAATCGCTTGCGCTCATGGATATAGATGTGACGATCGCCCGGATGCAGGAGCTCCGTGCGGCAGGCATCCAGCTTGCAATGGATGATTTCGGAACGGGCTATTCCTCGCTGAGTTATTTGCAGAGGCTGCCGTTCACGATGCTCAAGCTTGACCGCTCCTTTGTCGCCGGAATGGACGGCGATCCGGTCGTACAGGAGATCATCCGCTCGGTCGCAAGAGTCGCGAAAGCCAAGAAAATTACAACGATCGCAGAGGGCGTCGAAACACCGGAGCAGGCGAAAATTCTCCGGGAAGCAGGCTGCGACTTCGCCCAGGGCTATCTCTACGGCCACCCGATGACTGCAAAAGAGACCGAGCAGTTCATTCGCAGCAATCAGAATGAAAAAAATGTATTCTAAGCGATATACCGAAAGAAGGCAATGCAAACTATGGCACTTGAACAGATTACACCGGAAATCCAGCTCACAACGCTGCTGGGGCAGTTTCAGGATCTGAAAGTGATCCGCGATATCCTGATCCCGGCAGACGGCAAAACGATGCACATCGACTTTGTGATCCTGACACGCGCCGGAATCTTTGTCTGTGAAATGAAAACTTTCCACGGCATCATTCAGGGCGAGGGCATGAAAAAATACTGGAAGAACTTTAACGGCGACCGCGAAGTCGATTATTACAGCCCTGTTCTGCAAAATCTGTACCATTTAAAATATCTGCGCGATTTTCTGTCGCCGCTGCCCTTTGAGATCTACTATCACTCGATCGTGATCATGTATCGCTATACCGGCGCACGACTGGAAATCAAGCCGCCGTATCCGCCCCGCACCAATATCGTGACCTCGCTGCAATCGCTGCAAAAGGTCATGCAGGAGGTCGCAGAAAAGCAGGAAAAGCTGCTCTCACAGGGTGAGATCGACTATATCTTCGATTTTATCGGGCAGAATCAGATCCACGGAAACATCGCGCGCATAGAGCATGAGCAGAATTCGTTCCAGTATAAAAACAGCGCCCGTATGGCTTTGCTGCATCAGATCTGTCCGGAATGCCGCGCAAAGCTGAAGGCATGGTCCACCCCGCAGGGCAATTACTGGGTCTGCACCAATTACCCCAAGTGCGCCTACCGGCATAGAATGTGAACAATCATCTGATATATCAAATCTAAAATATGAAAGGAACCTGAAACCATGAAAAAGCGAATCGGAATCCTGACTTCGGGCGGTGACTGCCCGGGACTGAACGCCACAATCCGCGGCGTTGCAAAGGCCTGTTTTGAGCTGATGGGCGAAGAAAATGTCGAGATCGTCGGCATCTCCAACGGCTATTACGGCCTGATCCACAATCTCTGCCGCGTAATGCAGCCGGGTGAATTCTCGGGCATCCTGACGCAGGGCGGAACCATTCTCGGCACGAAGCGTCAGCCGTTCAAGATGATGACCGTCATCGGCGACGACAACGTAGACAAGGTCAAAAACATGCGCGAGACCTATAAAAAGCAGAAGCTCGACTGCCTGCTGACACTCGGCGGCAACGGTACGCATAAAACCTCGCATCTGCTGGCGCAGGAAGGCCTCAACGTCATCGGTCTGCCCAAGACGATCGACAATGATATCTACGGTACCGATGTGACATTCGGCTTCCATACCGCCGTCGATACCGCAACCGATGCGATCGACCGTCTGCATACGACCGCCGCCTCGCACAGCCGCATTCTGGTCTGCGAGATCATGGGAAATAAGGCTGGCTGGCTCACGCTGAATTCCGGTCTTGCCGGCGGCGCGGATATCATCCTGATTCCGGAGATTCCTTATGATATCGACAAGGTCTGCGATGCGGTCATGAAGCGTGCCGCAAGCGGAAAGTCCTTCTCGATCATGGCTGTCGCAGAGGGCGCATTCGATAAGGATGAGGCCAAACTCAAAAAGAAGGATCGCGCCAGAAAGCGCGAAGAGGCCGGCATCATCACGGCGACCTCGCGCATCGCAGCACAGGTTCAGGCCGGAACCGGCATTGATACGCGTGTCTGCGTTCCGGGACATATGCTCCGCGGCGGTTCGCCCTCGGCATATGACCGCATTCTCGCAACAAAATTCGGCGTCCACGCTGCAAAGCTGATCGCAACCGAAAAATACGGCAGAACTGTCGCTATGGTCAACGGCAAGGTCACCTCGAATAAGCTTGAGGATATCGCCGGCCTGACAAAGTTCGTCAACCCGAAGGATCAGCTCGTCGTCACCGCAAAACGCATCGGCGTTTCGTTCGGAGACTGACAGAGGTATCGCTGCGCGATGATCAATAATGGGCGCTGCCCAAAACTGCCAAAGGGACATTGTCCCTTTGGCATCCCATTTTTTGTGTAAAAAAAGATAAGCCGCTCAATCAAGCTGTTACGCTGAATTGAGCGGCTTTTCCATATCACACATCAGTCAAACAGAACTTCCTTGAAGCAGACCTGCGGGCAGTTATTGTCGAAATCCCAGGTATGATATGCGTCGCCGTGGCAATATTTTGCCTCTTTGCAGTTGCGGCACTTTTCGCATTCCAGGCTGAGATCCTTGCGGAAGATCTGGAATTTATTCTCCCAGACATCCTTGAAATGCTCATTCAGAACATTGCCCTGAATGAACTCCGGTCTGCGCTCGATATCGAGACATGCGGTGATATCGCCGTTGACCATGATGCTCGCGGTGTAAAGGCCCGCTGTACAGAGGAAATACCAGTCGCGCACCTCGCGCTCATATTCCATGCCGAGATAGTGGCTGCATCCATAGCAGACCGGCTCGCCGGCAATGCGCTTATTGCGGATGTACTCAAACAGCGTCTTATAATCCTCTTTCGTCAGCAGCAGCTCCGGGTGCTCCTTTGCTCTGCCGATCGGATCCATATTGATGACACGCCAGGAATCAATATCGACATCCTTGAGGATATTATAGAGATCATCCAGCTCGACGATATTCTTATGCGTGACAACGGTGGTCACCTGAATCGACTGAAAACCGCCGATCTTGATCAGATTCTTAATGCCCTGCATACCGCGCTCCCAGCCGTTCGGTGTCCGGCGGAAGGCATCATGTGTTTCCGGCATACCGTCCAGGCTGATCGAAATGGTCTTCATACCGCAGTCCTTCAGCTTCTGCGCGACTTCTTCGGTAATCAGCGTGCCGTTGCTCGTCATGCCCCAGTTAAAGCCGAGCTCATGCGCATGTCCCATGATCTCAAAGAAATCCTTGCGCAGCAGCGGTTCGCCGCCGGTAATGCAGAGCATATAGTTATCCGTTCCGAGATCTGTTTTCAGCTGATCGAGAATGCCGCACCACTGCTCTGTGGTCATCTCATCAGAGGGCACATCGCCGCAGCTGGAGCCGCAATGGAGACAGCGCTCATTGCAGCGGAGCGTCAGCTCAAAAAAGAGGTTGTGGATCTGCGGCATGACCTTCAGACCTTCGCGGTAAACAGCAAGGCGCTGCATATTTTGTTCTTTCAGTTTCGGATTCAGCATAATTTTCTCCTGTCGTTTATCATATATTCCGGACGGGGCTGCCGTCGGTTCAAACGGTAATTCTGCGCATCAGTATGCAGCAGGCGGGCCGTAAAGCGGGACTGTGGTGGTTGTCGGAATGGTTGTATCTGTCGAAAGTACCGTAACGTCTGTTTCTTCCGGCTCATCGGGCTTACCGGTCAGCTGCCGGATCAGCTCCTTGACATCCTTTTTGTCAATCGTTCCGTCCGAATTGGTATCTCCGAGATGCAGTATCTCATCCGTCCGGATACCGTCAAGGATTGCGCGCTTGAGCAAGGACAGATCCGCCGCGTTCAGCACGCCGTCATAGTTCAGGTCACCTGTTTCCGCAAACACCCACGGCGGGCCATATGCCGGCTGCGGAATGATCTCTGTCACATCCGTCGTTGTCGTAACGGTAGCTTCAGTTTCCTTATCCGAAAACCAGTTTGGCGGGCCGTAAACCGTCGGCGGGATATCCCTTGTGACGTCAGTTGTTGTCAGAGTTTCCGTTTCAGAAAACCAATTCGGCGGCCCATAGACATCCTGCGGCTCGGTATCGGTGAGCTTTGTCAGCTCCGGCTCTGTCGTAAACCAATTCGGCGGGCCGTACACGCCCTGCTGCATCCGTTCTGTTTCCTGCATCAGACCGGATTCGGCAGGCGCATCACTATTTTGTGCGGATACGGTCGGATTTCCGACCGATGTTGTCACTGCCGCAGCAAACATCGCAGCGGTCAGAATGGAATGCAGCGATTTTTTCATTTGAAACTCCCCTCAAAACCCGGCTTAATCCCAGGCGCGCGGCGGACCGTACATCAATACCGGATACTCTGTTGATGTAGTCGTGATTGTTGTATTAGTAGTATCTGTCACACCGGTTGTGTCTGTCGTTTGCGTCTGTTCTTCCTCGTCATCGGGCTTACCGGTCAGCTGCCGGATCAGCTCCTTGACATCATCCTTGTCGATCGCGCCGTCGAGGTTGACATCGCCGAGGAATTCGTCCGATTGCTGCGGACTGCGTTCCTCGAGGATAATTTGCTTCAGCAGCGAAACATCGCGGGCATCGAAAGAATGATCATAATTCATATCGCCTTTCTCTGCGAAAACCCAGGGCGGGCCATAGAGCGGTGCCATAGGCTGCGCGGCCTTCTCCATGAGCTCTGATTCCTGCGCAGAAACAGAAAGCGAAGAGACCGCCGCTGCCGCAAACA
This sequence comes from uncultured Ruminococcus sp., assembly GCA_946537515.1. Taxonomy (GTDB): domain Bacteria; phylum Bacillota; class Clostridia; order Oscillospirales; family Ruminococcaceae; genus Firm-04. The sequence continues at coordinate 211 of CAMNFV010000117.1, read as the reverse complement.
CCGCAGCAGTTGCCAGCGTCTGTATCGTTTTTTTCATATGAATTCATCTCTTTCACTTATATTGAATGCCATGCGGGCGGCGGGCCGTAAGCAGTCTGCGACGTCATTTCCACTTCTGTTTCAACGGTCATCGTTGTAACAATCGGTTTCTCTTCTTCCTTCGGCGCACCGGTCAGTCTGCGGATCATCTCCTGTACATCGGCTTTGTCTA
>CAMNFV010000116.1 GCA_946537515.1 uncultured Ruminococcus sp. | reverse complement strand
CTTCGCGGGAAGCTTCCTGATCGACGAAGATGCACTCAATGCCGAAGCGCTTGAGCGTCACGGCGAAGAGATTGACCGTGCCGCCGTAGATCGTACCGGTCGAAATGAAGCTGTCACCGGCGTTGCAGATATTCAGGATCGAGAGCAGGCTGGCAGCCTGTCCGCTTGTGGTGCACATTGCACCGACACCGCCTTCGAGCGCTGCGATCTTCTTTTCGACTGCATCGACGGTCGGATTTGCAAAGCGGGAGTAGATCGGTTCGGTCGGCATATCAAAGAGTGCCGCGATATGCGCGGTGGAATCAAAGGTATAGGTTGTGCTCTGCACGATCGGGACAACGCGGGGGTCGCCGTTGCCGGGGGTATAGCCTGCGTGCAGGCATTGTGTTTCGATTTTCATGGATAATCCTCCTGTATGCGCGATGATTTCTGCTGCAAAAGCAGATAACTCTATTATAGGCGTTTTGGGGGAATCTGTCAAGAGAAAATGTAAGATTGTTTGAAAGAATACGCATAACACGGAACATCGGCATTAGCAATATGGCTGCCGCCTTCCGGAGCGGTATGGCCTGACTTTGTGCAAAGTGCTGAAAATGACATGATCTGTCAAAAATGATTGTCGGAAGCGGAGTTTTGTGGTAAAATAAAGAGTGGAGTTTTCCGGCTCGGATGCCGGCAGAAAGCAAAAGAGGAACAGAACAAAGGAGCAGACCAATGTTTACCAGATATATCGGGATTGATCTGGGTACTGCCAATACCCTGATCTATGCGCGCGGCAAGGGCATCATCATGCGGGAGCCGTCGGTCGTCGCGGTCAATACCAAGACCGATCAGGCGTGCTCTGTCGGCAAAGAGGCAAAGGATATCATCGGCAGAACCCCGGGCTCGATCATCGCGGTCCGGCCGCTCAAGGACGGCGTCATTGCAGACTTTGATATCGCCGCGACGATGCTGCAGGAGCTGATCAAAAAATCACTCAAAGGCACCGCATTCACGAAGGCGCGTGTCATTATCTGCATTCCTTCGGGCGTAACGGCCGTGGAGCGCAGAGCCGTCAAGGAAGCTGCTGAGAAAGCAGGTGCAAGACCGGTTCAGCTTGTTGCGGAGCCGATCGCAGCCGCACTCGGCGCAGGCCTGCCGATCATGGAGCCGACCGGAACAATGGTTGTCGATATCGGCGGCGGTACGAGTGAGATCGCCGTGATTTCCATGGGCGGTATTGTCGCGTCGCGGTCTGTCCGCACGGCCGGTGATGCATTCGACATGGCAATCGTCAACTACATCCGCAAGAAATACAGCCTGCTGATCGGTGAACGCACCGCAGAAGCTGTCAAGATCGGCATCGGTTCGGCATTCCCGGAGGCGACTGTCACCGAAATGGAAGTCCGCGGCAGAAACCTGCTGAACGGTCTGCCTGAAAATATCATGATCTCCTCGGAGGAGGTCCGCGATGCGCTCTATGAGCCGCTCTGCGATGTCATGGATGCGATCCGCGAAACCCTTGCACATACGCCGCCGGAGCTTTCTGCGGATGTCATCGAACAGGGTATTACGCTGACGGGCGGCGGCGCGCTGCTCAGAGGTATGGATAAGCTCATCAACCGCGAGACCGGTATGCCGGTATATGTTGCAGAGTATCCGCTGGACTGCGTGGCAGAGGGCACCGGCAAGATCATCGAGAATCTTGAGGATTATGAGGAACTGCTCGCAGAGGAAATCAAATATTACTGATTGCAGGAATGCGCTGAAACAGAAAGATTACGCCATAGTATTTCTGATTGGAGATACTATGGCGTTTCTGCTGATATGGCGGTGTTAATATGCAGTATTCCATAAATGGCAGCGAAAAATGCAGCTGGAGCGCGATCAGAGGAAAAGGGGATCAGGAAAGCGGGGGTTCGGGGGCGAAAACCTAAGGGGAAAGGGAGACCGGAGCAAAGCGACGACTCCCTGTCCCCTTGGGTTGTCACCCCCGTTCCGTGGGGGGCAGGAAGCTTCATCATTTGACAAGCATATTGGGCTCGGTTAGTCCACAAATTCTTGTATATCTAAAAAGCTGATTCCAAACGATGCCCCGAATCATTTTTGAAATGCTTCGGGGCAATTTTCTGTATGCGTGCGGATTCCGTGAATGTGACAAAACGCTTATAAAACTGAAATGCAGATGTCACGGGAATCTGATATAATTTGTAATGTGGAGCGTATTTGTGGAAAACCTGAAATCACGCTTAAATCTTTCTTAAAATTGGCAGAGCTGCATTGACAGGCGCAGCGCTGCCGTATTATAATAGACTTGCCGCAGACCGGCCGACGGGCGGACTGCGCAGTTTTTATGATACATTGCAATGAACACAATAACGGAGGGAATACTATGTCTGCCAAGGGAATCGTCAAAGGAATTGTTACGGCGGCAGTCATCTGCGGACTCGGCGCAGGCGGCTGGATGCTCTATAAGCATTACGGCGGCACACAGACAGACCGTTCTGAAAAGGTCTATGTGCAGAAGGTTGCAACAATCAACACCGTAGACGGTGCAAATCTGTTCGCAACGAATTTTGCAGGTGTCATCGTCGCCCAGAAGACTGTGGATATCAAGTATGATACCACAAAACAGGTCGAAGAGATGCTCGTCCATGAGGGCGATGTCGTTAAGAAGGGCGATAAGCTGCTGACCTACAATGTTGAGCAGATTCAGCTCAATATCGAACAGGCCGAGCTGGAGGTCGAGCGTCTGCAAAATGAGATCAAGACCAATGAGCTTGAGATCGGTACGCTCGAAACGGAACGCCGCAATGCAAACGGCGATGCGCAGGTCAGCTATACGACAAAAATTCTGTCGCTGCAATCCGACAATGCGCGCAATGAATACGATATCAAAACGAAGAATGTTGAGATCACGAAGCTGAAGAATTCGCTGAACAATGCATTCGTGACTGCCCCGATCGACGGTACGGTCAAGGACCTCAAGGAGCCGGCGGCACCTTCTGAGGGCGGCATGAATTACGGCGGATATGAGGAATCCGCTGATGTGATCATGAAGATCGCTGCGGAGGGCGACTTCCGCGTCAAGGGCGTTTTCAATGAGCAGAATGCAAGCAGCGTCCGCGAGGGCGCAAAGGTGTTCATCAAGAGCCGTGTCGATGATGCAGAGCGCGGCGGCGAGGTCGTTGAGATCGACACCAAGCCGCAGAAGGACGAAAACAGCATGTATTACGGCTACTCCGATGAGCAGACGCAGTCCTCGAAATATGCATTCTATGTCAAGCCGGATTCGCTGGAAGGCTTCATGCTCGGCCAGCATGTGCTGATCGAAATGGACAACGGCCAGAAGGATGAGAACAAGAAGGAAGGCGTCTGGCTTTACAGCTCCTTCGTTCTCTGGGACGGCGACCAGAATTATGTCTGGGCAAAGAACGCCCGCGATCAGATCGAGAAGCGCGTTGTTTCCGTCGGTGATGTCGATGATGAACACGGCGACTGCGAGATTCTTTCCGGCCTTGATATTGATGATTACATCGCATATCCTGCCGATTACATCGAGGCGGGCATGAAGACAACGACCAATCAGTCCGATAAGGATATCCCCGAAAATGTCGGCGGCGATATGATGAACGGCGATATGGGTATGGGCATGGAAGAAGGCATGAACGGCGAAGATATGGGTATGCCGGAGGATGTCGTCTATGATGAAGAAGGCAACATGGTCTATACCGATGAAGAGGGCAATGTCTATAAATTCGATCCGGAAGGCAATCTGATCGAAGGCGGCGAAGGCCTCTTTGATGAGGAAGGCAACCCGATCGAGGACGGAGAGAAGCCGATGGACGGTGAGAAGATGTCGGCGGACGGTGAGAAGATGCCGACGGACGGTAAAGAGATGCCGGCAGAAGGCGAGGCCCCGATGCCCGGAGATGCGGAAATGCAGCCGGAAGATGCAGCCGAGGCACAGGCACCCGATGAAAACTGACAGGAGAAAGCACTATGGTATTTGAACTGAAATCAATTTACAAGGATTATATGCAGGGCAAGGAAGCTGTGCCGGTTCTCAAGGATATTTCGATGTCCGTGGATGACGGCGAATACGTGGCGATCATGGGACCGTCCGGTTCCGGTAAGTCCACGCTGATGAATATTATCGGCTGCCTTGACAAACAGACAAAGGGATTTTTCATTTTCGATAAAACGGATATCATGGGCTGCTCGGATAAGGAGCTTTCCGAGATCCGGAACAACAAGATCGGATTTGTGTTTCAGAATTTCAATCTGCTGCCGCGCCAGTCCGCGCTGGAAAATGTCGAGCTGCCGCTGCTCTATGCAGGTGTTTCCAAGAAGGAGCGCAAGGAGCGCGCAATCGCGGCGCTCAAGCGCGTCGGGCTCGAAGACAGAATGTATTTTAAGCCGACACAGCTCTCCGGCGGTCAGAAGCAGCGTGTTGCGATCGCAAGAGCAATCGTCAATAAGCCGCGCCTGCTGCTTGCCGATGAGCCGACCGGTGCGCTCGATACCAAATCCGGCGATCAGGTCATGGAGCTCTTCAAGGAGCTGAATGATGAAGGCGTAACCGTCGTCATGATCACGCATGAGCCGGATATCGCAAAGTGTGCAAAGCGCGTCATGTATATCCGTGACGGCCAGCTGCATGACGGCGCATTCAATACCAGAACCGCAGATGCAGCGGAAGCATCCGGCGCAGAAGCGGCAGCGGCAGAACCGGAGGAGGCGGCTGAGGCATGAAAAAAGCGATAATCGCGCTGTTATGCCTCGCACTCATTGCCGGCGGCGGATATTTCGGCTACCGGCAGTATGAAAAAAGCCGCGATGAAAAGAAGATCGTGGATGTCGTTCCGGTCAGCATGATGGCGCAGTCCGCCGATATGTTCATGTACACCGGCAATGATTCCTGGGGCTATATCAGCGCAGCCAATGCGCAGAAGATCTATGTGGACACCAAGAAGCTCGTGCAGACGGTCTGCGTCGAGCAGGGACAGGAAGTCAAAAAGGGCGATACCATTCTCGAATATGACATGACCGTCGTGGAGCTGGAGCTCACACAGAAGGAAAATCAGGTGCATGTCATTGAGCAGGATATCAAAATGGCGCAGAAGACACTCGCGCATCTCCGCGAACTGCGTCCTTCGGAGGAGATGCCTGTTCAGACAGAGCCGGAGCTCCCGGAGCTGCCGGAGGAGCCGGAAGAAACGCTTCAGCCGGTTGTGACTGTGCCGGAGCTGACCGGTGCGATGCAGCCGGTATCCGGAACCGGTGCCGCGGAGGATCCGCTGGTCTTCAACTGCAATCCGCAGACGGTTGTGCGCAAGGCCTTTATGGCAGCGCTGGCCGGAACGAAGCGGAGCGCGGTGCTGCGCGTTTATGATGCAGATTCGATGTTCCTGTATCAATGGACTATCTCCGGCGATACGGTGAAAATTGCGGAAGCGGCTGACTGGATCGTCACGGACGGCGTGAATATTGATCCGGAGACCGGCGGCATTTCGATCAATCCGGACGGCGTGCTGCACGGACAGCTTTCCTTCTCCGCGCCGACGCCCGATCTGCCGGAAGAACCGGAGGAGCCGGAAGAGCCGGTCGTCACAGAGCCCGTAATGCCGGAGGTGCCGGATTACGGCGAGAACTATATGTATTCCCGCAAGGACCTGCAGCAGCAGATCACCGCACAGGAAAATCAGATCAAGACGCTGGAGCTCAATCTGAAATCTGCAAAGCTGGCGCTGGAAACAGCGAAGAAGCAGAAATCCGACGGCAAGGTTGTCGCGACAATCGACGGCATTGTCAAGAAGATCGGCAAGACCTCGGATGAGGCCAACGAAGAGGAAGCACAGCAGCAGCCCGATGAGATGCAGCCGGAGGAGGATCCCTTTGCAGAGCCTTCTGAGGATGACAATGCATTTGCAATTATTGAGGGCAAGGGCGGCGTCGAAGTTGTCTGCGAAGTGCCGGAGCTTTCGCTTGCAAAGCTGCCGGTCGGCACGATTCTCAATGTGCAGTCCTATCAGAACGGCGCCTTTACGGAAGCAGAGGTTGTCTCTGTCGAAGATGAGCCCTCTGCCTACAGCGCAGACCCCTGGCAGGCAAATCCGAACAGCTCGATGTATAAGCTGCACGCAAAGCTGAAAGATTCGTCTGAATTTGTCATCGGAAACGGCGTCAGCGTCACGCTCCCGCAGACGCAGGATGACTCCGCCAAGAGCAAATCCGTCTATCTGCCGATCCACTATGTCCGGCAGGAAGCAGGCGATTACTATATCATGAAGGCCGATGAAAATGACCGCCTTGTGAAGCAGTATGTCAGCGTCGGACAGATCCTCTGGGGCTATTATATCGAAGTCACCGGCGGTCTGGATGTTAAAAACGACCGTATCTGCTTCCCGTTCGGCACCGATGTCAAGGAAGGCGTCAAGACGCAGGAATCCACAGAGGTGCTGTATCCGAGCAACTATTGATCGCAGCAATGAACGCTATTTCTGTAAAACATGAAATAAGAATTTGGAGAGGCAGCCATGTTTGAAAATATCAGGCTCTCTTTGCAGGGCATCTTATCGCATAAGATCCGGTCGTTTCTGACGATGCTCGGTATCATTATCGGTATTGCGGCAATTATTGCGATTGTCTCAACGATCGAGGGTACCAATACGCAGATCAAAAACAACCTGATCGGTGCGGGAAATAATACCGTCAGCATTCAGCTGATGCAGGGCGAATGGCCCTATGACTTTACCTATAATCCGCCGCCGGAAAATGTCCGGATGATCTCGGATAAATATAAGCAGCGCATTCTCGATCAGAAAGAGATCTCTGCCTGCACACTCTACCGTCAGCGCAGCAATGCCGAAAGCGTATGGTATGTCGATCAGCGGCTGGAATCCTCCTCGATCATCGGCATTGATGAGGATTATCTCAGCACGATGGGCTATGAGATTGCAGAAGGCATCAGCTTTACGGATGCGCAGTACCGGGACTTCTCGAAGGTCATTCTGGTGGATTCGACGATCGAGCGCGGCCTCTTTAACGGCGAAAGCCCGATCGGCAAGCAGATTGATATCAGCGGCGAACCGTTTACGATCATCGGTGTCGTGGCAAAGCGCACCGGTTTTGAGCCGACGATCAATTCTGTCGATGATTACTATATGTACAATCAGACTTCCAGCGGACAGATCTTCATGCCGACGAATGACTGGGGCATCTGCTTCCGCTATGATGAACCGCAGAACTGCGTCGTGCAGGCGGTCGATACCGACAGCATGACCGTTGCCGGCAAGAAGACCGCGGATATCCTCAATGAAAATGTCCGCAAGCAGAGCGTCGGCGGCGAAGAGCCCGAGAATGCAGAGATCGAGCTGGGCGGCGCTGTCGAATACAAGAGCGAAAGCCTGCTCGAACAGGCAAAGGCTTTGCAGGATCTCTCAAAATCCACGAATAATATGCTGATCTGGATCGCGAGCATTTCGCTTCTGGTCGGCGGTATCGGCGTTATGAACATCATGCTGGTTTCCGTCACGGAGCGTACCAGAGAGATCGGCCTGAAGAAGGCACTCGGTGCCCGGAAGAAGCGCATCCTTGCGCAGTTCCTGACGGAAGCAGTCGTGCTGACGAGCATCGGCGGCCTGATCGGTGTTGTATTCGGCATCGGGCTATCGAAGGTCATCGCAAATCTCGCGGAAGTGCCTGTTTCGATCTCGACCAAGGCGATCGTCGTATCGGTCGTATTCTCGATGGCAGTCGGTATCATCTTCGGTCTGCTGCCTTCGATCAAGGCTGCAAAGCTCAACCCGATCGACGCACTCCGCTATGAGTAACAGATAGAACATTGCCGCTGATCTGATCAGCCCCGGCAAGGTGAGAACTGAGAAATTGCAATATCATAAGAAACGCCTGCGGTGCATCCGGTGCCGCAGGCGTTTTGGTATCTCCGATGAATTTATAATGAGGGTCTGCCCTCAAACTCCCGCTGGGGATATTATCCCCAGACCCCGTGTTTATGTGCGGATGAAAGAAAGCCATTCCAATCAGCGTTGATGGGAGCGGCTTTCATTCTATTCATGCATAAAAACGGGATTCCAAAGGGATCATCCCTTTGGCAGGGGATTGGGGACGGAGTCCCCATTATAAATCCATCGGAGATACTGCTTATATATTGACAAGCGCGCGTATTTGTGCTATAATGTAGGATGCATAATTATGGCAGGAGTTAAAGAGAACAGCTCCCGTCAAGAAAAGGTGAGTGAAAGAATGAAGTATCAAGAGCTTGCAGGAAAGCCGAATATCACGGAAATTCAGGAGAATATTCTGAAGTTCTGGAAGGATGAATCGGTTTTCGAGAAATCCGTCAACAAAGAGAATGCAGAGGAAGTCGTTTTTTATGACGGCCCTCCGTTCCCGACCGGTAAGCCGCATCACGGCACGATCCTTGTTTCCTTTATCAAGGACCTGATCGCACGTTACTGGACCATGCGCGGCTACAAGGTCCCCAGAGTCTGGGGCTGGGACTGCCACGGCCTGCCGATTGAGAATCAGGCAGAGGTACAGCTCGGCATCAATGATAAGAATATCATCGAGAACAGCCTCGGTATCGACAAATTCAATGAGAAGTGCTATGAGATCGTTTCCGGCAACAATGAAGCATGGAAAGAGTATGTCGAGCAGATGGCGCGCTGGGTTGATTATGACGGCGCATACAAGACCATGAACCCCACCTTTATGGAAAGCGTTATGTGGGCATTCAAGCAGTGCTATGACAAGGGCCTGATCTACCGCGATTACCGCGTCACGCCTTACTGCACGCATTGCGAGACCTCGCTCTCCATTTCCGATACCCGTGAATCCGATTCCACCCGTCCGCGTCAGGACAGATGGATCATCACGAAGTTCCGCACCGAAGAGGTCATCGACGGCAAGCCGGTATTCTTCCTCGCATGGACGACAACGCCGTGGACGCTGCCCTCGAATCTGTGCCTCGCTGTCGGCGAAGCACTGGATTATTCCTTCGTTGATGTCGGTGAGGAAATCTTCATTGCGTGTACGAATGTACTTCCGAAATATGAAAAGATCTTCGGCAAAAAGCCGGTGATTGTCAAGTCCTGCAAGGGTGCGGATCTCGTCGGCAGAACCTATGAGCCGCTGTTCCCGTACTTCGCACAGCTGAAGGAGCAGGGCGCTTTCAGAGTCGTTACGGCAGATTATGTCGGCTCCGATGAGGGTGTCGGTATCGTTCATACCGCGCCGGCATTCGGTGAGGACGACTACTGGACCTGCAAGAACAACAATATCCCGCTGGTCAATCCGGTCGATGCAAAGGGACGCTTCACCGAGGAGATCACCGATTTCTATGAGAAGGATGCCGAGAAGAACGTCATCGAGATGAACCCGACTGTCATCCGCTTCCTCTATGATGCGGGCAAGGCAGTCGCAGACGGCACGATCGAGCATAACTATCCGCACTGCTGGCGCTGC
>CAMNFV010000115.1 GCA_946537515.1 uncultured Ruminococcus sp. | reverse complement strand
TTCCCGTTCGGCTGGGGCGAGCTCTGGGGCGTTGCCGACAGAACCGACTACGACCTCACCCAGCACAGCAATACATCCGGCAAGACGCTCGATTACTTCGATCCGGAGACCAATGAGCGCTATATTCCGTATGTCATTGAGCCGTCGCTCGGTGTTGAGAGACTGTTCCTCTCGATCCTGACCGAAGCTTATGACAACGAGGTGCTCGGCACCGACGACAAGGGCAAGGAAGATGTCCGCACCGTCATGCACTTCCACCCGATGCTCGCACCGTTCAAGTGCGCCGTCCTGCCGCTCTCCAAGAAGCTCTCCGAGAAGGCCTATGAAGTCTATCAGATGCTCTCCGAGCACTTCATGGTCGATTTCGATGACACCGGTTCGATCGGTAAGCGCTATCGCCGTGAGGATGAGATCGGTACGCCGTTCTGCATCACCTACGATTTCGATACCGCAGAAAACGATAACTGCGTGACCGTCCGCGACCGCGACACCATGGAGCAGGTCCGCATCCCGATCACCGAGCTCGTTTCCTATCTCACCGATAAGATCAAGTATTGATTCAAAATGAAAAAGCCGCTGAAATGAAGCTGTTACGCTCATTTCAGCGGCTTTCTTTTTATTGATGCGGGAAAGCAGCTTTCAGTCTGCCATACGCCGCTGACGCTTTCCGACGAGAAGGTCATCGCGGCGTTTCATATAAATCTCGGTGCCGTCCTCGCTGATGCAGGTTCTGCCGGCCTTTGTCAGCTCCAGAATCGCAAGGAACAGCGCCACACGGTCGGTTGATTTTGTCAGTCCTTCAAAGAGATCCGTCATGCGGACATGCTCCTTCGTGAAGAACTGCCGCAGCAGAAAGACGACCTTTGAGGCAACACTTGTTACCTGATGATGCATCTGGACAACCGCATGGATTTTCTCACCGACGCTGCCTTCCGATCTGCCCTGCGGCATCCGCCTGAGTCCCATATTCTGATAGACTGTCAGCAGCAGCGTGGGCTCATGTGTCCGGCGATAGGTCATATCAACCGGCAGCTGCACCGGCTTGCGGACAAACAGCACATCGCCGAGATATTGTTCGCGCAGATTGCCCGCCGCGATCTTGCAGAGTGAATATTCGATCAGCGCGCCTTCCAGCTCTTTCTTGACGGCTTCGGCTTCCTCCTGCTGCGGCAGAAGCGCTGCCGTTTTCATCCAGATCAGCTTGGCCGCCATGGTCAGGAATTCGCCTGCAAGCTCATAATCCTGCTCGGCACATTGCTGCATATAGAGCAGATACTGCTCCAGCAGAATGGATATCTCGATATCATGAATATTCAGCTTATGCTTGGCGATCAGATGCAGCAGCAGATCCATCGGCCCGTCAAAAACGGGCAAGTGAAATGATAACTCCGGCATAGCATCAACCCATAATCGCCGGAATCCAGTTCGTCAGGAACGTATACAACCGGAAAATCTGATATTCGACAAAAGTAAGCGGACCGTGCAGAATCGGGCTGACCAGAACAATCAGGAAGACGATGCGGATGATCTGCTCATTCCGGATGAACCAGCGATCGACCTTTGCACTTGTGAAGTAGCCGAGGATCTTGGAGCCGTCGAGCGGCGGAATCGGGATCAGATTAAAGACCGCAAGGCCGATGTTGATCAGCACAAACGCTTGGAGCATCGAGTCGATCATATCCGGTGCATTGCTGATCGCTTCGCCGGCAGCCATATCATTCCAGTAATTGTTGTAGTAGCTTGTGCATTCAAAGATGCGCAGCCCGATCATGCCGAGAAATGCAACGATCAGGTTGCTGACAGGACCTGCAAGTGCGGTGATCGCGACACCGAAGCGAACCGAATGCTTGCGTGTAAAGCGCGAGGGGTCGATCGGGACCGGCTTTGCCCAGCCGAAGCCGCCGATCAGCAGGCAGATCGCGCCGATCGGATCAATATGTGCGATCGGATTAAGCGTCAGGCGTCCCTGATACTTTGCGGTTTCGTCGCCGAGCTTGTATGCAGTCCATGCATGTGCAAACTCGTGAATCGGCAAAATCAGAAAAATGATAAACAGTCGAACCAGGTATCCCATCAGATCTGACTGTGAAAGTCCAAACGGCATATCAAAACTCCTTTCTCTGAAAAACGGATTGCCTTATATTATACCATATGAGTGAGAAAAATGCAATGGCCGGAATATAATATATATTTCATTCCCATGAAACCTGTGTCACGGAGCCGTCATCATTGACCACAAGGCAATAGTTTGTATAGACCTCGACGCTTGCGCATTTCGGATGCTGATGAAAGACTCTGCGGCCCGGATCCAGTCCGTTCGGCAGCGGAATCCCCTCATGGAAATGTTCAAGGATCTCGCCCTCACTCGTAATCGCATGAACATCGCAGCCGTCGATATAGCACTTTGCGAGTACGCCGAGCAGCCGGCATTCCTTCATCTCGTTCAGGGTATCCGAGAGCTCCTCACGGATAGAGCGCATCAGCTCTTTCGCAAGCTCCTCTGCACTCATCTCCGAGAGCTCATCCACCGCATCCTCATCCATTTTTTCCTTGAGCTTCGCGATGATCGCTTCATCATTGGCAGTAAGCAGATCGGCTGCCTGAACTGCCTCAATATAGTTCATCGAGCGCGGCATTTTGAGCTTTTTGGGGATATCCTGCTTGCCGCCGAATGAGAATTGAAATGTGCGGTTCGGGACGCTCTGCTGCTTGCTTTCCTTCTGCTCTTCATACTGATACTGTCTGTTCTCAGCGGCATCGCCGCTGCCCTTTTGCTGATTCTGATTCATGCTGACTCCTGCCTTTCATACTCAATACAGCGGTTCATCTGCCGGTGCGCCCTCAAGAGGTGCTTCCCCCTCTGCCGGCGCTTCCGCATTTTCCGCGGGGATCAGATATGCATTTCTGACAAGCACATAGCCGAGATTTGCAAAGCCGTTTCCGCCGTCCACGAGTGAAACCGCAATGCGGATCGCTCTGCGCCCGGTGATATCGGCGCTGATCGCCGTGGGAACCGGATCGCTGCCGATGATATTTTCCGTCAGGGCCTCTCCGGAATCCAGATCATAAATGCGGAATGCAACATGCGTGTTCTCCATGAATTCCTCGTAACCGGGGAACGGCACGGTCTCCAGCTCCAGCGTGCTGAATTTTCCGTCCGGAATATACTCTGCATATGCTGTATCGCTGCCGTTTCCGGCGCGGTAAACCGTCGGCTTTGACCACAGGCTGTCCGCAATCGTAAAATCATGATCAGACTGCAATGTGATCTGCTGCTGCTCGCCGCAGAATTGTTCCGGTACATCGGTCAGCGCGAGCTTCACGGTCCCGTAAGGAACTGCGGCAGCGGTCTCTTCCTGTACATGCTCCGTGCCGCTGACCGGATTCAGGCTCTTCGCCTTTTTTACATAATCGAGCGTGGCAGGGATCAGCTCAATGAGGATGACCACGGCGAGGATGATCAGGAACCAGCAGCCGCAGCCCAGGCGCTTTTTAGGTCGATAGGGCTTATAAGTCTGCTGCTGTGCGCCGAAACCTGCATTCCGCGTATCGACGGCGCCCTGCGTGCGATACGGTTTATTTTTCTTGATTGCGGTTTTGCGGTCGAGCCATTGCTTTTTCTTGTAGGAATCTGGGATATTATCCGAGATCACCTGGCAGAAATCCATTGCCTTCCTGACATGCTCGCTCTTGATACATGCGCGCATCGCAGAAAGCTTCGGATCAATGGATTTTTCCGAGCGGAGCTCTACGATGCTGATAAAGGTTTCCAGCGGTGCAAGATTATCCGGTCCGCCGGCTCTTTCAAGCAGATCGAGTGCTTCCTGATAGCATTGTTTTGCGGCCTTGCCGGCGTGATCGCCCTTGCCGTTGCCGTCGCGCAGGAGCATATTGGCACGGTACTCCATCGCGATCGGGTTGCCGTTCTGTACCGCTTTCTTCGACCAGAAATCGAAGCCGTCCCAATCCGCAGGCATTCCGTTTCCGTCATGATACATCATGCTGAGGAAATGCTGCGCATTTGCATCATCCTGCTCGGCAAGCTTGGAAAAATACTGGAATGCCGTTGCGAAATCCTTGCGCTGGAATGCCGCCGCAGCGACTGCCAGATCTGAAATATTCTGCTGATTTTCCGCCGGAGCGGGATCGGTGCTGCCGGTATTCTGTTCGCTGGCAGCTGCTGCCGCTGCCTCAGCTTCTGCTCTGGCTTTTGCTTCCGCGGCACGTTCTTCCTCCTGCTGCCGCAGCGATTCGATCTTTTCTTCGAGGATATCCGGCGCAGGTTCGGCAGGAGCAGCGGGTTCTTCTGCTTCCGGACTGCCCTCATCAAAGATCAGCGCGCTGCCTGCGCTCCGGATCTCCTCTTTGGTCTGCGTGATCTCATCGTCAATCTCCTGCAAAATCCGCTCCAGCTCCGCCTGACGGCTGATGTCATCCGTCCCCTGCATCCGCTCCAGATATTCATACTGTTTCGCTTCGAGCGCGGAGACCAGCTCCCGCAGGCCGAGATTCTCGTCGATTTCCAGTTGCTTCAAAAGATCGCGGTTCATGTGCGTTATCCTTTCCTGTTAAGACTGATTTCAGGCGAGCATGGCCTGAACATCTTCCGCTTTGACGGTCAGGAGCATTTCATTCCGCTGTTCCTGCGTCATATTGAAATCGGAAAGCCGCGGTGCAATCCGGAGATTTCTGCGGATGATAAGCTGATCGACCAGATTGCGGATGCCGCGTGCATTGCCGAAATCTGCAGCCTGTGAACGCTGTGCAATGAGCGTCTGCAAAAGCGGATCGCAGCCTTCTTCAAGTTTCATGCCCTTGCTTCCGACCATGCTGTGCAGGATCGAGAGCATTTCATCCGGCGTATAATCCTCAAAGGTGATCTGATTGGGGAAGCGGCTGCTCAGCCCCTGATTGACCTGTAAAAAGCGATCCATTTCATCGGAGTAGCCCGCAATAATCACGCAGAGATCGCTGCGGTAATTCTCAATATCCGCGACAAGCTCGGTGATGGCCTCTTTGCCGTAGTCATTCTCGCCGCCCTGCATCAGCGCATAGGCTTCGTCAATGAACAGGATGCCGCCGAGAGCCTCCTGGATTTTCGCCTTGGTTTTTTCTGTTGTCTGTCCGACATATCCCGCGACAAGACTGCTGCGGTCACATTCGATCAGCTGACCGTTCGAGAGGACGCCGAGCTCGCGGTAAATCTTTCCGATGATGCGGGCAACGGTCGTCTTGCCCGTACCGGCATTGCCCTTGAAGACCATATGCAGCGTACCGAAGCCCTGCGCAGCCATTCCGGCCGCCTTCATCGCCTGATTGACCTGCACCGTCGCGACAATGCGGTTGACCTGTTCCTTTACGGTCGCAAGTCCTGTCATCGCATTGAGCTCATTGAGATAATCCTGCACGGATTTCGATTTCTGCTGTTCGGCCGCACCGGTCAGCGCGTCGAAATCCTCTTTTTTGAGGATGAGAAAATCGTTTGCGCTGAGCATTTCTGCATCCTGCTCGGCGCGTGCGGCGATCCGTGTTTCCTGCGCTCGGCGGACTTCCTCAAAGACATTGCGCACGCCGCGTGCATTGCCGAAATCCTTTTTTCTTGCACGGCTCTCAATCAGTGCACGGATTGCATCATCCGTACCGATATCGAGCAGCATTCCGTTTGCTTTGGTCATATCCTTGAAGATCTGCACCATTTCATCGAGCGTGTAGTCTTCAAAGTTGACGACTGTCGGGATGCGGCTGCGCAGACCCTGGTTTTTATCGAGAAATTTGTCCATTTCCGGACCATAGCCGGCAAGAATGACCATGAAGCTGTCGCGGTGATCCTCAATCTCTTTGAGCAGCGTTTCGATCGCTTCCTTGCCGTAGGTATCAGAATCGTCGCGGCAGAGCGAATAGGCCTCGTCAATGAACAGGATGCCGCCCATTGCCTCTTTGACTTTTTCGCAGACCTGCTTATCCGTTGCGCCGTAGATATTGGAGATCAGGTCCTTGCGGCTGCATTCGATCAGCTGTCCCTTCGGCAGCACACCGAGCCGCTTATAGATCTTTCCGAGGATGCGGGCGACGGTCGTCTTACCGGTTCCGGCATTGCCCGTAAAGAGCATATGCAGCGTACCGTGATCGCTTTCCTGCAAGCCGATCTCCGCTTTCATGCGCTGAAGCTTTTCATGCCGGACGATGCCGCGCACCTGTTCTTTGACGGAATTCAGGCCGGTCATGCGTTCCAGCTGACTGAGCAGCTCCTCGACCGTTTCGGCATTGCCGCCGGTTTCGATGTCCGCTTCTGTAATGATATAATATTCCTGATCGGATTTGCGCCGCTTATCGCGCAGCCGGTTCGCGACATTGCGGATGCAGCTTTTGAGCATCCCGTCGATATCGCGCGCATAGGCAAAATCGGGCTGTGCGGCGGCATTTTCCAGCTTCTTCTGAAATGCGGGCTTCGCAGCCTCTTCGATGACAAAGCTGCTTTTTGCAGCAATCGCATCGGTGATCTGCATCAGCTCGTCAATGGTATATGTTCCGAGAATGACCGGTTCGAGCATGAAGAGGTCGGCAAAGCGCCGCTTTTTCAGCAGCAATTCCTCTGACTCCTTTTCCCGTCCGGTGATGATCAGCATGACGGCGCCGTTTGCCGCAGCAAAGGCCTTTGTCAGCTGATCGAGGATTTTCAGGCCGACGGCATACGCATTGCCGTCATCGAATTCATGGATATTCTCAATGAGGATGCACTTATTCTCGGCACTCTGAAAGAGTTCCTGAATGCTGTTATGCAGCTCCTCGTCGGAATCGCAGAGCAGCGAATCATAATCCGTGATAACCGGAACCGCATCGTCAATGAGCCCCATGCTGTGCAGCGCACGGCAGGCCGCAAATGCCGCCGTTGTCTTACCGCAGCCGTCCGGGCCGTAAATGCGGATATTTTTCTGAAGCATCAGTCCTGCTTTGGACTTCTTCTTTTCAAGCTGAAGCAGGCTGACGATATCATTCAGCGGTGATTTGAGCGTTTCCATGCCGACAACACCCTTCATGCTGTTCAGCACGATCGGTGCAATTTTCGGCTTTTTCTCTTTTTCCTTTTTGGGCTGCTCAGCAGGCTGTTCCGGAATACGGTGTGCCTCTGCGGAAGCAGTCATATGCGGAACAGCAGCAGACTGCGGTGCGCCGATCGTAATATTCTCCGGCAGCGGCTGCGAAAGATCAAAGGATAGATGCTTGAATATCTCATCATTCAGCCAGGGATTCTGCCGGGCATAGTGCAGACCGCTGCCGTTTCTGATCGCCTGCAGCAAGGCAGAAGCATAGGCATCCGCAGTTGTATCGGGGAACAGGCGCGTGACCTTTTTGCAGATTCTGCCCGCTTCCTTGTCGCGTTCCGCTTCCAGATAGAGCGCAGCGAGCCGGAGCATATAGCTCTCCTCATACTGAATATCGAGAAAGCGCTCCAACGCCGCAATCTGCTCATCTAATGATGCACCCGTGCGGAACGCAAGCTCAAACTTTGCCGCATTGTAATAGTAGCCTTCGGGATCTGCCTGCGGAAGCGCAAAATATTCCTGAAGCTGCGCATACTGTCTGCTGACGAGGCAGACGCCGGCGATCATTCCGAACACTTCATCGCTGGGATCGAGCCGGAAGCTTTGCACATACCACGGGATGCTCTGTGTAAACGCCTGCTTTTTCTCATAGGCCTTGCCGACTGCATGGGCTTCGCGTGCAGAATCGCACTGTTCCGGGGTGCGGGAAGCGTTTTCACGCAGGATGCTGTCATAATCGCGCGCTTCTTTTGCAGAGAGAATGTCCATTTGTATGTACTCCTATTGGTTCAGCTGACGTCGTAATCTGCAATCAGACCTGTGAGTTTTTCGATCTCCTGATCGGAAAGATTGGAGATTCGTTTGAATTTGAATTCGGTTTCATAATTGACTGCCGGAATGCGCAGCCAGAGATGCACAAGCTGTGAAGTATCCAGCCGCAGCTCAATTTCAACTCTGGTACCCTTGGGCAGATTCGGGGGCAGGATAATCTCTGTCTCCGAGATAATCCGGACATCGCAGAGCTCCTTGAATTCGCCCTCCGTGACCGAAAGCTCAATTTTCTCCTGATTTTCCGAAGCAGTCCGGAACGGCAGACAGGTCACGGCGGGCAGCGTGGTATTCCGCTTAATGAGAATCCGGTTGTATTTTCTGAGCGTCAGCTCATCGAGTGCAGAAACGCCGATCGAATGCGAGCAGACATCGGAAATGGTTCTGGCATCGCTGCTGCCGGCGCGTTCGGCTTCCAGCTGTTTACCGAACAGCGCAGCACCCATTGCAACGACCTCATCGGGATTGACCTCATGTGAGGGCGCGATGCCGAGCAGCGCCGTCAGCTGCTGCTCAATATAGGGGATCCGGCTCGAACCGCCGACTAAAATCACCTTGTCGATATCCGCATTGGTAATGCCGGCATCTGCAATCGCGCTCTTGACGCAGTATTCGGTGCGCTTATAGAGCTTTGCAACAATCTTTTCAAAGTCGGCACGGGTGAGCGTATAGCTCTCCTTGAATTCGCCCGTGCGGATCGGGATGATCGCCTTCTCCTGTCTGCAAAGGCTGATTTTCGCCTTTTCGGCGCGATTGAACAGTTCCTGATAGACATCGAGATATTCTTCATCTTCCAGATCGACATCGTATTCATCCTCGATGTAATCATGAATCTGCGCAACGATTTCCTCATCAAAGAATCTGCCGCCGACATTCTTGATGCCCTTGGTACTCTTCACATTGATTTCGCTGCCGTCTACGCGGATGAGGGTGACATCGAATGTACCGCCGCCGAGATCATAGATCAGGATATTGGCGTGCTCCAGCTTGCTTTTGACCGCATAATAGAGCGCTGCCGCAGTCGGCTCATTGATCGTGCGGACGAGCTCCAGACCGGCGATGCGCGCTGCATTCTCGGTCGCAGTACGCTCCGCATCAGTAAAATATGCAGGAATTGTAATTACAACGCGGTTCAGCGGTGTCTCTGTTCCGAGGAACTGATTTGCATCCGTCACCATTTTGCGCAGGATCAGTCCGGAGATCACTTCCGGTGTATAGCTCTGCCCGAAGGACGTCACGAACTGATAATCCTTTTCGCCCATGTGATTTTTGATTGCAGAGACCACATCCGCCGGGCAGCAGATGCTGTTTTCCTTTGCAGTCTGCCCGACGATCACGGAGCTTTCGTTCTCAAAGTATACAACAGACGGCGTTGTCCGCTGGCCTTCCATATTCGTGATGATCTGGGGTTCGCCGTTTTCATCAATATAGGAACAGACTGAGTATGTCGTTCCGAGATCAATTCCTAAGATCATTGCATTCTCCTGTATTCGTACGCTTTTCAGCGACCGCACTTAATTCTTATGGGGATACTGTATCATTATATTATACCATATTACACCACAAAAAGCAAGACGCAAGATACACGGAGAAATGAATTAGAAATGAGAAATTAGAAATGAGAAATTGCGGTGTCCGCTGCGCGGACGA
>CAMNFV010000114.1 GCA_946537515.1 uncultured Ruminococcus sp. | reverse complement strand
AATAATCCCGGCTGATTGTCACCGTTATTTTTATTCGCGGTTGACAATCAGCCGGCTTTGTGCTATAATATGGATGTTGTCAACATCTTCAAAGTGAGGTGACGCTGATGCAGCTTCGTCCGCATCATCTGCTCTGTATGCAGAAATTCACCGGACACGGCTACAGTCCGGCCTTTACGGCGCATATGACTGCGATGCTGGAGAAATTGCAGCAGCATCCGGAGACAGCGATCACGCTGGCCGCCGGCTGTGACGATCTCTGCGAGGCCTGTCCGCACAATCAGGACAGCGTCTGCACATCCGCAGAAAAGGTTGCGCAGCTGGATGCAGGCGTCCGGGATGCGCTGGGGCTTTCCGCATCAGCTTCCGGCACATGGGCGGCGCTTTTGGAATCTGCCCGCAGCCGCATCTTGCTGACAGATGTATTTTATCAGATTTGTGCCTGCTGCGAATGGTATCCGCTATGCAGGCAAACGGAGGTAACACATGGAAACACAAGCAACAACGCAAAAATTCCGCACGATTGATCTGGCATATATCGCAGTCGGTGCGGCACTCATCGCCATTTGCTCCTGGATCAGCATTCCGCTGACCGTCCCCTTTACGCTGCAAACCTTTGCGGTCTTTTTCATTCTGGCAGCGCTCGGCGGTAAGCGCGGAACCTTCTCGATCCTCGTATATATCCTGCTCGGCGCGATCGGCGTGCCAGTCTTTGCAGGATTTTCATCCGGTATCGGCGTCCTGCTCGGCAATACCGGCGGCTATATCCTCGGATTTCTTTTGAGCGGCATTGTCTATCTCGTTCTGACAAAGCTGTTCGGTGAACGTCTGCCGGTACAGATCATCGCGCTGGTGCTCGGTCTTGCGCTGTGCTACGCATTCGGCACCGCATGGTTCATGGTTGTTTACACAAAGGCAAACGGCGCAGTCGGCCTCGGAACGGTGCTTTCCTGGTGTGTCTTCCCGTTCATTCTGCCCGATCTGGTCAAGCTTGCGCTTGCGCTGACAATCGCCCGCCGCGTACAGCCGATGCTCTCCGGTGTCCGCAAAGCGACTGCATAATCTGCTGTCAAAATAAAAAGCCGCGAATCTTTGCACGAGATTCGCGGCTTATTTCATTTCACGTTATCACACATCAGCTGCGTCAGATTCCGGGTCTGTTGAAGGGGGGACAAACCGTGAAATCTGCCCGTCAGCCTATGTGTTTCATCCTTTTATTTTCCCTCGTGGAAGAAGTACGGCAGCGCGTCATAGACATAGTGCCGGACAATGCCCCACCAGTGCGTTTCGCCCGGTGCTTCGAGGAAATAGAGGTTACCCTTGGAGAAATCGCTCGTATAGGTAAAGCGCTTGGTGTCATTTCTGAGCTCTTTCATCAGCGGGACCATGTTGCCGTATGCGATATCTTGGGTACCGGTTGCAGCAAAGACATAATAGTCGTCCTTCTGGTAGCCGCCCTTGTCGATCGCATCCTGAATGCCCTTGGCGCCGTCCCAGCTGTGGCCGGAAAGCGGCATGTAATATGCGCAGATATCAAGGTTATTGCAGAACATTCTCCATGTCGAACCGCCGCCCATCGAGAAGCCGCCGTATGCACGGTGGAAGCGCGATTTCTTGAGGTCATCGAGCGAGGTGGATTCCGCATAGGTCGAATACTTTTTCTCAACATACGGGATAATGGTCTCGCGCATTTCCTTCCAGACATCGCCTGCGCCGTCCGGAGCCTTATTGAAGGTCGGGGTTACAACGATCATCGGTTCGATATCGCCGTTTGCGATCATGTTGTCGAGCATGACGTCAATGTTGATGCCGTTGTCATTGAAGCAGGTTTCCTCGCTCTCTCCGCCGCCGTGCATCAGATAGAAGACATTGTATTTCTTGGATTCATCATAGCCGTAAGGCACATAGACATACATGACCTTATTGCCGTTGATGCCATTGTAATTTTCCTTGATGACCTGTCCGTGATTTGCGGGCTGATCCTTGAAGTAATTCTTGCCGTTCTGTTCCGGCGCCTTATGGAATGTGACGCTCGGATTGTAATTATACGGCGTGTATTCCGGTTCATCCGGCTCATCCGGTGCGACCGGATCGAGATACTTGTCAGTCTTGCCGGTCAGGAATTCAACATACCATGCAATATCGTCGGCTTCCAGCTTCTTATTGCAGTTGATGTCAGCCGGCTTGATCTTGGTCTTATCGGTGACATTCTGACGGAGCAGATCCTTTGCATAGGAGAGGTCAACCGCGCTGATGATGCCGTCGCCGTTGACATCGCCGAGAATGCCGGAATCCTTATTCTTGACGACCTTGCCGCCTTCCTCATTGATGATGTCGCCGGGGTTGACAGTCGAGCCCTCTTCCGTGAACTGCCACCAGTCCGCGTTGAAGAGATAGCTTTCGCCGCCGGAGAAGCGGAAATATACATCGTGTACGCCGGTTGCGCCGGAGCACTTTGCGGAAACGGTTTCAAAGGTGTTCCAGCCGCCGGTCGAAGGAACGGTCACCGCTGCGACCATCGGGCCGTCAACCTTATCGAGGTGGACCTCGACCTTGCCGCCGTCAGCAGCAGAACCGACCGATGCAAAGAACTCAGCTGCGCCCTTTTCACCGAAATCCACGCTGCTGATCTTCGTATAATCGCCGTTTTCGATGAAGCCGATCGAAACACCCTCAGCGTGCTTTTCCGTCTTGATACCGGACGAGAAACTCTTGGTCTCCGCCTCAATGCGCTGATACGGATTGAAGTTTTCGAGCTGCTTCGGTCCTTCCTTGGTAGACTTCAGCGGGGAGATCGAACCGTCCGCACCGTAGGTGAATTCTTCACACGCCGCGCTGCGGTTGAAGGAACCGCCGCCCTGCAGGCCGTTCATGTGATAGAAGGAATAGGAATGCCCCTTGTAGTCGATGATGCCGCCGTGAGTCGTAAAGCAGTTGGAGCCCTCGTGAATGTTGCCGCGGAAAGTCCAGGGGCCTGTCACGGAGGGGCCTGTGCAGTAGGAGATGCTCTCACCGCCGAAGCCTTCCACGAATGAAGCGAACACCAGATAATAGAGGCTGTCGTGCTTATAGATCCACGGGCCTTCACCGTATCTTGTGCCGCTCGGGAGCGACAGATTGAAGGTCTGAATCGGCCCGTCAAGCGTCACCATGTCCTCTTTCAGCTTGGCATAATAACACTTCGGGTTGCCCCACATGAGCCATGCCTGACCGTCATCGTCAATGATGACAGTCGGGTCGATGTAGTCCCAGTTCGGACCAGCGATCGGCTTGCCGAGCACATCCTTGTAGGGACCTTCCGGCTGATCTGCAACGCCGACGCCGATTGCTCTGCCGCGGCCGTTGCCGTCTGTTGTCGTGAAGTAGAAGTAATACTTGCCGTTGCGTTCGATGCACTGGGATGCCCATGCATTGTTCTCGGTGCACCACGAGAACTCGTTGTCCTTGAGGATCATGCCGTGATCTGTCCAGTTCTGCATGTCTGTTGTGGAGAAAGCCTGCCAGCCGACCATGTAATAATTGTCATTCTTTCCGTCACGGTCGCAGCCGGTGAACACCCAGAGTTCATCCCCGAATACGACCGGTGCAGGGTCCGGTGCAAAAGCTGTCTGCACAATTGGGTTTTGGGCGGAGACATCGAGTACGCTTGTCTGTCCAACTATGCCGAGACAGAGCGCAGCGGTGACAGTGATGCCTATTCGGATTTTCTGTTTGATTGATTTCATAGAGATTCCCCCTAATATATAATTTCTATTTTTATTATAACCTGCCTGTAGTACAAATACAATGTGTAATTGCAAGAAAAACTGGATAAAATACATATAATGCAAGTGATAAATATGTATCATTTATACCGTACATGTTTGCTCGCAAGTTGTACCGATAAAAAAATCGCCCTGCCAGACAGCAGGACGAAATTCAGGTAGTCAAATTGTCTTGTTCAGGATGCGGAGTTGTATTGCGAAATGAGGCGCATGAGTGCCTTTCCGGTGCGTTCCGCGGCCTGATTGGTATGCCCGCCGGGATTCAGCTCAAAAACTGCGGGGATCCCGGCATTCTGCAATAAAGCAGCAATCTCTTCTGTCTTTTCCTGCACGGATGCAAGCAGCGGATTGCGCGCTCTGCATTCCCGGTCTCCGAGCGAAAGATATACAAAATCCGGTTTTCGTTCCGGTGCTTTTTCGCGCAGATACGCAGAAAATCCCGGATACCAGAGAGAGCCCGAAATGCTCGCTCCGCCGTGAAATCTGTCTGTATTCCAGAGCGCATAAAGCGCAAATAAGCCCGCCAGCGAATACCCTGCGATCAGATTATGCTGCGGTGAAAGACCGGTCTGTGCAAGAATCTCCGGCATCATGCTGTCTGTCAGAATGTGCAAATATGTATCGGCATTTCCTGCAAACGGCGGTTCTCTTTTGAACAGCGCCGGTGCTTCCCAGGGGGAAAGCTGCGCATTCCAGTCCGGATCGGTCATTGCGATCGTGACAAGCGCCGTCTGCGCCTGCATCTCCGGCGGCAGCAATGCAAAAGCGGCAGCGCCCTCATCGGAAAAGGTATGCATCCAGATCACGTTTTTTGCCGTATTTTCGCCGTAAACCGTGACTGTTCTTCCGGCAGATTCCAGCTGCCTCATCGGTTATTGACCTGCTCCGGGTAGAGGTCATGATGCGTCAGGCGCTCCCACGCGACCTGCTCCCATTTCGTGCCGGGCATTCCGTAATTGCAGTAAGGATCAATCGAAATGCCGCCGCGCGGGAGAAATTTGCCCCAGACCTCGATATAAGCCGGCTCCATGAGTTTGATCAGATCATTCATGATGATGTTGACGCAGTCCTCGTGGAAGTCGCCGTGATTGCGGAAGCTGAAGAGATAGAGCTTGAGCGATTTGCTTTCGACCATTTTGATGCGCGGGACATAGGAAATATAGATCGTCGCAAAATCCGGCTGACCGGTGATCGGGCAAAGGCTCGTGAACTCCGGGCAGTTGAATTTGACGAAATAATCGCGTCCCGGATGCTTGTTCTCAAAGGTCTCCAGCACCGACGGATCGTAATCCTGCGGGTATTTTGTATGCTGATTGCCGAGGAGCGTGATGCCCTCCTGCTCTCTGTCGCGTTCGTTCATGGTGATATCCTCCTGTTTCCCGTCTTATTTTTCCGCAATGACAATGGGCTGATAAAAGCCCGTATCTTCCGGCATTTTCCATGTGACATTCCTGCATCCGGCAGCATAGAGCAGCGCTGTCAGCTCCGCCCTGCGCACGGCTCTGTATTCACATTCAAATTTGCTGACGGCAAGCGCTTCGCCGTCCTCAATGATATACTGTATAAGATGATAGTTTTCATCATTCCAGTTCCATGTCTGGAATGAAACGCGCCGGCCGTCCGCAGTCTGATGAATATAGGGCGGCGAATAGGGCGGTTTGTCTTGCAGCAGCACATCATAATCGCGGATACTCGCAGCAAACATACCGCCTTTCCGCACCCGCCCGATCATGCTGCAAACCGCCTTTTCGAGATCTGCTTTCGTCAGCATATGCGGCAGCGCATTGTCCATTGCAATGACAATCTCAAACTGCTCCGAAAATGCATGTTCCAGCACACGGAAATCCGCATGTGCAAAGCGGATCGGAACACCGTGTTTCGCAGCGCGTTCTTTTGCCTGCGCCAGCGCCGCATCCGAGAAATCCGAGCCGGTCACCGGAAATCCGAGCGCCGCAAGCCCGATTGCCTGCGTCCCGATGCCGCAGGCGCAGTCAAGAATATGCGCGGTGCGGTCAAATCCGTAACAGGCGAAAATCCGGTCAAGGATCGCCGCCTGTTCGCTGACAGATGCATTCCAGTCGCGGAACAGCCTGTCATACTGTCCGGCAAGATTGTTATAAAATTGCTGTACAATGTCCATAGGTTCCACCTGCAATACGTTTCCTAAACTTTCGGCATCTCCGTTCCGATGATTCTGCCTGGATCCAGTATTTTGTCCAGTCCGAGGTTCACGCCGTCACAGTCTATGAGCACATCTGCCGGGAAGTCCGGTTCACGGAGTATTGCGCTCAGAACTGCAATATTGTTGTATTTCAGCATCATCCATTTCGGATGTGAAAACGGAATCTGCCGCAGATACGCCTCAAATTCTTCCGGTTCAAAATCAAGCTGCATTTCCGCCTGTGAAAAGGGCTCAAATATCACATAATCATGATCCGGCCAGCGGATTTCCAGCTGCTCCCGATTTCTGATGATCTGAATGTTCTCGGGAAACTGCATCTTTAAAAGGCAGTCGAACGACAGGGACTGATCTCCGACTAAAAATACCCACTGCATCGTATGCCTCCGGTATCAGTTTCATCTTATAAATTATATTTTCCCGACAATCCGCAGATACCGGAGCACAGCGTTCAGAATCTCATGGTAGACATCCTCCATGCCCTCCGGGACGAGAATCGACTGCTGCGGAACATCGCAGATAAATGTCACCGGCCTGCCCAGATAGGTTCCGGCAATGCCGTGCATCACGTTGCCGATCAGCTTGACCGTATCGGGCTGCACCTCAAAATGTGTTTCTTCACTCATAGTGATCTCCTTTTTCTCAAATTTGTCCGGCTTCACAAATCAGCGCCCGGAGCATCCGCATCTCACGCGGTGTGATCGTGACGCCTTTTCCGTATTCCGAATGCTCCTCGTTCCATGTCCGGATATCGTAGACCGGTTCTCTGCCGTCCCAGCTGACAAAATTCAGTTCCTTTGTCCAGCCGTTATCCGGCTTTGCGATTGCTCCGATATGCCGATATATCTCGAATGTATGCTGCATAGCGATGCCCTTTTACAGCGCCGGATCCGCAACGCCGTTCGCCGCAAACGCCGCCGCACGGTCGCGGCAGGTTCCGCAGAGGCCGCAGGGCTTTTCTCCGCCCTCATAGCAGCTCCATGTCAGCTCATAGGGCGCGTGCAGACGCAGTCCCTCTTTGACGACATCCGCCTTTGTTTTCCCGACAAAGGGCGCTTCGACGCGAAGCTGCTTCCCGCTGCCGAGATAAATTGCAGTATTGATCGCGTCATTGAAATCCTGGCTGCAATCGGGATAGGCATTGCCCGCAGCGTCGTCCGCGTGCGCGCCGTAATAGATGACCTCGCAGCCGTGCGAGAGCGCAATGCTCGCCGCAGAAGAGAGAAACAGCCCGTTCCGGAACGGCACATAGGTCGAGACCGGCTTGCCGTCTGTTTCCGCAAGCTGCTCCGCATAGGATTCCTTCGGGACCTCCTGCGTACTGCCCTTGAGCAGCGAGCAATCCGAATCCGCAAAGATCTCCGCGAGATCGAGCGTTTGCAGCTTCACGCCGTAATGCTTAGCAACAGCACATGCCGCTTCGATTTCCTTCGTATGCTTCTGTCCGTAGCTGACGGACAGCGCAAGCACCTCATCCGCGCCGTATTTTTCGATCGCAAGCGCCAGACAGGTCGTGCTGTCCAGTCCGCCGCTGAATAAAACCAATGCTTTCATTTGACACCCTCCGTCAGCAGTCTTTGCAGATTCCATTCCTCCTGAAATCTGCCGCAGAATGTCTGCGTGACGGTTCTTGCCGAGGCATTGCGGATGCCGCGTGCCGTCATGCAGCTGTGTGTACCGGCAATCACGACGCCGACATCCGGCGTGCCTGCCGCTTCCATGAGAATCTCTGCGATATCCGAGCCGAGCCGCTCCTGTAATTGCAGACGTTTTGCCGCCATATCGCAGATGCGTGCGATCTTGGAAAGCCCGATGACCTTCTCCTTCGGCACATATGCAACATTGACCGACATATCATACATCAGCGCCATATGGTGTTCGCAGTAGGAGAACACTTCGATATCGCGCACGACCACGGGGCCGGCATTTTTCGGCGCTTCAAACGTCTTGCCGAACATCTCCGCGATCTCGTGGTTTGTATAACCGATGCCCTCAAAAACCTCCTGATACATCCGTGCAACACGCGCCGGTGTCTCGATGAGTCCCTCTCTGTCGGGATCTTCCCCGAGTGCGACCAAAATGCCGCGGATGTGTTCTTCAATCGCCTTCTGATCTATCATCTGATCCTCTCCTCATTCAGACCGTAACATGCGCTTCCAGCCACTGTGCAACACCGTCCGCATCATTGGACGGAATCACAGCAGTCGCGTATTTTTTCAGTTCCTCATCCGCATTTTCGACAGCATAGCACTCGTCTGCTGCAAGGAACATATCAATATCATTTTTGCCGTCACCGAATGCAACCACGCGGTCACATTGCAGCAATTTCTTCAGCTGTTTTACCGCATTCGATTTCGTTGCTTCCGGCGGCATGATTTCGAGCCATTGTTCCCCGGAATACATATCAATCTGATAAACGCAATGATACAGCGTCCGGTATTTTTCATAGAGCGGCCGGAGCTTTTCCGGCGCATCAATACATGTGATGAAAAATATGCGTCCTGCTTTCAGACCGTCAGCCGCCGCGACAGGATTCCGGCGGATATCACCCTTCCGGCTGTCGAGAAAGAACTGCATCCCGCGTGTCGCCCGTTCCGGTATAAAAGAAAACTTCTCTGCTCCGTCCAGAAGGCTGTATACGATCGGATAGACCGCGTGTGCCGTCAGATCATCGAGCAGGCTGTCAACGGTTTCATCAAAATAATTTTCGAGCAGATACACACCGGTCAGATTGTCGATCACGAATGCACCGTTGAAGACGATCAGCGGAATAGACGCATTCAGCCCCGCCGTGACCTTCTGCGATGTGTGATAAGACCGCGCCGTCGCATACGAAAAGATCATGCCCTGCGCAGTCAGGCGGTTGATGACGCTGTTTGTATAATCAGATGTCCGTTCATTGCTCCGCAGCAGCGTGCCGTCCAGATCGGAAACGTAGAGTGTGCGTCCGCTCATGCTTCCCCTTTCTCCGTGAACAGCTCCATGTCAATGCATTCCCATGTACCGATCGGCATTTCGCATTGCCTTCTGCTGTATGCGCGGAATCCGGCCGCCTCATAGCAATGCTGCGCGCCTTCGTTGTTTGCGAATACTCCGAGGTCGATCCGCTGAACATGCAGATTCTCTTTTGCATATGCGATTCCGAGGCGCATCATCTGACTGCCGCAGCCCTTTCCTCTGTATGCGGGATCGAGCACGACGAATCCGAAGCGCACGGATGTATCGTCATCCTCTTTCGGATAGCGGATGATGAAATGCCCGATGACATTGTTCTCATCATCAATCGCAGTCAGCGGAATGAATCTGCCGCCCGCGGTCTGCGGCGCATAATTCTCCTCAATATCCGCGCCCGTCAGCGGGAATTTGCAGAAGCGGTCCGCAGACCATTGATAGAGCTCTTTTTCGCTCCGGAGCCATGTGCAGATGATGTCTGCGTCCGCTTTCTGATATGCACGTAAAACCATTGTCATTCCGTCCTTTTTCATTTGCCGGTAGACCGCCAGCACGAAAAGCTCCTGACTGTCATCTCTGCGGTCATAGATCACGCCGTCCTGCACCGGCATCAGGTGGAAAAATCCCTCATGAT
>CAMNFV010000113.1 GCA_946537515.1 uncultured Ruminococcus sp. | reverse complement strand
ATGCATTGCTGCATAATATGAAAAAAGGAGTCAGAGCTATGGAATTCAAAGAAGTCATCAAAAACCGTTATTCATGCAAAAAATACGGAGACAAGCAGGTTGAGGCAGAAAAGCTGACCGCAATTCTTGAAGCAGGCCGCCTTGCACCGACAGCGAAAAATATGCAGGAGCAGCGCATCTATGTGCTGCAATCAGCGGAAGCGCTTGCAAAGCTCGATCAGGCAACGCCCTGCCGTTACGGCGCACCGACCGTCGTCGTTGTTGCATTCGATAAGAACAATGTGTTCACATATCCGGGCGATAAATACGATACCGGTGCAGAGGATGCAACCATTGTTGCGACACATCTGATCCTTGCTGCCGCCGATGAAGGCGTGGACAGCTGCTGGGTCAATTATTTTGATCCGGATCAGCTTGCCGCAAGCCTCGGTCTGCCGGAAAATGAGCAGATCGTTATGGTCATGGATCTCGGCTATGCTGCCGAGGGTGCAGGTCCGCTGCCGAATCACGCAAGCAGAAAGGATCTTGCAGAGACCGTCAAATATCTGTAAGCATCAGCGGAAAGACCATGCCGCTTCCGGAGCGTCCGTGCAGCAATGTGCGGACGTTTCCTTTTGCACTTGACAACCGCGCCCGATTGGCGTATAATAAGTGAAACAAGTCATCTGAATTCCTGGAAAGGAGCGAAATCCGTGCATCATCTGTACTATTTAATGGGAAAGAGCGCATCCGGCAAGGATACGATTTATAAGCGGCTGCTGGAGCTGTTCCCCGCGCTGAAGCCGATGATTCTGTATACCACAAGACCGAAGCGCGCCGGTGAACAGGAGGGGGAGACCTATTATTTCATTACGCCGGAGCAGCTTGCGGAGATGACTGCCGCGGACAGATTCATCGAGTCGCGCACCTATCATACGAAACACGGCGACTGGACCTACTGTACCGCAAAGGAGAGCATCGACCTTGCAGCGGGCAGCTGGCTCGGGATCGGGACTCTGGAATCTTATGAGAAGATTCGTGCATGTTTCGGAGATGAAGCCGTAATTCCTGTTTATATTTCAGTTGAGGACGGTCTGCGTTTGCAGCGTGCATTGGATCGCGAGCGCACACAGGCGGTTCCGGCTTATGCGGAAATGTGCCGCCGCTTTCTGACCGATTCGCAGGATTTTTCTGCGGAGAAGCTTGCTGCGGCAGGCATTGAAAAATGCTTTGAGAATACAGACCTCGAAGCCTGCATTGCAGAGATTGCGGATTGGATCCGATCCTTCGGCGTATAACAAGAAATCCCGGGAGCAGCTAAAAAACTGCTTCCGGGTTTGCTTTTATTTTTCATGGACGATCTTGCCGCAGATTTGCTCCGGAACGAGCGCGAAGCAGAGCGTATGATTGCCGTGCTTTTCGATCTCATTGGCGATATACGCCTCATCCTGCGTGAATTTGTGACTGAGAGCGCGGCTGATCGCGATGATGCGGTCATGATCCTCGACCATTTCGATCCTGCCGAAGACGATCACGCTGCGAAAGATCAGCGCCCAGCTGTTTTCTTCCCGGACACCGGGATCGCAGACGCAGAACGATGCTTTCGGATCGCGCAGCATTGCATCGACCTTGTGGCCGGTCTTGCCGCTGTGAAAGTAGATCTTTCCGTCCTCTTCGCAGTAGTAGTGGTTCAGCGGCATTCCGTAGGGATAGCCGTCATCCCCGAGCACGGAGAGTACGCCGCGCGGCTCCGCCTTCAGGATGCTGATGCACTCCTCCTGTGAAATCTGCTGTTTTTTTCTGACAAGTTCCCGAAACATCTTTTTTAGAATATGCTCCTCTCATGAAACTTTTGTGTACACAGTTTCAGAATCGCCTGTGACCCATGTCATAGTATTGCCTTCGATTGTGACCTGATAATCGGAGACCTGTCCGAAATCCGTATAGTGGATCGAGATCGTATCGCCGCTGAGCGACCAGCTGTCCTGCGTTTCGCTGTTCATGGCGAATCCGCTGGTGTAAGAGAGCTTTCTGGTATAGGTCATATCGGCTTTGAATGTATATGTATCCGTGCAGTCGCTGCGCTGTAACTGCCATGTGCCGTAAATATCAGAGGCAGAGAGCGATTTTGCTTTTTCGGTTTCTCCGCCGCAGCCTGCAAGCAGGAGTGCTGCGGCTGTCAGGATAGGGACCAGACGTTTCATTCTGTAGGATCGGTTCCTTTCGGTTAGTGGAATTCATCGTTCGGATTGAGTACGATCGGCGACTTCCAGCGGATACCGTAATCGCTGCGCAGAATCATGCGCTTTGCCATCCAGTATTCCTTGCAGTAGTCATAATACCCGCGCTCATGCTCCAGCGCCTCGTCGATCTTCTCTTCGAGTTCAAAGCGAATTGCGAGATATTCGGCTGTCAGCTCCACCGGGTCGGTAACCGGCTCGGAATCCGCAGCATCTTTTGCCTCTTCATAGACGGCAGAATAGGCTTCGCTGCCGAGATCCTTCTGCATAATGGCTTCCATTTCCGGCGTGACGCCGTCGGCGGTATGCAGCGCGCAGGTAATCAGCGAAAAGGCGCTGTCGGTCAGATCGAGCAGTTCGCCGTTTTCGAGCACCTTAATATTCTGCTTGATCAGTTCACGCATACTGGAATACGCACGCCGGGAATATGCAAGCGCTTCCGGCCAGAAATGATTCTCCGCATAGGTATTGGCGGTATCCTGGCAATAGCGCAGGCAGTCGGACCATCTGCCCTCGGCTTCCAGCATTGTCAGCGCATTCTGACATTTTTCGATTGCGGGATGTGCGCGCCACGAATCGAACTGCATGGAATGAAACTGCTGCAAAAGCAGACAGGTATAAAGCTGATCGACAGCGAGATCTGCGGTCGGGTGCGCTTCAAATGCAGCCATAATGCGCTCGAGCATCCGCTCTGTAAACGTGATGCCGAGATCGGAAGCGCGCTCGGAATTGAGCAGATTCAGATAATCCATCAGGGCAGCCTGTTTATCCTGCTCGGAATGATCGGTGCTCTGCAGCAGATGTTCAAGCTCAATACCGCGCTGAACAAGTTCCTGATGGCTGGACTCATCCTTATTAAACATGACAATGCCTCCTTGCTGATTGCAGTCTTTTTTTGTATCTCATAACGTCATGTAATTGGTAATCGTTATTTAGTATATCATACCATAATTTCATCTTCTTGTCAAGCGAATTGCAGAGAAAATGCCAAATTTCTGTCATGCTGTTTTCTGCTCCGGAAATGACAGGAAAACGCCGTGAATATAGCCTCCTGAAATCGGATATTTGTTTTTGAGGATTTTGTGCAAAAAAGAGAAATTCGGGATGTCAGGCGAAATCTTCTTGCATTGATTTTTGAAATATGCTATACTGGTTTTATCGTGCCCCCTTGCGGCATGAGGTAGAAAATGAAATGAAAACGGAGGCTTATCAATGTCTGAGCAGAATGTCAATCTGATTCTCAAACAGGAAGAGAGTACCGAGGAAGAAGTCGTTGTATCTTTTTCAGCGATCATCCGAAAGCTGAAAAAGTATTTCGTAATCTGGTTCCTGGTGGCTATCATCGTCGGCGGCCTGATTGCCGGTGTCAGCGTGTTTTTCCGTACAACTTCTATTACGCCTGTTCATGCGATCGTCAGCTTTACGCATAAGGGCATCGAAAATGGAAAGAATCCCGACGGTACCGATTTTGATGCAAATACGCTGAAATCGCCTGAAATTATTGAAAATGCCCTGCGTGCATGTGACCGTGAACTGAATCTGCTTGAGCCGGTTCGCCGCGGCATTGAAATCGAGGGCATCATTCCGGAAAATGCATATCAGCGCATGAGAACCTACCAGAATATTTATGAGAGTGCTTCTTCCGGTCAGCTTGCAGCAGCGCAGGCTATGCTGGATGTTTCCTGGGTTTCCACGCAGTACAGCATCACATTCAAGTACAAAGATACAGGACTCACCCGTTCTGATGCGGTTCAGATCCTCAATGCAATGCTGGATGCATACCGCGACTACTATTTTGAAAAGTTCGGTTATAACGAAGCGTTCGGCAATAGCCTCGCTTCCATGAACTATAATGACTATGATTATGCACAGGCAGTCGATATGTTCCGTATTGAGCTCAAAAAGATGAGCCGCTATGTAAACGAACTTGCAACCGACGATACCACACGCTTCCGTTCTACTGATACCGGCTATACCTTTGCGGACCTGAAGGAAGCGATCTCCTCTGTTCAGACACTTGATCTCGATCTGATTTCTTCTTATCTGAATGTCAACAATATCTCCAAGAATAAGGAACGCCTTCAGACCTATTACGAATACCGGATCGAGAACCTGGAGCTGGAGCAGCAGACCAATAAGGAAGCACTTGCTGCTGTTGAGAATGCATTTGAATCCTATGAGAAGGATCAGGTCATCATCTTCAGCGACAGCGTTGCCAATACGGAGACCACGGTTTCCTCTGAGGAGTATGACAAGCTGATCAACCGCAGAATTGCGGCACAGGCGGATCTCTCTGAGACCAATCAGAATATTGCATATTACAAGCAGCGCCTTGCAACGCTGAAGAAGAACGCTTCTTCCGGCACGGGCAAGGCTGAGCGCATTGAGAAGGATCTCGCAAAGCTGAAGGAAAAGATTGATGAGCTGAATGATCTCGTCAACCGCACCGCGGATGACTACTTCCGCAATGTATCGCTCTCTGATTCCTACAACATCCTGGTTCCGGCGACCTCTGAGGTGGCTACGACGATTAAGAGCGGTATCTCCAAGTCAATCGTTCCGATCTTCGGTATTGAGGCAGTTCTGCTTGTTGCTTATCTTGCTGTCGCATTCATTCAGGCGCTGGTTGAGGAGACCCGCAAGCGCAATAAGCTGCATGCTGCGGCCGCTGAGGAAGAAACGGCAGAGAAGACTGATGAAAAGCCTGAAAAGGAAAATAAGAAAAAATAATAACTTGATGTTCAACGTCCGCACGGGGATTTTTCCCTGTGCGGATGTTTTTTTGTCAGAAGCGTTGAAATGTGCTGTGATGCTTGCATTTTTTGCATAAAAATGGTATACTTATAAAATAGGATAATTATCGGCTGATGAAGAAAGCAGAGGTGAAAAAGCTTGCTGAAACGTTGGAAAATCGGGGAGCCGGATGTCAAAAAAGCAGAACAGCTCCGGCGGCAGGGCAGTATCTCGCAGCTTTGTGCAGAGGTGCTGGTCTCCCGCGGGATTGAGAGCGTCGAGCGCGCCGCGGAACTGCTGAATGTTTCGGAGATCACCGATCCGTTTCTGCTGAAAGATATGGACCGCGCCGCGGAGCGCATTCTTGCGGCGGTGGATAACGGCGAGCGCATTTGTGTATACGGAGATTACGACTGCGACGGCGTGAGCTCGACTGTCATGCTGACGGACTGGCTGCTCTGTGCCGGTGCCGACGCGCAGTGGTATATTCCGACGCGCAAGGAAGGCTACGGAATGCGGGAGGAGCAGATCCGCAGGCTGCATGATGAGGGCGTATCGCTGATTATTACGGTTGATAACGGCATTTCCGCAATCGAAGAGGCAAAGCTGATCCGGGAACTCGGTATGGATCTGGTCGTGACCGATCATCACCGTGCCGGGGATGAACTGCCGGAAGCGGTCGCCGTAGTCGATCCGTTCCGTCCGGACTGTCCCTCGCCGTATAAGACGATCTGCGGTGCCGTGGTGGTATTGAAGCTGATCGCGGCAATGGACGGCGGCGAATGGGAACCGGCGCTGGAACAGTTCGGCGATCTGGCGGCGCTCGCGACGATCGCGGATGTCATGCCGCTGGACGGTGAGAACAGATTTATCGTGCAGCGCGGTTTGCAGCTGCTTGCCAACACAGAGCGAATGGGTCTGATTTCGCTGATGGCAGTCTGCGGACTGGAAGAGGGCGAGCCGGTCTCTGCGCAGACGGCTGCATTCCAGCTGATCCCGCGCATCAATGCTGCGGGCAGATTCGCTTCTGCATCGCTGGCGGCCAAGCTTCTGCTGACGGATGATCCGGATGAAGCACAGCTGCTTGCCGGGGAGATTCATTCGCTCAATCAGGAGCGCCGTGTCACGGAACAGGAAATCACGGATCAGATTCTTGATGAGATCCGCGCAAATCCGGGCTTGCTGAGCAAGCGGGTGCTCGTGTTTGCCGGTGAAAACTGGCATCACGGCGTGATCGGCATTGTTGCGGCAAGACTGCTGGAACGCTTCGGCAAACCCTGCTTCCTGATGTCAAAGGAAGACGACGGCTACCGCGGTTCTGCGCGCAGCTTCGGGGATTTCTCCGTATTTGAATGCCTGAAGGCCTGTGAGGAACATTTGCTGCGCTACGGCGGACATCCCGGCGCCGGCGGATTTACCGTTTCGGAATCGGAGAAGGATGCGTTCTGTGCAGCGATTCAGCAATATGCGGCGGAGCACAATCCTGTGATGCCGGTTATGACGGCGGAAGCGGTGCGCGCATTGGAGCCGCAGATGCTGACGCCGGAAAATGTGCAGGGGCTATCGGTGCTGGAACCGTTCGGCATGGGCAATGCAAAGCCGATGTTCGTGCTGAATCATATGACCGTAACAGAAGTTATGCCGCTTTCGGGCGGTACACATACCAAGCTGCGGCTGCGCAGCGGCAATGTGCAGCATGAAGTGCTGATGTTCCGCCTGCGGCCGGATGAAACCGGTATCGTTCCGGGGATGCAGATCGACGTCCTGATCTCCGCGGATGTCAAGGAATACATGGGCAGACAGTCGCTGACGCTGCGCGCAGAGGATTGGCGTACATCGCAGGCAGCGCAGGAGCAGGCGATCGCGGCGCAGGCGGCCTATGACGCATACTGCCGCGGCGAGCAGCTGCCGGCTCCGGCCTATTATCAGAGAATGTGTCCGCACCGGAATGATCTGATTGCGGTGTATCAGCTAGTGCAGCGGATGCCGATGACCGTGCAGCAGATCTGTACGGCGCTGCAAAATAAGGGCATGAACCGCTGCCGCGCAAGAATGATCGCGGATATTTTCAGCGAACTCAATCTGCTGCGCTTTGACGCGGTCACGGAAACGCTCTCAAAGCTGCCCGTGACGCAGAAGCGCGAGCTGGATGAATCCGAAAGCTACCGGCGCATTTATGCGCTTGCAAAGGCAGCACAGTAACCCGCTGCCGGGACAGAAACAGAACAGGAAGTCCGCAAAGGAATTGTGACATGACAGAGAGGAGAGGATCCTATGCCGGAATTTCATAATGAGACATATACGATAGACATGATCATCGCGAAGATTCTGACCGATGACCGACAGTATGATATCAGTAAGCTGATCGCGGCGTATGAATATGCCGCACAATGTCATGAGGGACAGGTGCGTTCTTCCGGTGAGCCGTATATTATTCATCCGGTCGCGGTTGCATACATACTGCTGGAACTTGGTATGGATACCGATACACTTTGTGCAGCGCTTCTGCATGATGTTGTTGAGGATACCGCCGCTACCCGTGAGGATGTACAGAAGCGATTCGGTCATGATGTTGCGATGCTGGTCGAGGGCGTGACAAAGCTCGCCAAGGTGCCGACGTTCTCAAAGGAACAGCAGCAGGCGGAGAATGTCATGAAGATTCTGCTGGCAATGTCGCAGGATATCCGCGTTATGATCATCAAGCTCGCGGACCGTCTGCATAATATGCGTACATTGCAGTACCGCCCGGAGCATAAGCAGCACAATACTGCGTTTGAAACGATGAATGTCTATGCGCCGATCGCGCACCGCCTCGGCATTACATCCGTGCAGGAGGAACTGGAGGATCTGTCCTTCTATTATCTCGATCCCTATGCCTATGCCGAGATCGAGAGCCTGCTCGATAACAAAAAGGAAGAGCGCGAGGCGTTTATCGAAAGCATCAAGCAGCGGATCGCAGAGCGGTTCCGTTCGCTGGAATTTGTCGCGCCGCCGCAGATCGACGGAAGAGTCAAGAGCATTTACGGCATCTATAAAAAGGTCTATATCAATCACAAATCCATTGATGAGATCTACGATAAATATGCGGTGCGCGTGATCGTGACAACGGTGAATGAGTGCTACAGCGTGCTCGGCCTGATTCACGATATGTTCCGACCGATCCCGAATCGCTTTAAGGATTATATTGCGAATTCCAAGGCGAACGGCTATCAGTCGCTGCATACATCTGTCCTCGGAAAAGAGGGCATCCCGTTTGAGGTGCAGATCCGTACATGGGAAATGCACGCAAATGCGGAATACGGCGTTGCTGCACACTGGAAATACAAGGAGCGGATCGAGGGCAATTCGGTGCTTGATACGCGGATTGCATGGATTCGTCAGGTACTGGAAACCCAGCAGGCGAGCGATGATCCCGAGGAGCTTGTTGCGACAATCAAGAATGATATTGCGCCGGAGGATGTTGTCGTTATGACGCCGAAGGGTGATTCGATCAGCCTGCCGATCGGCTCGACAGTCATTGACTTTGCATATCATATTCACACGCAGATCGGACATAAATGCGTCGGCGCGAAGGTGGACGGCAAGATCGTCCAGCTTTCATACCGGCTGAATACCGGCGAAATCTGCGAGATCCTGACAAGCAAAGATCCGAACAAGGGCCCGAACCGGAACTGGCTGGATATCGTCCGGACAAATGAAGCGCGTGCGAAGATCCGCTCGTGGTTCAAGCGGGAGCGCCGGCCGGAGAATATTGCAGCCGGCAGAGCGGCCATTGAGCATGAATTCCGCCGGATGCATATTCAGATGACGCCGGAACAGCTTTCCGTGATCGTGCGGGAGGATCTGCATCAGCCGAACTGCGAGACGCTGGATGATTTCTATGCTGCGGTCGGATACGGCGGCATTTCCATGATGAAGGCCATGCCGCGCATCCGCGAGTATTATATCAAGCGGTTCGCGCCGACGGAGCAGCAGAATGCTGCGCAGGATCAGCTGCAGGAGATGCGGAAGCCTTCCAAGAGCAGTACCGGCATCATCGTGGACGGCCTTGACAATATTGAAGTGAAGCTTGCGAGATGCTGCTCACCGCTGCAGGGTGAAAAGATCATCGGCTTTACGACAATGGGTCACGGCATCACGATCCACAAGCAGCAATGCCGGAAATATCAGGAAGCGCTGGCGAAAAATGATCCGGAGGAGATGCAGCGCTGGGTAACTGCGACATGGGCATCGAATGCACCGGCCGCGGAGATGAAGGCGAATATTGAGATCCTCTGCGTCAACAGCATGAATCTGCTGAATGATGTTTCACAGGTGATCGGCGAGGCGCATCTGCCGGTGTCGAATTTCAATCTGCATATGAAAAAGGACGGAAATGCGATGATTCACGCGACTGTATCGGTCAGTTCGGCGGAGCAGCTTGATACGCTGCTGAACCGCCTTCGCACCGTCCGCGACGTCATCTCCGCCGACAGAGCCGCGTATTAAGGTGTCTCCGACGGATTTGTAATGGGGGCTGCTCTACAGTATTGCTTCGCAAACTGTCGTATTGCTTCGCAAACTGTCGTATTGCTTCGCAAACTGTCGTATTGCTTCGCAAA
>CAMNFV010000112.1 GCA_946537515.1 uncultured Ruminococcus sp. | reverse complement strand
TCCTTCGGCGCACCGGTCAGTCTGCGGATCATCTCCTGTACATCGGCTTTGTCTACAACCATATCCTGATTCAGGTCACCGATTGCATTCGTACCAAAACCGGAGCCGCCCCAGATCGTGAGCCAGCCGTCGCCGTCAGGATCACCGTAATCGCGCAGCTGATATTTATGCTCTTCCGTCGAGAGAATTACTTTTTTGAGCGCTGAGAGATCGCGCACGTCAATCTCTCCGTCCAGATTCATATCACCGAGCACACAGTCACGCGGCGGCGGACCGTAGAGCAGCTGATCGGGACTGTATGTTTGATTCATCAGAGATGCCTCGGCCGCAGATGCATTGACGGCAGTACTTGTCGCTGCCGCAAACATAGCCGCGGTCATAATTGATTGCAGAGATTTTTTCATCGTGCATCACCTGTTTGTCAGATCATCATTTCCAGGCATTCGGCGGGCCGTAAAGGCAGATCGGCTCTTCGGTAAAGGTCGTCGTCGAAGTCTCCGTACCGTTGACCGCAGTCGGTGCAGTCACGATCGGATCCTCCTCATCCTCCGGCTTACCGGTCAGCAGCCGAACCAGCGCCTGAACGTCCTCTTTATTGAGACTGCCGTCCTGATTCACATCATATGTATCCGAGCCGGCCAAATTCCGCGCCTTATTCTGAGTGAGCAGATAGCGCTTGAGCAGCGTCAGATCGCGTGCATCAATACTGCCGTTCATGTCGGCATCGCCGGGTTCCACATATATCGGCACCACGCCGCCCGTCACCAAATC
Source organism: uncultured Ruminococcus sp. (assembly GCA_946537515.1). Lineage (GTDB taxonomy): Bacteria > Bacillota > Clostridia > Oscillospirales > Ruminococcaceae > Firm-04. Next base: position 8,993 of record CAMNFV010000112.1, on the reverse strand, counting down.
TTCTGTCGTTGTGGTAGTTGTAACAATACTCGGTATCGTCACTTGACCCTTAATCTGAACCTCCTCCTCTGTCGTCGTCGTCATAGTGGCAGTCGGCGCTTCCGTGCCGTAGAACAGCTCCTGCGTTGTGGAAGTTGTCATGGTGACAGTCGGTGCTTCTGTGCTGAAAAGCAGCTCCGATGTGGTTTCGGTTGTTGTATCCGCCGTAGTCATCCCCGGGGGTCCGTAGGTTGTCTGCGGAACCGGCGTGATATCATTCACAGCATTTGCGAGCTGCGGCGAGAGCGTCCCGCCGCTGGTGCTGAGCGCTGCTGCAAACAGAGCAGCCGTCAGCTTAGATTGCAATGTTTTTTTCATATTGCCCTCATCCTTTCATATTCGGCGGGATGTTACCCACTCATTTCTCAAAGCCATGCAAGCGGCGGACCGTAAGCAGGCTGTGTCTTCAGAGACGAGATCTCTGTTGAAGTTGTTGTCAGCTGCGTTGTTGTGGATGAGCTGACCGAGGTCGAGGCCGGTTCCTCTTCCTCTTCCGGTTTTCCGGTCAGCAGCCGCACCAGCGCTCTGGCATCCTCGCTGTTCATCTGACCGTCACCGTTGACATCATAAATATCTTGGAAAAGCGCGCCGTCCTGGTACATGAGCCGCCGTTTCAGCAGCGTCAGATCGCGCGCATCAATGCTCCCGTTCCGGTCAAGATCGCCCGGTTCCTGATACTCAGGAACATCGCCCGCCAACATAACCGGCTCATCCTCCGGATCAGATGTTGTCGTGGTCGTTGTGGTGTCCTCCGTATAGATCGGAACCGTGCCCGCCGTGATAAGCGGTGTTGTTCCGGTATCCTCCGGCTCTTCTGTCGTCATCATCCATCCGGGCGGCCCGTAGGTCGTTTCCGGCACCGTGGTAATATCATCCACAGCATTTGCAAGCTGCGGAGAAAGGGTGCCGCCGGTACTTGAACTGATCGCAGCCGCAAACAACGCCGCCGTAAGTGTTGATTGCAATGTTTTTTTCATATTTTAATAAACCCTCTCTTATGGGGCACCCTCTCGTCCGCCTTATCTCATTCCCACGCAGCAGGCGGCCCGTAAAGCACCATATACGTCGGTCTTGTGACATCGGTAGTCGTGACCGGAGCAGTCGGCTGAGTCGTCATTTCCGTCTCAACAAACGGCTGATCTTCCTCTTCGGGCTTTCCGGTCAGCAGACGCAGCAGCGCCTCGACGTCCTTCTTATCGACTTCTCCGTTCAGGTCGATATCGGCCATGACCGCAGAACCCTGCGTGGTCTTATTGGAGAGCAGATAGCGCTTGAGCAGCGTCAGATCGCGCGCATCAAAGCTGCCGTTGTTGTCGAAATCGCCCGGCTCATTATAAGCAGGGGCGACACCGTCTGTCACGAGATCTGTCGGGAGCGGCGATGTGCCTTCCAGCGTAACCGTTGTTGTCGTGCTGGAAGTGGTGGTGTCCAGCTCGTAGTGCATAACCGTACCGGGTGTCACGATCGGCAGCGTTTCAAGTTCCTCCGGATCTTCTGTTGTCATCATCCATCCGGGGGGACCGTAGGTTGTCTGCGGAACAGTCGTGATCGAATCAGCCGCGACGCTTTCCGCAGCGAATTGTGCTGTGATCGTGTCACCGGCTCCTGTTCCGAGTGCGGCCGCAAACGCAGCCGCTGTCATAATTGTTTGAATCGTTTTTTTCATAGCATTGCCTCCTGTGATTCATGCTGTCTTTCGGAATGGCAGTCCCCTGCGATTCCGTCGTGCTCAATTCAGGGAAACTGAGCATCCTTGCTTTCCGCTTTTCATCCGATGTATCCGGATCGTTTACGCCGCAGCAGTCATCACGGAGACAGAGAGGATCACAGTACTGAAGGGTGCTGCAAGCCTCTGCTGATCGTGACGCTTTAAGTTGCGGAATCTGCCGCTGCCTCTGCGGGGGATGCAACAGATTCATTTGCCGGCGATTCCTCGTCGGCCTGCGGCGGACCGTACACATCCTGCGGCTCTTCCGTCACGGACTGCATTCCGGATTGTGACTGCATAGAAGAAGGGGGGCCGTATACACATACGGGTTCTGTGCATCCACTCAGCGAAAGCATCCCGGCACAAAAAGCAGCAGAGAAAAATTGTCTTTTGGAATGCTTCATACGGGTACCTCCTCGTCAAATTGGCATAGCTATACACTATAATTATAGCATATTGCCTGAATTTTGTCAAGAATTTGCCGATAATTTCCAAAAGTGAGCAATCATCTCCTGTTTTTTATGCCTCCTATATATTATAGACCAATGAAACCCCGAAAGAGTTACACTTCAAAACAGAAAAATTTCCGTATTTTCGCAGATTTATTTTGACAGGCAAAGAAAAAGCGTGAACTCGCTGTCAGGAGTTCACGCTTTTGGGATATACTATTTATAATATCAGACAGTAAAGAACCGCTGATTTGCTTCAAATGCACAATGCGGCTTGAGCTCCTGATAACCTGTGACCTCCGGCGGGAGATTCAGGTTCGGGGCGTCGATCATCGCTGTCATCGGCTCCGGGCAGAAGTAGCCGTTGAAGCCCTTGTCATTCCAGATGATCCAGAATTTGTACTCCGGGCTGACCTCATAGCAGATCTTTCTGCCGGAAGGCTCATCCTCAACGATTGCGCCGTAGAAATCCTGGCCGTCGAGCTTGCCGGCTTCCGCCTGATACATATCATTATCGAGATTCTGGAGCACCGGGCATTTGGTGCCGTTCTTATATTCGAGATCGGAGAGCTTCAGATCGAGCAGGCGCTCGGTCGGCAGGCAGCGCTCATTAAGCTCGCAGCGCTTTCCGATCGGAACCATGAGGCGCATATCCTCGGGCTTTGCGCCGTCGAGGAAGGGAGCCTGAATGGTCGTATGCGTTGCAATGGAGATCGGCAGCGCCTTCTCCGAGAGATTGATCATCGCGATCTTGTGCTCCAGACCGTATTCGCTGAGCGTAAAGGTCAGCTCCACGCGGAAGCGCAGCGGGAGATACTGGAAGAACGGATCCTTCTCATCGTAATCATACGCGGTTTTCACGACAGCGCAGTTCTCGTCAGCGTGATGCGAAATCACCGTATGTACGCGCTTATGCAGGAATCCGTGGATGTGGTTATGATAGGGCTCTGCCTCATTGACCGGCAGCTGATAGACAGCGTCCGAGGTTTTGAGGATACCGTCCGCAAAGCGGTTCGGCAGATAAAGAGTCGGCAGTCCCCAGACTTCAGCGGACTGCATCAGCGTTTCAGCGGTATTATCCGGAGAATAGCGGAATACGTCGATATTATTCTTGACATCCCGAAGGCGGATGACATTCGATCCGATCTCATAAGCAATATAAGCCTCATATCCGCCGGCAGAGAGCATAATGCAGGGCGTACCGTTGAGGGTTGTTTGCTGTGTCGTATTCATGATACAGATTTATCCTCCTTGTTTCGTTCTATATTTTTATATAGTAATCCAATCATTCACTTTAGTATATCATATTTTCATCAAAAACGCAAGTCCAACGGAACTTTTTGTCAATCTGTACGAATCTTTCCGCAATTTTTGGGCATATCGTGAAAGAACGGCTGTCGGATCGTGACGAATGAAAAAAAGCGCCCCGCATACGGAGAGCTAACCGCATACGGGGGCGCAGGAAGAGAGGGGGAAAGGGGGGTTTAAGCCTCGATCCGTGCAGGGGAGCGGTCGCGGAACAGAAAAGAAATACACCAGACGGCAGAAAGCGCCACCAGAATGTAGATCAGTCTGCTCACGATAGACGCGGCACCGCCGAACATCCATGCGACAAGATCGAGCTCAAAGATTCCGACGAGCCCCCAGTTGATACCGCCGATCACCAGCAGTATCAGAGCAAGCTTATCCCACATGATTGAATTCCTCATTTCGTGGATTTGCAGCGCACGGAAGGGATTTGCGCTGCAATAAAATTGCTGCGCCGGGATCTCTGCCGCGTCTGCGAAAGTAGTATATGCCGCAGCGCAGGGTTTATGCTTTTTGCCTTTGGTAATTTCTGAATAAAAAAGGAGCGCAGATTTTGTCCGCGCTCCCCGATTAAGATTATTCGATTATTTAATCATCAGAATATACTCCCCGCGGAAGATAACATCCTTTTTGCTGCCGGAAGTATCCGCAGCGTGATAGTCAACCAGGAACGTCAGCTGCTTGCCGCGCGGCGACTCCTGAAGATTGACCTTGCTCAGATCAATCTGCATCGAATAGCGCATCGGAACACAATTCTCTGCTGCCGGGTCAGGTTTGAAAGCTGCAATCGCTTCCGGAAGCGAAGAAGGATACACTACATTTGTCTCGGGATCCACATAATCCTTGAACTTGTAAGGCTCAATGATTACAATATTTTCCCCTTCGGATTTTCCGTATGCGATCGGATCATCAAAGACCGGCTCCGGCAAAATGTCGATCGAAATATTCTGATTTTTCACATTCTCATCCGGTGTCCACGCAAAGGTGATGTTCAGCATATTGTTTTCATCCGGCGAGATCTCCTCTCCGATGCCTTTCATCTCCCTGCCGTTCACCAGCAGCTTTGCATACCGGCTGTAAACTGCGACCTGCTCAAACTGCGCATATTCCTCCGGTGTCGTATCCGGATACGGTCCCGTAAGCGAATCAAACGGCTCACCTGTCAGCGAATCCCTCGCGCCATATACAACACACGGTACGTCTGCCGGTGCCTTTCGCGGAATTGCTTCATAATCCTGCACAGGCACCTCTGTTATTGTCTGCGTTTCTGTTGTTTGAACATCGTCTGCCGTTGCAGCTGCTTCTGCTGTCAGCACATCGTTTTCCGGTGCAAATTTTGTCACATCCAGCGGACGTTCAAACGCTGCAAAGGAATACTGAATGCCGGTGCCTTCTTCTTCGTGGTATCCGATGATGCCGTCATAGACAGCCATGCGTGTTTCTGAACCGTCATCTGCACTTGTAAATGTGATATCCATAAATGACTGCTCGCCGAAATCTGTATAGGTATTGCTGTCTCTTTTTCCGCTCTCATAGGGATCGCTGAAAAAGTTCATGCCGAACGGCGTGACTGCATAGCGCGTCATCGCCGGATCCATGCCGAGCATATTTGCGCCTTGTCCGATGTAGATTGCTTCAAAAATATTGTTGAAGCCGTCACTTTCCTCCAGCGGAAATTCCGCGCTGACGAAATCAAGCGGTTCCCTCGTGACTTCGGTATCAAGCTCAGCAGTCGATATCTGCGCACGCAAACAGAATGTTTTGTCTGCATGGAAGAACGGTTGAGCGGATGAATTGAAGACTCTGCCGTAGCAATGCCATGCGCCGTCCTCGGGATTATGCTCTGCACCGGGCATAATCCCGCAGCGTTCCAAATGATCGGTCCGGCCGCCGCCGAAAACCTCAGCCTCCATGCGCGGATGCTCCTGCTGGAACTGCTCCCAGCTCTGCCCTTGCAGCGGTGTGACATCATAGAAATAATAGAGAATCCAGTCACAGCCGGTGACGGCTTTCAGTTCGACGCGCCAGTTTTCATCCTCGGCGGAAACATTTTCAAAATCCCTGCCGAGGCCGGTAAAGTCGAAATCGCAGGGCTCGCCGGTCAGCCCGGCATAATACTCCTGCATCCGGCTGACATAGCAGGGAAGTGCAGCTGTTTCCGCTGCGGAAGCAAGATCAATTTCCGATTCGATTTCTGTAGCCACAGGCGGATTGAGCGCCTGATTTCTGCCGTGCAGCAGCAGATAGCCGCCGCCGATATTCGCAGCCAGCAGCGCCGCTGCAATCGCAGTACCTGCGATCTTTCCGCTGCGTTTTGTCATGTGGATCTGATTGCGCTGTGCCATATTAAGAACCTCCTGTTTGCAGGCAGGATCATGCTTGATTTTATCCATTGCGCTGCAATATTGCTGAATTTGTTTCATGGCTAAACTCCTCTCCAAGCGCATTTTTCAACAGTTTACGTGCCCTGTAAAGCTGTGTCTGGACCGCGGTCTCAGATTTTCCGCTGATCTTCGCGATCTCTGCGACAGAATACCCCTCATAATAATATAGATGTATCACTGACCGGTATTTGGCGGGCAGATTCATGACGGCGTGCCAGACCTCGCTTTCCTCCGGCGACTCAAATACGAGATCGGCGTCCTCCAGGGGGACGGTGAACCGGTATCGGAATGAGCGCAGCAGGTCCTTTGCAAGGTTGATTGTCACGCGCATAATCCACGCGGTTTCGTGGGATTCGGAATCAAATGTCTTGCCGCATGTAAAGCGCCTGAGGAATACCTCGGAAGTGAGATCCTCCGCATCTGCGCGGTTTTTGGTATATGCATAGGCTAAGCGGTAGACGGATTCGTGATGCTTGTCATAGATTTGTTCCATTTCCTGCTGATCCACGGAGTATTTCACCTCGATTCAGGTTGGATTGTATGTATATGGAAGCGCTTCTATATTGTAAACGATTGAGGCCCGGAAAATATCACAGAATTCTGAATTTTTTTGCTCTGCAATTTCCGGAAATCGAAATCATTCGTATTTACGTCATTTTAATATAGATAAAAATCGCCGGATAAAGACCGAAGCCTCTATCCGGCGAAAAAATATCAGATCAAAAATTCCCGAAATCTATGTGTATGAGTTCTCCGTCAATGATGAAGCCGCCTGCGAAATTGCCCGAGATCCAGATCAAATCCGGCGACGCACTCTGTACGAACTGAATCGTATTCGGTGTCTCGAAAATCACTTCCTCGGACATATCCTCCGGATTCAGATAGAACAGCTGATCCTTGCCGACACGCGCATGTCTGCTGCAAAGCAGTCTGCCGCCGCATTCAATAAGCTGCATGGAATCCGTTATGTCCTCCTGCAAAACCTGCCCCTGCTCTGTCTCAAAATCATAGACCTTCAGCGAATAGGTTGTGTTGATGCGTCCGCCGTTTTCTTCTCCGTCCAGAATGTATGGCTCCACGGTGTCAGTTCCCTGCTCATAATAGAGCTTTCCGTCCAGAATCACATAGCTGTCAACGCCCTGAAATGAGCTTTGCCCGACGACCTCTCCTGTGTTGATATCATATACGGAAAAATCCACATCATCATTACGGATATTTCTCATCGTCTTTCTGTTATGATGTGCGCCGTAAAGCCGGTTGCTGCCTGCATCATACTGCCATGAAGCCGCTTCAGCCGGCAGAAGAATCGTCGCTTCCGTTTCCGGCGTGTAGATCAGATTGAGCCAGACCGCCTCGTCTTCGGAATCGGTGCTGAGCATCTGTCCGGAAATCAGATAACTGCCGGATGTGCCGAGCTTTATGATGTCATAGTATTCGATATTATTATAATTGTATGCCTGATCTGCTGCAACGCCGGCATTTTTGCGGAGCATCTCCTTATCCGGCCAGAAGAAAACATCTCTGCTGCCGTCCGGATTGATCCGGATCAGCGAATCGTCATCATTCCAATAGCCGTTCTGGTCAACCATCTGCTCATAGAGCACCTCGCCGTCTGTCAGCATATTCATATAGCGATACCGCAGGCAATCCGCCATATTATGCAGACAGCCCGGTGTCTGACAGATCAGTTCCTCATAATAATGGCCGTTGCTGTTGACTTTCGTTTTGCTGATGCGCCCTCTGCCGCCGATATACCAGTAATCTGCATCCTCCAGGATCGGCTGAGAAAGACCGGCAAGGACGCCTTTGATGCTCAGCGCTCCCCTGCCGCCGAAGATATTGGTCTCCGGTATTTGTGCCGCGAGCTCCGGCTCCGCGGACGGTTCAATCTGCGTGACCTCTGCGGACTGCGCAGACTGTGCTTCATCACCCGTTGTTGTTGTCTCCGTCACCGGCATACCGGCGGAATCGGTCTGCGGGCTGATTTCCGTCACCGCAGACTGCACCGACGATGCCGCAGGATTGCCGATCGTATCAATCGTCTCCTGATGCACGCGCCAGACCATGACGCCGACCGTCACCGCAATGACCGCGGCAACCGCCGTCAGCCCGATTGTCAGATTGCGGATCGGATTCTGTGTGTTTTTCCGGATCGTCGGCTGAACATCCCTGACCGCTATCCTGCGGTTTTCCGTTGTTTTTATCTCCTTTGTATCCGGTTCAGACTGCCGCCGGATCGTTTCCGCGAAGAGCGCATTGATCTCCCCGGATGCATCCTGTTCCGGCGAATCGAGCGCCTCCAGCCGATAGGATTCCGGCAGCCTGCCGAACGCATCAAATAAATCGCGCGCTTTCATAATAATCCCTCCAATTCAAGATACTGCCGCAGCTTTTTCCGCAGCCGCATCAGCGTGACCTTGACGGTGCTGCTGCTGACCGACTTCCTTGCTGCGATTTCCGGAATCGGCATTGCATAATAATACCGAAGGACAAAGGTTGTCCGCTGCTCCGCCGTCAGCGAATCGAGAAAGCGGCAGAGTGCATCATCCAGCAGCCGCTGTTCTACAGCCTGCTCAACGGATTCGCCGTCCGGAATACACTCCGCAAGCTCGTCCAGAACGGCAGGCTGTTTCCCGCCGCCGCGCCGTTTTGCATTGCGCAGATCGAGCCGGTTCATCGAAAGATTGCGCGTCACCGCGGCCAGATACGCAAAAAGATGCTGCGGCTGTTCCACCGGAATCTTCTGCCATGCATGCATCAGTACATCGCTGACGATTTCCTCGGCGTCCTGTTTGCTGCCGAGCAGTTCATTTGCGATCTGCCGCAGCTTTGCGCCGTATTTGGAGTCAGTCTCCGCGATTGCATGTTCATCCTGTGCCTGATACAGTCTGAGCAATTCTGCATCCTGCATCCCGTCACCCCCTGATTGTGATTTGAGATCTCATATATATAGTAGGAAATTGCGCGCGTCCGGTTGACAGATCCCCCCAGCAAAATCATACCACATTACAATAATGATTGCAAATAAAAATTAGAAATGAGAAATTAGAAATTAGAAATTGCGGTGTCCGCTGGCGCGGACGATTTTAAATGATAGGAGTTAGG
>CAMNFV010000111.1 GCA_946537515.1 uncultured Ruminococcus sp. | reverse complement strand
CAAAATTCAGGGAGGTAACCAAAATGAAACGAAACCAGCAAGAAGTCATCGACCGTATCCTCGATCTGTTGACCGAGCTCGTTGATGACGAGCCTGCCGAGAAGCAGGCAGACAGCAAGCCGATGGAAATGCTCACGATCAAGGAATGTACCGAAGCGGTCAGGGGCATTTCCGAGCATACCGTCCGCAAACTGGTCGCGCAGGAGCGTGTCCGCTATATTCGTACCGGCGAGGGAGAGCGCGGGAAAATCCTCATCAGCAAGCAATCCCTGCTCGATTATCTGGGCGGTGCGGAATGATTGCAAATTGATGTCGCAGCATCATTCTCTAATAACTGAACTGCAACGCCGAACAGCTGCTGAACGATTATCACATTTCATATTTGAGCAGCAGAAAGCACAACTGTAAGAAAGTTACATTCACAGATATTGATTAGGGGTATGCGATTCAGGAGAAAAACGGGCAAATCCGGAGTATCCGTATTTTTTTGATTTTGTAGGAATAGCAAGCACAGAAAGTGGTGCATTCTTTCCGCTTTCGGTGATTTTTGAGCGCGAACCCCTCAAAAATCTCAGTTCAGGGAACCCGCCGCCCTGAACAATTCCCCTTCATTTTCCAGACTCAGCCTGAAACCGCATTTTTCTGAGCGGAGGAAGAAAAATGAGAAAGTACAAGCAGGTCAAGAAGAGTAAGGACATTTTTGATATGAAAGAGTTGGCAGAGGTCGAACACCCGCCGCCGCTGCGGAAAACAGATCAATCTGGGGATCAGATAAATATAGTTTGACTTTAAATCGTAAAAGTGCTATAATGATGGTGATATATACGCTGTCGGAACGGAGGTAAAATGAGACAGACAGTGAACACCGCCATGACAAGAAAGGCGGCGGACAGATGAACATTCAGGAACGCAGAAACAAGGACGGAAAGATCACCTCGTATCGCATCAGGGTGTTCGATTATACATCGGTTAGCCTTCAGCTGCAAGCAGGGATCAGCATTGCTGACGCTGCCAAGCGAGCAGGACACGCCAGACCGGATGTCACCCTGCGGATTTATTCTCATGCGCTGAAAAAGAATGATTTGCATTGCTGCGAGGCTGTGACGAAAGCAATGCCGAAGCGTGGATCTGACTGACAAAATACAAAAAGCTGCGATAATTCTATCTTCCTGCATCGTTCAGGAACATCAAAGTTGACCGGTTGTTGACCAATCCTCGAATCTGACCGATGAAAACGCCCGAAAACATCGCAATTTCGCGGCGAGGGTTGAAATTTCACGGTTAATATGCTATAATGCATTTATAGTTGAAGCGGGGGGATATCAATGAATATCAAAAGTGTATGGATTATTCCGGCAGCGGCTATTCTGCTGGGCGGCTGCGGATCGAATGATGCTGTGGAAGAGCCTACTGTCAAAGTGATGGCGCGGCAGACAGGTCTACTCAGCACAACAACAGTGACAGAGATCACAACAACAGAAGCTGTGACAGAGGCTGCGGTCTATGCCACGCCTTCAGAGATTGCTGCGTTACCCGCCGCATCCCAGATTTCGCCGGAGCAGATTGATCCTGCAAATCTTTCGGAATATTTTACTGCGGAAGCGGTTCCGGATGCTGTTTTTTCGCGCATCAACGGTGTTTCCTATCACGAGAATCCGAATATTTCGCTCGATGATCTCCGCTATTTGCGTGTGCTGCATTATGACCCGGCGGGTGAGATCCGGACAGGGGAGTTGCTTTGCAATCAGGCGATTGCGGATGATTTGCTCGATATTTTCCGAGGGCTCTATGATGCAAACTATGCGATTGAACGCATGGTGCTCGTTGATGCATATGGCGGGGATGATGATGCATCCATGGCGGCGAACAATACCTCTTGCTTCAATTACCGTGTGATCGCCGGATCCACGACGCTTTCTTATCACGCGCAGGGGCTCGCGATCGACATCAACCCGCGATATAATCCCTATGTCACATTTGCTGCGGACGGTTCAGCGCAGATTTCCCCGGAAAACGGTGTCCCGTATGCTGATCGTGAAATGTTTTTCCCGATGAAGATTGACCGGAATGATCTCTGCTATCAGCTGTTTACCGCACATGGTTTTGAGTGGGGCGGGGACTGGGATACGCCGCTTGACTATCAGCATTTTGAGAAACCGGTATCATAAAAAAACGCGGAATCCAAGCGATTCCGCGTCTTTTTGTATGTGATTCAGCGTGCACCGAGCGTCTTGACGAGGACAGCCTTCTGTGCGTGCAGACGGTTTTCTGCTTCATCGAAGATTTCATTTGCATGAGCCTCAAAGACCTCTGCGGTGATTTCCTCGCCGCGGTGTGCGGGCAGACAATGCTGCACCATGCACTCTGCATGGGCGGCACCGAGCAGCTCATCATTGACCTGATAGCCTGCGAATGCGATCTTGCGCTGTTCTGCTTCGCCTTCCTGACCCATAGATGCCCAGACATCCGTGAAAATGACGTCTGCATCAACTGCCGCTTCAATCGGCTTATTGGTCATCGTGAATTTGCCGGTCGGATTTGCAAAATCGAGAACCTGCTTGTCAGGCTGATATGCATCCGGGCAGGCAACAGCAACTTCCATGCCGACCTTGAGGCCGCCGACGATCAGGGAATTTGCCATGTTGTTGCCGTCGCCGATGTAGCACATTTTCAGGCCTTCAAAGCTGCCCTTATACTCACGGATTGTCATGAGGTCTGCGAGAACCTGGCAGGGGTGGCAGAAATCAGTCAGACCGTTGATGATCGGAATGCTGCCGTATGCCGCAAGATCTTCAACTTCCTTCTGTGCAAAGGTACGGATCATGATGCCGTCAAGATAGCGGGAGAGCACGCGTGCAGTATCCTGAACCGGTTCGCCGCGGCCGATCTGCATATCATTCGCAGAGAGGAACAGCGGATAGCCGCCGAGCTGTGTCATACCGGTTTCAAAGGAAACGCGGGTACGGGTCGAGGCCTTCTGGAAGATCATGCCGAGCGTCTTACCGGCAAGATGCGGATGCGGAATGTTGTGCTTCCGCTCATATTTGAGCTGATCTGCAAGGTTGAGCAGATCGAGAATCTCTTCCTGGGAGAGATCAAGCAGCTTCAGAAGATGCTTCATAGAATCAAATCCTTTCTGTAATGATTATGCAAGGACCTGCCGCAGAATTGCGAGTGCAGCGTCCATTTCCTCCTTGGTGATCGTGAGCGGGGGCAGCAGACGGACCTTTTCTTTTGCTGTGAGAATCAGCAGTCCTGCGTCATTTGCTGCGAGCATGACATCGTGCGCATCCTTGGATTTCAGCGTGATGCCGATCATCATGCCGATGCCGGAGAGGCTTTCAATTTCCGGAATTTTTGCGAGTTCGCCGCGGAGATAAGCAGCCTTTTCCTTAACGGAATCGAGGAAGCCGGGCGCGGTGATCTGATCGAGCACAGCGACTGCGCCTGCACAGACAACCGGATTTCCGCCGAAGGTCGAGCCGTGTGTACCGGGCGTAATGACATTTTCGCATTTCTCATTGACAAGGCAGATGCCGATCGGGAGACCGCCGCCGATTGCCTTTGCCATTGTGGTAACGTCAGCCTTGATGCCGAACTGTTCCTGTGCAAGGAAGGTACCGGTACGGCCGCAGCCGGTCTGAACTTCATCAATGATGAGAAGAATGTCCTGCTCATCGCAGATCTTGCGGATTGCCTGAACATAGTCCTTATCAAGCGCACAGACTCCGCCTTCGCCCTGAATGACCTCGATCATAATGCCGCAGACAGTACCGTCGAGCTTGGATTTGAGATCGTCCAGATCATTCGCCTTTGCAAAGACATGGCCTGTCGGGAACGGATAGAAATACTGGTGGAATACATCCTGACCGGTAGCGGCGAGCGTTTCCATGGTTCTGCCGTGGAAGCTGTTGACCAGAGAAATGATCGTGCCGCGCTCTTTGCCGTATTTGTCGGAGCTGTATTTTCTTGCGACTTTGATCGCGCATTCATTTGCCTCTGCGCCGGAGTTACCGAGGAACATCCGCGAGAAGCCCGTGACCTTTGCAAGCTTTTCAACAAGCTCAGCCTGCGGCTGCGTGTAGTAATAGTTGCAGGCGTGCTGGAGCTTTTTGACCTGATTGCAGACAGCTTCTGTCCACGCATCATTGCACCAGCCGAGGACATTGCAGCCGATGCCGCTGCCCATGTCAATATAGGTTTTGCCGTTTTCATCGGTGCAGGTGCAGTTATGTCCCTGCGCCTCGACCAGCGGAATCCGGCCGAATGCCTTCATCGTATACTGGTCAGTTGCCTGTATGGTATTCATAATTATATCTCCTTATGTAAATGACAAGAAATCAATAAACGCTCAGGAACTGTGTGCCGACGCCCTCATTGGAGCAGATCTCGACGAGAATGGAATGCGGCACTCTGCCGTCGATGATGACAGCCTTTTTGACGCCGCGCCGGATTGCTTCAACGCAGCAGTCGATCTTCGGGATCATGCCGCCGGAGATGATGCCCTGACGCTTGAGGTTCTGCACTTCGCTGATATTGACCGAAGGAATCAGCGTGGACGGATCCTCTTTATCGCGGAGCAGACCGGCAATATCGGTCATGAGAATGAGATTCTCTGCGCCGAGTGCAGCTGCAATGGATGCCGCAGCGGTATCTGCATTGACATTGTAGACCTGACCGTCCGGGCCACAGGCGACCGTCGCGATCACCGGTACATAGCCGTGATCGAGCGCCATCAGAATGGGCTTTGTGTTGACTGCGGTAATCTCACCGACGAGTCCGAGATCCGGCTTGGAATCCTTCTTGCGTGCCTGAAGCAGCGCGCCGTCGATGCCGGAGAGACCGATCGCCTGACCGGAATGTCTGGTGAGATGCGCGACAAGTTCTTTGTTGACCTTACCGGCGAGCACCATTCGTACAACATCCGCTGTTTCAGCATCGGTATATCGCAGACCGCCGATGAACTTGCTCTCGATATTCAGGCGGTGCAGCATATCGCTGATCTCCGGGCCGCCGCCGTGTACGAGTACAACACGGATGCCGACCAGGGAAAGCAGCACGATATCGCTCATGACAGCTTCCTTCAGCGCTTCATTGGTCATTGCATTGCCGCCGTATTTCACGACGATTATTTTCTGATTATAGCGCTGAATATAGGGGAGTGCGTCGATCAGAACCTGCGAGCGGATCTTTGTCGAAATGCTTTCAGGGATCTCCATTTTCTGTATCATATAGCTTGAAACTCCTTCCCGCAAATGCGGTCAAATATCATTTTAACTGCGATAGTCGCCGTTGATCTTCACGTAGTCGTAGGTGAGGTCGCAGCCCCATGCAGCAGCGGCAGATTCGCCGTCACCGAGCGAGATCAGAACCTGAACTTCATCTTCGAGCAGAATCTTCTTTGCGAGTTCCTCGGAGAACGGTACGCCGCAGCCGTTCTTTGCAACGCTGATGCGTCCTTTTTCAGATGCAAGATCGACATTGACCTTATTGACATCATATTCGCAGTCGGAATAGCCCATTGCGCAGGCGATTCTGCCCCAGTTTGCATCCGCACCGTACATGGCAGCTTTAAAGAGGCTCGATTCGATGACACTCTTTGCAATGGTCTCTGCAACCTGCTCGCTCGGTGCTTCGCTGACGACGCATTCGATCAGTTTGGTTGCACCTTCGCCGTCGGCTGCGCACATTCTTGCGAGATTGAGCATGATCGCATAGAGCGCACCGCGGAATGCAGCATAATCGGCGGATTCCGTTTTGATCTCGCTGTTACCGGCAAGACCGTTTGCCATGAGGCAGACCATATCATTTGTGGACTGGTCGCCGTCAACGGAGACACGGTTCAGCGTGACGCGGACAACATCAGAGAGTGCCTGCTGGAGCATCTCCGAAGAGATTGCGCAGTCGGTTGTGAGGAAGGTCAGCGTTGTTGCCATATTCGGGTGAATCATGCCGCTGCCCTTGAGCATACCGCCGAGTGTGACGGTTTTCTTGCCGATGCGGAATTTCACAGCGATCTGTTTTTCGCAAGTATCAGTCGTCATGATCGCGTGGACGGCTTCTTCATTGCCCTCATAGGAAAGGCCCTCAACGAGCGCCGGAATCGCTGCCTGAATCGGTTCGATCGGCAGGATCTGACCGATGACGCCGGTCGATGCAACAACAATATCTTCTGCATCAAGGCCGAGGCCTTCCGCAGCGAGCTCGCACATTCTGGTTGCCTTCTCAACGCCGTCTGCATTGCAGGTGTTTGCATTGACGGAGTTGACGATTACGGCCTGTGCCTTGCCGTTTTTCAGGTGCTCCTTCGTCACGAGGATCGGAGCGCCCTTGACTTTATTGGACGTATAAACAGCTGCCGTATTGCAGGGGCAGTCTGCGAGAATCATCGCAAGATCATTCTTTTTCGGCTGATCGTCCTCTTCCGGAAGCGCATTGTTCGCAGCGAGATTCTGTTCGGAGACCGAATCCTCTGCAAGTGCATCATGCTTCAGGCCGCAGCAGACGCCGTTTGCCTTGAAGCCCTGTGCTGCGCAGACGCCGCCGTCTGTGAATGTATATCCGGGAAATGTTTGCAGTTTCATAGTTTTGACTCCTTTATTCCAGTCCGGTCTCTTCCGGTGCGCCTGTCATGATATTGAAGCATTGCAGCGCTGCGCCGGATGCACCCTTTCCAAGATTATCCAGTCTTGCGGCGAGCAGGATCTGCTCATCATTGCCGCAGACGAATACTTCAAGCAGATTTGTACCTGCGAGCGTATTTGCAGGCAGGAAGCCGTTTTCGAGGACATCCGCGCCCTGCATCGCACGCACCTTGACAAAACGCTGGCCTTCATAATGCTTCGCGAACATCGCGTGAACTTCCTCAAGCGACGGATTGCCGTTGAGCAGGCGGCGGTGCAGCGGTACAGATACGACCATACCGGCATAATAATCGCAAACGAGCGGATTGAACATCGGCGGATATGTGAGCCCGGAAATCTTCTGCATTTCCGGCAGATGCTTATGCTTCTGACCGAGTGCATACTGGCGCGGGCTTTCATAATCAAGCGGCTTTTCAGCGGATTCATAAACAGCGATCGCATTTTTGCCGGCACCGCTGTAACCGGAAACTGCGTGGCACGTAACGGGGTAATCCTTCGGCATGAGACCGCTCTGGATCATCGGATAAACGAGGGATACGAAACCGGAAGCATAGCAGCCCGGAACCGCAACACGCTTGGAAGTCAGGATCTTCTCGCGGTGCGCTTGGGAGAGCTCCGGGAAGCCGTATGCCCAGTCCGGATTGGTCCGGTGCGCAGTCGAAGCATCAATGATGCGCGTATTCGGATTTTCAACGAAAGATACCGCTTCAATGGAAGCCGCATCCGGCAGGCAGAGGAAGGTTACATCCGACGCATTGATCAGACGCGCACGCTCTGCATTATCACGGTGGAGCGCCGGGTCGATCGTCAGCAGCTCGATATCGCTGCGATCCTTGATACGCTCAAAGAGCTTCAGTCCGGTTGTGCCGGCCTGGCCGTCAATATATACCTTTGTATTCTTCATTTTCTTTTTCCTCACGTTCTTTTTTCGCAGCACGGTAGAAGTGCATCAGATTCCAGATGCAGGCGCTGACCAGGACGGTTATGACCCAGATCCGGGCAGCGAGCAGGCCGGAGTCCGGAAACTTGAACATCAGAATCAGTTCACCGATCAGCCAGATCACAAACGCGATTGCTGTCACGATGAAAATATAACGGATACGTGCTTTCATAATCAGAGTGCCTCGATAGCTGCCTTTGCAGCGGCGAGCTGATCTTTCACAGCGGCTGCGGAAGGGCCGCCCTCGGAGATTCTGCCGTTTAAGCAGGTTTCAAGTGCAATGGCTTCGTATACATCCTGATCGAACGAATCGCAAGCCTCTTTATAGGCATCCAGCGGCAGCGTTTCGAGCGTCAGGCCTTCACGGATGCATCTTGCAACGAGTGTACCCGTGATCTTATAGGCATCGCGGAAGGGGAGACCCTTTTTGACGAGATAATCAGCGCAGTCTGTTGCATTGATGAAGCCCTTTGCAGCAGCTGCACGCATATTTTCCTTATTGACACGCATGGTTGCGAGCATCGGATCGAAGGTTTTGAGGCAAAGCTTCGCCTGATCAATCGCATCGAAGATCGCCTCTTTGTCCTCCTGCATATCTTTATTGTATGCAAGCGGCAGACCTTTCAGCATCGAAAGCAGCGTCGTCAGATCGCCGATGACTCTGCCCGTCTTGCCGCGGATCAGCTCGGTGACATCCGGATTTTTCTTCTGCGGCATGATCGAAGATCCGGTTGCATAGGCATCGTCAAGCTCAATAAACTTGAATTCCCACGAACACCAGAGGATGATCTCCTCGGAGAAGCGAGAGAGATGCACCATCAGCAGCGAGAGTGCGTTTGCAAGCTCAACGCAGAAATCTCTGTCTGAGACAGCGTCCAGCGAGTTCGGCACGGGTGCCGTGAAGTCAAGCAGCGAAGCAGTCTGCTGGCGGTTGATCGGATAGGTCGTACCGGCGAGTGCACCGGCACCGAGCGGGCAGTAATTCATGCGCTTTGCAGTATCGACAAGTCTGCCGTCATCGCGCAGGAGCATCCAGACATATGCGAGAATGTGATGCGCGAGCGTGACCGGCTGGGCACGCTGCAAATGCGTATAACCCGGCATAATGGTATCGGTGTGCTGTTCCGCAATCTTAACAAGTGTATTGAGAAGTGCATGCAGCAGCTTTCTGATTTCTGCGATCTCATCGCGGAGAATCAGTCTGACATCAAGCGCAACCTGATCGTTTCTGGAGCGGGCCGTATGCAGACGCTTGCCTGCATCACCGATGCGCTTGGTCAGCTCCGCCTCAACGAACATATGAATATCTTCGGCAGTCGGATCCATGAGCAGGTCGCCGGATTCCAGATCGGCGAGAATGCCTTTGAGTCCTGCAATGATCTTCTGCACATCATCCTGCGGGATAATGCCGCAGTCGCCGAGCATTGTCGCGTGTGCAATGCTGCCGCGGATATCCTGTGCATACATTCTGCCGTCAAAGGAGATCGAGGAATTGAATGCATTGACAGTTTCATCGACCTCTTTTGAAAATCTGCCTGCCCACATTTTTGCCATAGCTGCTTATTCCTTTCCAAGTGATTTGCCTTTTATCTCCGCAAATCTGATTTCATACAATCTCTGCTGCTCGGGAGTTCGTACTCCGGCTGACGAAAAGAGAAACCGTATGATATGCTCCCCGGGATTGAAGCCCGGATCCTCAAAATGATTGAAAGCATCTTCACTGATTTCATAAACGTCACTGTAAATCAGATGGCTGCCGCACATTTCATCCATGACATACATATTCAGTGCAGGGGACCATTCTGCGTCGTAGACTCCGTTATGCTTTCTTTTGCTCATAAGCCGGCTCCTTTCCGAAAGATTGGCGGATACTTTGAAAAAACAGACAGGGCGACCTGCGATAGCCGCCCTTTCTGTCTGATTGTTTGATTGATTACTTGCCGCGCTTCTGGTCAAGCTTTGCCTTGACCTTGATCGGCAGGCCGAACAGGTTGATGAAGCCTGCGCTGTCAGCCTGATTGTAGACATTGTCCTCATCGAAGGTTGCGACTTCCTCATCATAGAGGGTATCCGGCGAGGTGATGCCTGCGGTGATGATGTTGCCCTTGTAGAGCTTCAGCTTGACGGTACCGTTGACAGTCTGCTGGGTGCTGTCTACGAATGCATCCAGAGCCTCACGAAGCGGGGTGAACCACTGGCCGTTGTAAACGAGGTCTGCATACTGGTGAGAGAGCT
>CAMNFV010000110.1 GCA_946537515.1 uncultured Ruminococcus sp. | reverse complement strand
TTCAACCTGATCTCCGAGATCGAGAGCACATTCAAGATGCGCTTCAAGATGAAGGAAGTCTCCGGCATGAAGAATGTCGGGGAGCTTGCAGAGATTGTCGCAGAGCGCGGCACGCTGTGATCCGTCAGATCTAAGGAACCGCTGAATAATGTATCGCTGCGCGATACTTCAGAATGGGGCGCTGCCCCATTCTTGACCCAGCGGAGATACCGATTTAATCACCATTATCCGAAATAAAAAACGTTCCATTTAAGCTGTTTTGCTTGAATGGAACGTTTTTTATTCTATTATATAAAGTGAAATAGCAGCTAAATGATTTGTGATCGGGGTTATCCGACACGCAGGCCGCGGGTATAGGCAGCAGGCGCATAGCCCTGTTCCCCGCGAAGATATGCAAGCAGCACCTCGCGCACCCGCGCCGCAGATTCATCCGTCACAGAGAGCAGGCCAAAGGCCGCCCCGCTGAGCGTTTGCGGCCGGTCAGCAAGCCACACCGGAACTGCATTGAACAATTCGGCATAATCCGGTTTTTCCAGCAGGCGCGTACAATCCGTATACACCGCTGCATCCTTGCGGTCGGTCAGCGTATGGCGGCAGCGGGCACATCCGATCTGTGCCTGCACCGGACAATTCCGCGTCAGCATCAGCGGGAGCCTGCCGTATGCATAGAGCCCGAGCGGCAGCATCTGCGCCGGGATTTTCGGTGTCTCCGGCGCACAGAGCGCGTCCGCGAGTCCGCATTTTTCCAGCACCTCCGCTGCAAACCCGTTTGTCACATGCAGACCGAGCGTGCCGTGCAGCGAAAATCCCAGCGCCGTACCGGTCTCAATATCCGCAACATTCTGGCAGGCAAGCTGTGTGAAGCCTGCTTCCTTCGCAGAACGCAGCAACCGGATCACCGCCTGCTCATCACAGATGAAGCGCGGCGGCACGATCTGACATCGCGCAATCGGAATCGGCTGTGCGCCTGCCAGATAGTCCTGCACCAGATGCAGCGGCAGCAGCAGCGCATCCAGTTCATCCGCGAGCGTGCCGAGTTCTGAGAGCTGATCGAGCCTGCGGATTTGCAGGCGGAACCGGTGCTTCCCCTGCTTCATCTGCTGCGCGTGCGGCGGCTCCGGACGCTCCCCCATTCGGTGTTCCGGCGTATTGCGCTTGATGCGTGCTGCATCCATAGTCTCCGCCGCCTGACGCCGCATTGCATTCAGCGCGGATGCCGGGAGCATCATGCCGGGCGCGAGTTCCGCTGTGAGATTTCCTGCTGTATAGATCGTATCTCCGAGCTTTTCAAATTGCTTTTGCAACTGCGGCAGATCGGTCGGACGGGAGATCGCCTGCTGCGGCGCATCTCCGGTTACGGTCACGCTGCTTTGTCCGTCCGTAACGGTGAGGGATGCAGCCTTCCCCTCCAAAATCACGTAATGCGCATCCAATTTCGCGCATTTACGAGGTTTTTGATATCTCTCATGCAATCCCCGCAGAACATCCTGTGCCGCGGTGACATCCTCCTTGCGGCGGGTACCGAACATATCCTTCCGCACACCGGTATAATAACCGTCCGTAAAGCCGCTGCGCGAAAAAACAGCCTGCAATTCGCGAAGATCATAGAATTCCCCGTGCAGCGCCGCACGACATGCCGTGACCGCCGCCGCAACATACTCTGGACGCTTCATGCGGCCTTCGATTTTCAGCGATTGTACGCCCATTTCGAGCAGTTCCGGCAAATGCCGCACCAGAGACTGATCCTTCAGCGACAGCGCACAGGCATTCCGGTCAGCTGAATCCGCAGTAAACGGCAAACGACACGGCTGCGCACAGCATCCGCGGTTTGCGCTTCTGCCGCCCATTGCCGCAGACATCCAGCATTGGCCGGAGACTGACATACAATGTGCGCCGTGCACGAATACTTCGGTCTCCATGTCACAGCGCGCCGCCTCCGCGCAGATTTCTGCGATCTGTCTGCCGGAGAGCTCCCGCGCCAGGACAACGCGGCAAAAGCCTGCCCGCTTTGCAAACCGCAAGCCGGCAGGCGAATGAATTGTCAGTTGTGTGGAAGCATGTAAACGGAGCGTCGGCAGGCGCTTCGCAATATACGCCGCAGTCCCGAGATCCTGCACGATGCAGCCGTCCGCGCCAATATCTGCTGCGGTTTGCAGGAGATCATCCAGCGCCGGAAACTCGGAATCAAACAGCAGCGTATTGATCGCCAGATACAGCTTTGCGCCGGCCAGATGACATTGCGCAGCTGCTTCTGACAGTCCGGCACGGTCAAAATTTTCCGCATTGGCACGCGCCGAAAACTGCCGTGCGCCGACATAAACCGCATCCGCACCGCAGCGGAGTGCAGCCGTCAGCGCCTCCATACTGCCGGCGGGTGCCAGCAGTTCCGGAAAACTGCTCATTGCTCGGATGCAGTAAAGGTCAGCTGGGTCTCGCCGCTTTCCTCTGCCGCAGATTCCTCGGCAGGTGCATCGGCTGCGGGTTCCTCTGCCGGAGCGGGTGCGCTGTGCTTCTTCTTGCCCTGCTGCTCCTCACCGATGCTGTCCTTGAGGGACTTCAGCTTATTGAGATTCTCAAGCTGCTCAATCTTTGCCTTGAGAACGTCGATTTCTCTGAGCGCTGCATCGCGCTCCAGGCGCGCCTTGCCTGCTTCATCGACATACTCCTTCACCTGCGAACGAATGACTTCGACGCTGTTATTTGCCTTGGTCAGCTCATCCATCGTGGAGAGCGCGACCATCATGACAGCAGAATGTGCGGAAACACGCGGATTTTCCTCTGTGATATCCGAGATGCGCTTTTCAAGATTCTTGGCAAGCTGATAGACATAGCTCGGTGCATCCTCCGTTTGCAGCACATATTCTCTGCCGCACAGTACAACTTTCACGCGATTAATCATAATGTTCTTCCTTTCTCTTTACTGATCCAGATAACGCAGAAGTGCGACAACCTTGCCGAGCACCGCCGCCTCTTTGACATAAATCGGTTCCATTGTGTCATTCTCCGGCTGAAGCCGATAACCGCCGTTTTCTTTGTAAAAGCGCTTGACTGTTGCCTCATCGCCGTTGACGAGTACGACAACGATCTCGCCGTTTTCCGCTGTATTGCATTGCTCAACGATCACGATATCGCCGTCATAAATGCCGACATTGATCATGCTCTCGCCGCGTACCCGCAGCGCAAACAATTCGCCGGTATAATGCCTGTCAGGGACATAGCTAATGTGATCCTCGATATTTTCAACCGCTGTGATCGGAACACCCGCCGTTACCGTTCCGACAAGCGGAACATTGCGCACGGTACTTCCGTGCAGCCGGATGGCACGGTTCTGCTTATCCATTTTGTCGAGCAGACCTTCCTCGACAAGCAGGTTGATATAGCGGTGAACCGTTGAAGTCGAGCCGATATCCAATGCGTGACAGATTTCGCGCACCGTCGGGGCATATCCGTCGTCGATCCGTGAACGGATATAGTTATAAATCGTTCTTGCCCTGTCATTCAGCATAACAATCTTCCCTTCTCCGATGATTTCATCCTTCTGCTCGGGCACGGAGCGTGTCAGCGATCTGCTTGGAAAGCTTATTGACATCGCCGCAGCCCAGCGTGATGATCAGGTCACCCGATTGCGCGGTCTTGCAGACTGCCTCACAGACCGCATCAAAATTCTGATACTTCCGGGTGTCATTTTCCGGCTCTGTCTCATCTTGCGGGAACCAGATGCAGCCCGGAATCTTTTCCGCCAGCATCCGGGTAAAGACCCCGCGTGTGTTGGTCTCTCTGCCGCCCATGATATCCGTCAGCGCCACGATATCCGCAATCTGAAGCGCCGCAGCAAAATCATCAAGCAGGCGTTCTGTTCTGGAATAGGTAAAGGGCTGATGCACCGCAATGACTCTGCGGAAGGGCATCGCCTTTGCCGCTTTCAGCGTTGCGGCGATCTCTGCCGGGTGATGACCGTAGTCATCCGCGACGGTAATGCCGCCGACATTTGCATGAACATCAAAGCGTCGTTTTGCGCCGTGGAATGCAAGCAATCCGGCCTGGCATTGTGCAAAATTCAGGCCGACAAGCATTGCAGAGGCGATTGCTGCGAGTGCATTCAGCACATTGTGCAGACCCGGAACAAGCAGCGTTGCCGTTCCGAGGCATTCGCCGCCATGCCAGACATGGAAGGTCGTGGTCTGTTCCTCGGTGTGGGTGATATCGGCCGCACGCCATTCGCAGTCCGCCCCTGTACCGAAGCGGATCATCGTCTTGCCGGTGACGGCTGCCATTGCATCACAGCTGTTCTTGTCATCGCCGTTATAAAGGACGTATTTACTTGATTTCTGTGCAAATTTCGTAAAGGATGCCTTGAGATTCTCCAGCGTATGGAAATATTCCATATGATCCTCGTCGATATTCAGGATCACGGCAATATCCGGCGAAAGATGCAGGAATGTGTCTACATATTCGCAGGCCTCACAGACAAATACATCGCTCTTGCCCGCTCTGCCGCTGCCGCCGATTGCCGGAAGCTTGCCGCCGATCACCGCAGAAAGATCAATCCCGGCGGTAAAGAGAATCTGCGCGAGCATCGAGGAAGTCGTGGTCTTGCCGTGCGTACCGGCAATGCAGACTGCATCAGAATACCACTCCGATACAAGGCCGAGCAGCTCGCTGCGCTCCATCATCGCCACGCCGGAGGCTTCTGCTGCCGCACGCTCCGGATTAGTCTTTGCGATTGCAGCGGAATAGACAACCAGATCGGCACCCTCAATATTCTCTGCACGCTGCCCCAGCTGCACCGGAATCCCCAGCGCCCGGACTGCCGCCAGCGTATCGGTCTCGTTGTTATCCGAGCCAGTCAGATAATATCCCTTTGCATGAAGCACCTGTGCCAGCGGGTACATACCGCTGCCGCCGATGCCGATCATATGCACATGCTGCTTACCTTCTAAAATGGAACCCATAAAAACACGATCCTCTCTGATTCTTCTGATTTTGTTCTGAAATTGGACAGATTTGCATAATATGCTCAAAACTGCGCTTTCACACACAAAATATACATATTTACATTATAAAATCTGATTCGCTTAACAGATATTGACATGAAATATTCACACAATCAACACATTCTCATGCTATGATATAGCCAAAGCGGTACCTTTGCGGAATCACGCAGCTCCGGCGCTTCCGGCGATGTACCGATTGAAGACCTAGATACACTGCAACATCACTTCAACGGAAGGAATGAACATTACCATGGAAATCACCGATCTGAAAATTCGCAAAATGATGACAGACGGGAGACTGCGTGCGATTGTCTCTATCACACTCGACCAGATGCTCGCAGTTCACGACATCAAAGTCGTTCAGGGCGAAAGCCGTCTCTTCGTCGCGATGCCGAGCCGCAAGGATGAGGGCGGCATCTTCCGCGACATCGTCCACCCGATCTCCGCACAGGCGAGAGAGTATCTGGAAAGCCAGATTCTCAACGCCTATCAGGAACAGCTTGCGCTGATCCAGGCTGAAGCAGAGATGACAGAGGCAGAGGAGCCTGCCGCTGACGCTGCTGCCGACGCGGGATCCGATGCAAAGCCCGCATTCTAATCATCAGGATTTTCAGGACTGTCCGGCGTGTTTCAAGCGCGCCGGACAGCCTTTTTTTGTCTCAGCGATTTTGCTCGTTTTGCAGCAGGAATGTGGTCTTGAGCAGCGCGATCTGCGTTTTTGCATCCCTGATGCGGTTCTCCATGACCATCTGGACTGCATCTGTAAGCGGAATCCGCACCACGTCCAGAAATTCATCTGCATCCAGCGACTGCGTGCTCGTTTCGGTGATCTGTCTTGCGAGATACATATAGATCACTTCTTCGTCATAGGCAGGTGTCGGGAACAGCGAGCCGAGCGATTCCAGCGAATCCGCTTCTCCGCCGACTTCCTCTTTCAGTTCCCGCACCGCGCATTGCAGCGGGTCTTCACCGTATTCCAGCTTCCCCGCCGGAACCTCAAGCGTTTCGGTATGATGCGGATACCGGAACTGCCGCACCATCAGCACGCATCCGTCCGATGTCAGCGGCACCACGCAGGCACCGCCCGGATGATGCACGACCTCGCGGATCGCTTCGGTCCCGTTTTCCAGCAGAACCGTATCCTTATAGACATCCAGGATTCTGCCGCGGTATATTTCCTCTGAGCGGAGCCGCTCCTCTTTCAGATGCGGCGCCGGCTGCAAATCAGGCGTCATACTGATCGTCCTCCTCTGTTGCAGAATATGCATCTGACTCCGCAAACGGATCCGGCAGCACAGGTTCTTCTGCATCCTCCGGAACCGGCGGGCGCTGCGGCTTCGGGCGCCGCCGCATCTGCGGTGTCACCGGCGTCTTTTCCGCTGCATAATGCAGATAGCGCTGATGCTCGCTGAACGGCTCCTGCGCGGCATAATCATAAGAATGCTTCTGCTTCGGATACTTCGGAATCGTGCCCTTATCCAGAATCGCCATCAGGATCAGATAAAGCACCAGACCGGCTGCACCGCAGCACATGACGATCAGACCGACACGCAGGCCGGGCGTTTCATAGCGGAAGCTGATTGTGCTCTCGCCCTTTTCACAGCGAACCGCCATAAAGCCGACATTGACACGCTCCACATCGGCATCCTTGCCGTTGACCTTGACGCTCCAGCCTTTTTCATAGGGCACGCTGAAGAATACCATTTCCGGCTTCTCCAGACTGATCTCCGCATCAAAGCCCTTTGAATCATACCGGAAGGTGCTGCAGGTCTCTGCTGCACGCTCCTGGCAGTATGCGATGAATTCATCATCAGACATTGCGTATTTATCTGCATCGGTGACCGGCTCCAGAATTGCGCCGTATGCATCGCGCTGTTCCGGTGTCAGCACCAGCGCATGCAGCATGACCTTCTGCTTTGCGATGTTGCCCATCTGGCTGAAGTCTTCTTCGTCGATATAGCTGTCATATGCAATACCCATCGGGATATATGCATCATTCTCATAGATGCGGTAATTGCCCTGTTTTTCGAGGAAGCGGAACATCGGCATGTCTTCAACGATATCATGCGGCTCGTCTGCGTCATCCTCAGATTCATACTCCACGTAATACTTTACGCTGAACAGCTCACGAAGCGGATAATTCTCCGGCTCTGCACGCGAAGCCACATCGCGCTGTACGCCGACAGCATCATAGAATTCCATGAGGGACGGCGGCACAATGCTGTGGAAGCAGCGCATATTGGAGTACCCCCAGAACATCGGGTAATTATCGTGATCCTTTGAGATGTCAATGCGGGCAAGCTGATCTTCCGGCATTTCCAGATGCACTTCATCCTTTGCACGGTAGGAATTGTCCAGATATGCAATCGGGTCTCCGCCGTTTCCGACGCCGAAATACAGCATACAGCCGCCGGTGCAGAGACAGGAGAAGATTGTCAGTATAAGCGCTGTTGAATATGTCTTCTTGCTCTTGCCGCGTGACATCACAACCACGACCGCAAAGTAAAGCATCAGCAGCGTCAGCCCGGCCGTTATCCAGAAATAGACCGGAAATGCGGCAAAATCAAACCACTTGATCTCATCTTCTTCTTTGCGCGGCAGGAACGAGATCAGAATAAAGCCGAAATTGACCAGCGCGCAGGTGAGAATGCCGCCCTTCCAGCGAATCTGCTGATTGTCGAGCGCATAAGCCGTCATCAGCGCCATGATCAGCACAGGCATATAGAACCAGCGTGCATAATAGGAGCTGTTGAAGGTATAGAACATCGAATTCAGAATCGGAATGAGCGCGCAGATGGTGCAGACAACTGTCAGCTTTGTCGCCCAATGTTTCCGCTTCTGTGCCATGAACGAGATTACGCCCGCCATGGAGAACATCGGCAGATAACCCGCAATCGAGGACCATTTTCCGTAATCAGAGCGGAAGAGATTCGGTCTTGCGGGATTATCCGGAATCATAAAGAAGCTCTGGAGAATCCGCAGCACTCTGGTGCGGTCGGAATACGCGACCATGTCCATGCCGAACATATGATTATGGACGCGGTAGTTATCGAGTACGGCGAGCGCCGCCGGCAGCAGCAGTACACAGGCAATCATCGTGCCGAATACCGCCTCAATCGCAATGCCGAAGAACTTGCGGACATTTGCATGGAAATCCTTGCTCGTGCAGCGGATGATGAAATAAATCACCGCAAACACGACCTCGCAGGAGAAGAAATAATAGTTAATCAGGCCGAGCAGCGCAACGGTCAGGCCGAAGACACCGCGCCGGTTCTCATTGACACGCTGCTCCATTGCCAGCAGCAGCAGCGGGAAGAACGCGGTCACATCCTGAAAATGGTTGAAGAATACATTGTACATCTGGAAGCCGGAGAATGCATAGAGCAAAGCTCCGATCACAGATGCAGAGCGATTCCGGACGAACCGCCGGATATAGGCATAGGCCGTCACCGCCGCAACCGCGTGCTTCAGCGCCAGCAGATACGGGATCAGATAGAGCACCCATTCCTGCGGGAACGGAACCGTCAGCCAGAAAAAGGGGCTGCCGAGCAGATAAAACGAATAGGAGCCGATGAAATTCGCGCCGAGATCGGTCTGCCAGTTCCAGCCGAAATTCCCGTTCACGACAGCATCGTGTGCAAGATAGTAAAACGGAAGCTGCTGCGAATTAAAGTCGCCGTAATAGACGAGGAATCCCCCGGTATAGACCATAATCGGGATCAGCAGAAGCATCATCATCAAATAGCTCAGCAAGAATACGCGCAGATACGGTTCCCTGCGCTCATCGACCGGGCGGCGGATCCTTGTCCGCGGTTGTCTGCCCATTTTTATCTCCACCTTTTTCTCTTCAAGAATATATGTTTCTATTATAGCACATTCCTGCGGAAAGTGCAATGGATTTCTAAAAGAAATTCATTCCTGTTTTGACATTTGTCCGGCCGCTTCCCGGTTCAATCCAGCCCGAAGAAGCGCCGCGTATTTTCAAGGACCTGTGCCGTGAGCGATTCCGCATCGGTATGCATATGCTTCGCAAGCTCTGCGGCGACATAGCGGATATTCTGCGGGACATTGACATTGCCGAGCCCTTTGACATTTTTCGGCGTCAGATAGGGCGCATCTGTCTCGATCATCACGCGGTCCTGCGGAATCAGCCGTACTGCCTCACGCAGCGCAGCGCCCCGGCGGTCATCGCAGATCCAGCCCGTGATGCCGATATAAAAGCCCATATCCAGATAGGTTTTCAGCGTCTGCGCATCGCCGGTAAAGCAATGGACAACCGAACGGCTGCATTGCTCCGGATGCTGCTTCATCCGCGCAATAAAATCCTTTGCCGCCTCGCGCTCATGCAGAAACAGCGGCTTTCCGAGCTCCT
Source organism: uncultured Ruminococcus sp. (assembly GCA_946537515.1). GTDB lineage: Bacteria > Bacillota > Clostridia > Oscillospirales > Ruminococcaceae > Firm-04. The sequence goes on along the minus strand of CAMNFV010000110.1, from coordinate 520 downwards.
CTGCAAGCCGGATGTGCCGGTCAAAGCAGCGGAGCTGATTCTCTCTGGTCGAAAACATCCGGTCGTAATCCAGGCCGCATTCCCCTACCGCCACGATCTTCGGATTCTGCGTCACGATCTCGCGGATGCGCACAAAATCCTCCGGCCGCGCATGGTCGGCGCTGTGCGGATGAATGCCGCAGGTGCCCCAGCAGTCATGCGACTGCACATAGCGCTGCACCGATTCGTTTTCTTTCATATCCGAGCCGGTCAGGATGCAGGCAACACCCTCCGCCGCTGCATCCGAGATCACGCGGTCCGGGTCGCGGAACTGCCTGCAAAACAGATTCAGCCCGATGTCGATGTATGTGGTCATTTGAAACCTCTTTTCAGTCGTTCATAATTATGGAAAGTCTTTCGGGATGCCGTATTTCAATAGCACAACCATATTTTTTATTGGCGCTCCTGTTGTGTTTGCCACAAAACGGGATTCTTAAGGGCTAATAGCCCTTAAGCAGGGGGTTGGGGACGGAGTCCCCAT
>CAMNFV010000109.1 GCA_946537515.1 uncultured Ruminococcus sp. | reverse complement strand
CGCTCAGGTCTCCCCTCTCCCTAAGGTTCTCTCCCTCGCGCTCCCTCTCTCCTTACCCTCTCCCCTCTGCTGCGCTTAACAGAAGCACTGCCAATTTTAGGGGGATGGGGTTCAGGAAAGCGGGGGCACGGGGGCGAAAACCTAAGGGGATAGGGGGAATGCGAGCTTGCGAGTTTCCCCCTGTCCCCTTGGGTTGTCACCCCCGATCTGTGGGGGAGGAATTGCACATAGGATTAAATGGAGTAAATTGGGAGAAGTCATGCCCGCAAATTTTGATTTATCTTATTACGACTATGAAAATAATCAGCTCTTCTGCATTTCCAAACGCATCTGGAAAGCTTTAGATCAACGGAGGCGGACACTGCCCGCAAATGAAAAGCCCCGAAGTGATTGCTGTGAATCGCTTCGGGGCTTCCATATGGGCATCAGCCTTTTCTTCGGCGCATTGTTCTGTCAGCACTCAAATTATGAACAAATTGTAAACTTTGAGATTCTTAAAGGATTCTTTATACTTTTCCTTTATCATAACATCATCGGGACAACAATCAACAGCACAAAGGAGGAACCGATATGTCTGAAATCATCATTGAGGCAAAGGAACTGACCAAGCAATATAAAACACAGAAGGCAGTTGACAGCGCCAGCTTTCAGATCCGAAAAGGCATGATCTGCGGTCTGGTCGGACCAAACGGCGCGGGCAAAACCACGATCATGAAAATGCTCGGCGGACTGGTTCTGCCGACCGCAGGCAGCTTTTCGATCTTCGGCGGCACGACGGAACAGGAACTTGCACATGCCCGCTCGCGCATGAGCTTCATGATCGAAACACCGTATGCAAAAGAGGAGATGTCCGCACGCGACAATCTCGAAAAGCTCCGCCTGCAAAAGGGCATCCCGAATCCGAAGCGCGTAGACGAAGTGCTGGAACTCGTCGGGCTCGCGGATGTCGGCAAAAAGCATGTCAAAAAGTTTTCGCTCGGCATGCGGCAGCGGCTCGGGCTTGCCGGTGCGCTGCTCTCAAAGCCCGAGATCATGGTGCTCGATGAGCCGGTCAACGGTCTCGATCCGGAAGGCATCATCGAAATCCGTGAGCTGCTCCGGAAGTACAATGAGGAAGAAAATGTCACGATCCTGATCTCCTCGCATATCCTCGCGGAGCTCTCACAGCTCTGCACCGATTATCTCTTTATCCGGAACGGTCAGATCCGGCAGTTCGCCTCGGCGGAAGAACTGCACAAGATCTGCGGCGAGTATTATCACATCCATACAAATGATGACGCCACGGCGCTCGCGATCCTGCAAAATCAGCTCCGCATCGAAAACTGCGACGTCATGAAGGACGGCAGCCTGCGCATCTTTGAACAGCTCGACAATCTGCCGCTGATCTCGAAAACACTCTACGACAACGGCCTGATTCCGGTGACGCTGCATATGCATGAGGCCGATCTGGAATCCTATTATATGAAACTGGTAGGTGATGACAATGCTGAACATTCTGAAAGCGATCCTGCGGCAGACCGTTCGTGACAAGCTGCTCTGGGGCGGCGCGATCTATGTTCTGGGCGCGGCTCTGATTCAGATTATCGGTGACAGCTCGTTCCTGCGCGAAACAGGCAGCGCAGCATTCTGCGATCTTGCTTCCTTTCTGACGCTGCTGCTGCCGATCGCCGGCGGCTGGGTGACTGCACGCGCCTGCGGCACCGATCTCCGCGATAAAACCGCAAATTATGAGATTCTCTTCGGCAAGAACCGCGCCGCGGTCTATCTCGGCAGATTCTTTGCAGCGCTCATCATCATGTTTGCGGTCACCGCGCTGATTCCGGTCGTATATGTCGGCTTTCTGACAATCAAAAACGGCTGGGGCGGAAGCTTCGCTTTTTCCAATGCGCTGCTGCATCTTTCCATGGTGTTCCCCTTCGTATTCCGGATGGTCTGCTTCTATACGGCGCTGAGCTTTTTCGCGGGCAATGATATTATTCCGATGGCGATTTCCATTATCGGCACAATGGCGCTGATCCTCGCATCCTTTCTGCTGTCGGAATCCGGCATCGCGCTGACATGGCATACCGCCGTGACCGATCTGATGACGCTGCTTGATTTTTCCAATACAACCGGCGGATTCTTTGACGGTGAAGATATCACCGTCGTCAAGGCTGTGCTCTCCGGCAAAACGGCGATCCGGATGCTCTGCACATCGTTCGGCATCGGGCTTTGCTGGCTGCTCGGCGGCTATGCATTCTTCCGCAAACACGATATTTCATAAGGAGGCGGCTGCAATGACTGATATTATTCGTTTTCAATTCCGGCAGCTCTTCCGCACGCGAATTGTACATCTCGCAAATATCATGATGCTATGCATCATTTTCATTCTGCTGTTCCTGAGCAGCGATACATCCGATGAGATCCGGGAGACCATGACCGCCTATCTGCCGCAGACGATTTCCTTCGCCGCAGCAATCGCGCTGATGGCGCCCCTGATTATGATCGGCATCGTCTGCGGAGATGATTTCCAGGATAAGACAATCAACCATGAACTGACAGCCGGCAGAAGCCGTGCGGCATCCTTTTTCGGGCGGGCGATCCCGGTTATGATCGCCGCCCCGCTGACTGCTGTGTCACTCACCAGCATTCCCTATGTGATCTACGGCGCGCTGTTCGGCATCGGAGATACGATCCCGCTCTCCAATATCATCCTGCGCATTCTGCTGATGCTGTTTCCGATGCTGCGGCTCTCTGCATTCTTTATATTCCTGATTTTCGTCACGAAGAAGCAGCTTGCCGCCGTGATCGGCGCGCTGGGCACCACGCTTCTGACGATCGGACTGATCAGCGGCGAAGCATCGCTTCCGTTTGTTACGGCCGCACAGCATTTTCACGGGATGCTGAGCCTCACCGATCTGCTCAATCTCTGCAAATTCGACAACTGGCGCACATATGACCTCACGCTGAAATCATTCTACACCTATTATCCGGAACTGCCGGCTTCACAGATTGTGCTGATCATTGTAAGCTCGCTTATAATGACGGCGGTCTGGCTGCTGCTCGGCTACCACTTTTTCCATGTGGACGATATGAACTGAAAGGAGGCAGTACATATGCAAACAATCGACCTGATTGCGGTTGCAGTCTGTGTACTGGGCTGCGGCGGTCTCTGGCGGCTCGCGGATCACGCTGACCGTGTCAAAAGTACAAAATGGAAGCTGCTTTGGCTGCTCCTGCCGGTTCTTTCATTTGTCATTACAAAGCGCGGGCCTGATATTTCTCTGCTGCCGCTCTATCTCGGTGCGGTGATCGCGGCGCTCGGCTTCTTTACGGAAATTGCCGCGAACCGCAAAAAGCTCGCAGTATCCGGCGCACTCTGCATTCTGCTGAGCATTCCTGCCTGTGATCTGAATCCGCGCTACCGTGCGAAAGGCTATCTCAAGGATTTTGAAGCGCTGTTTTCCTGTATGCGGGAGCACTATGTCCTGACCGAACACAAGGGCATTGACTGGGATGCGCTCTATGCAAAATACCAGCCGCTTTTTGCAGAAATCGACCGCACACAGGATGCCGGTCAGAACGCCCTTGTCTGGGGCGCACTCACCGGCGAATTCCATGACGGACATGTCGGATATTCTCATTTTAAGGATGACAATGATGCTGCTGCGGCAGCAGTCCGGAATGCGCTCGGCAATGATTACGGTCTTGCGGTTATGCGCTGCACCGACGGCAGCTTTGCAGCGGTCAATACTGATGAAAGCCTTGCGAAATTCGGGATCCGAAACGGCACAGTCATCACAAAATGGGACGGCAAATCGCCGGATGCAGTCAGCAGGACATCGCCTGCCTACGGCCTCAGTACATTCGTCGCAGATACAGACAGCGGCGAGGTCATTTTCCGGCTGGACAGCTACCCCGATATCGACAATGAGATCTTCTGGAGCGGCGTCCTGGCAGCAGGCGTCGGCGGCGAAAGCGTCACGGTGACCTATCTGGATGCATCCGGCAAAGAGCAGACCGCCGTCCTGCCGAAGATCGGCGAATTTTATGACCGCTGCGTCCAGACCTTCCGGACGATCAATCAGGGCGTCCAGGCGGGCAATCTGCAATGGACAAAAATCAATCGCACAACCGCCTGCCTGCGCCTCAAGGGCATGAGCTATGACGCAAAATCCTATTCATCCGCAGAAACAGATGCCTTTGACGAGATGAAGGACGAAATCCGCAGCACGATTCTCCGATATCAGACAGAGGGCGTCAGAGATGTCGTCATCGACCTGCGCAGCAATGAGGGCGGCTCGCCGCATATGGTAGACGGCGTTGTCTCAATGTTCGCGCCGAAGGGGGAGCATTTTAATATGTGCACCGCCGTCTGGGATGACAAAAAGCATAGCTGGGCAACCAATGAAACCGGCAGCTACATCAAGGGCAAAGAGATCGCATTTCAGGGTGAACAGCTGCTCGGCGACGGCCGTGTCATTCTGCTGGTCAACTCCGAAACCGTCAGCGCAGGCGATGACATGGTCAAGATCATGGAGGACATGGAGAATGTCACCGTTCTCGGCTTCACGGAGCCGAACGGTTCCTGTCAGGCGGTGAATTTCAAAATCGGAGACTTCGGTACCCTCAGCTTCTCAAGCTGTGTGACGCTTGACCGCGACGGCAGCATTTTCATTGATTCCGGCATCGACCGGCAGAGCACCGACGGCAGCGGCGTACAGATCATTCCGTTTGATGAAACTGCAATTCATGCACTCTTTGATGAGCATCAGGATTATCTCATGGACAAGGCGCTTGAAATGCTGAAGCAATAAAAAGTTTTAAGCCATAGTATTTCTGATTTACAGTCAGAAGTACTATGGCATTTCTATTGACAATGCATTGACGGTGTGCTATAATGGGTACTAATATAAAACCGGAATTTGCCGGCAAGGAGGTTTCTTATGATTGACTACAACGAGGAATACGGCGCATATCTCATCGAATTTGACGATGCCGTGATCTGCTGGGATGACGAGCCCGCTGACGACTGTATGCAGACCGCAGAGGATGTCCGGAATGCGTATCAGAACAACATCAGGCATATCGCGGAAGTAATTTATGATGAGATCAAGGATATGTTTGATCTTGCAGATGCGGATGAAGTGATCGCAAAGCTCGGAAGGCCGATGATCTATCCGGATAACGGGCAGGTGACATATTGCGACAGCCGCTTTGACGATATGCATATCATCAGCTTTGAATATCTCGATGATGCATTCGACGAGATCGAATATGTATCCGTTGACGGCTGATGTTTCAGGAAACAGCAAAAGAGGGATTCCCCGCAGCGGCGAATCCCTCTTTTTATGATGTTATGATGAAAAGCCGCTTCATTCCGGCACAGATACGGAATCCGTGCGTTTTCTGACGAAACAGAAATAAACAGCAAAGCACATTGTAATTTGCAGGATCGTAGAGCAGGGCGTCGCAAGACCGATCAGAAACAGCGAGCCGTTTCCGATATGCTTCATCAGGAATGCGACAGGAATTCTGACGCAGAACGCGCCGATGATTCCCTGTATCATCACAAATTTCGTTTTGCCGAGGCCGTTGTAAAAGCCGATGAAGCAGAAGAGGAAGCAGGTGAGCAGGCAGTCGATCGCATAGGCCCGCAGATAATCCCACGCATCCCCGACGGTATCGGGCTTATTGGAGAACACACCGGCAAGCAGATCGCCGCGGAAGAATGTGATAAAAAACATCATCACGCCGAAGAATACGGATACGGCAATCCCGCTTTTCAGCGCCCGAACCGCACGGTCTGTATGGCCCGCGCCGTAATTCTGCGCGACAAATGCGGACATCGACTGCATAAATGCAGCGGGCACAAGCATGATGAATGCACAGACCTTTTCTGCAACGCCGACGCCTGCGGATGCCGTAAGACCGATCTGATTGACAATCGCAAGCATCACAAGGAAAGAAATGCCCACAAGAAAATCCTGCAATGCGATCGGCGTCCCGATGCGGAGAATGATGCGCGCATAGGGCTTCCGGAATGTCAGATTTGCCTTCCCGAAAGCAAACGGCAGCTTTGTTTTCCGGATGATAAAGAACGAGATCATCACACTGATGAGCTGCGCAATGACCGTTGCAAATGCTGCGCCGGCCGCCCCGAGATGAAATACCGCAACAAACAGCAGATCCCCGACAATATTGCACGCACAGGCGATCCCGACCGCGATCAGCGGCGTTCTGGAATCACCGAGCCCGCGGAAGATGCTGCCGAGCAGATTGTAAGCCGTGATAATCAGAAAGCCCGCGCCGCAGACACGAATATAGCTTTTTGTCAGCGCAAATGCCTCTTCCGGTGCCTGCATGATAAACGCCAGCCCGCCCGCGCCGAAAATACTGATCAGCGTAAATACGGCGCCGGTAATCGCGAAGATAATGAGTCCCGTGCCGATCGTCTGCGCGGCATCTTCAGGGCGATTCTGCCCGATCCGCTGCCCGACTGCAACCGTGATGCCCATAGAAAAGCTGACGATCAGGTTTGTGAGCGTCATGACGATCTGCGAACCCGTCGAAACAGCCGATACATCCGCATCTGTTCCGAACTGCCCGACCACCAGCAGATCTACCGCGCCGTACAGCGATTGCAGGAACATTGCAAACAGCACAGGCAGCATGAATTTCAGAAGCTTTGGCAGAATCGCGCCCTCGGTAAAACTGTTGTTCAAGTAGATCCCTCCGCAAAAAAATACCGGATAAAACAGCAGGCATCTCAGCCCGCGGTCTTATCCGGCATTGCATTTCTATCGAATGTTTTGCCCTCCGAACCAGCATGGATTATTATAGCATATCCGCGCAAAAAAGTCAAGGCGGGCTGCGCTGCGGCGGTGCAGATCAGCTCCGGTATGAAGCGCCAAAGCGCTCACGAATTCTGCTCCAGATAGCTGATCGCCCAATCGAGCTCGTAATCCTGATCGTCGCGGAAAATCTTCATCGCCGCATCGTAATCCAGCGGGATATGCACATCGACCGGATTCCGGCTGACGCGGTCGGCACGGGTATCAATATTCGGATCGCCGTTTTCATCCAGGATCAGTCCTGTCGGGAACGCCACCGTGACCACGCCGCCCGACAGCACACAGCGGCCGCCGACCTCCTGATTGCAGCCGCAGGGATTCGTCATGCCGGCCAGTGTAACATTCGGCAGCTTCGAGAGATAGAGCGAAGTACCGTCTCCGGCACTGACGCAGCGCATATTTGTCAGCGCGAGCACCGGCAGGCCGGCAAATTCGCCGTCACCGTGAATGCAGTGATCGGACACGCAAACATAACTGCCGTCCTTCTTCCGGACGCCAAGCCCCTGCCCGTAATAATCCTCTGTTGTCAGCAGATCGCAGAGCGCACAGCCGACCTCGTCAAAGCCGCCTATATTGCAGCGCAGATCGACAACCAGATATTCCATCCCCTGTGCCTTCAGGCTGCGGAGTCCTTCACGGAAGCGCTCTCTCGACCATTTCTGATTGCCCGTCAGATAGCCGATGATATCCTTTGTTTCGTTTCCGGCTGTTTCGGCATTTAACCGCAGATAGCCGCATTTATCATTGAGCATCCGCGTGCTGTAATTTTCATCCAAAAACGCCTGATAACCCGCTTCGCTTCGCAGCGGCGTGAAATGCGCAAACTTGTACAGCGCCCGCATGACGGTCGGCTGTGTATCCTCGCTGCTGCATTCCGTCAGCGTGACAGTTTTCTCATTGCCATTCTTGTCTTTATAGGACACATCGACCGTATCGCCGCCTTGTCCGCAGACAGTCATGATACGGTAAACTTCGCCGTTTGTCAGAACGGAGTCGCTGTCATCAGGCACGTCTTCCTCAGCCGCCTGTAAGATCGGCTTTCCGTTCCATTTTGTGAGAACCGTGCCGTCTGCAATGCCGAGCTTCTGTACCTTCTCCGAGGTGCAGACTGCAATGACCTCGCCGCTGTCGAGCCGGAATGCGGCAAGGCCGTAGTCCTTCCAGTCCAGTGCGGATTTGTACTGTTCTTCGTCATAATCGCCCATGACATCCACATGCCCGTCATGCAGCTCGCAGGCCATCAGCGCAACGGCGTCGGTGAATTTTGCGGGATCCTGAGCATCCTCCGCCTCCTGCACCGCCGGAAGATACTTGGCCTCGAGTGCAGCAAAATCGACATCCTTCCATTCCTTGAGGATGTAAATCTTGTCCATCGTTTTGATGAGCGAGCGGAAGGATTCCGTGTAGCTCTGTCTCGTAAAATTATAGAAGTTCGGTGCCTCTCCGCAGCCGAGAAATCCGGCTGCCAGCGTCAGAAGCGCAACGGGCACCGCAGCAATGCGGTAACCGATCCGGCGCTTGGCAAAAGGCATCAGGATCAGCGCAAATACCGCAATCACGTACATATAAATAAAACCGAACAGCAGGTCGGGAGCGCCGTGAACATACAGAAAGTAATGTGTAATGACCGCCGCAGCCGGCAGCAGACAGAGCCAGCGCCAGACGGACAGCTTTGAGGGTTCATCTCGCCAGCGATGATGCAGGAGCGCGAAAATCAGCATCATCACAAGTAAGCCGGCGCACCAGAGCAGATGTACTTTGTTTGCTGTTGCAAAGGCGTGATACAGAGAACCCAAAAACGTTTTCATATTTTGCACCTCAATTTCATGTATTTTTTCAAACCGGATCTGATCTCTCTAAAACAAATCTTGCTACTTGAACATTTCCGTCCATTTCAAGAGACACGATTTCAAACCCGCATTTTTCCGTGTAGAATTTCACATTTCCTTTTTTATCTATGGGTGTGATCAGCGTAAATTTCTCCCAGTCCTTGTAGTACGATGTTACAAATTGAATGGCTTGTGTTCCGATTCCTTTCCCCTGATATTCCGGAATCACACACAAACAGCCGACCTCATAGATTCCTGCTTCCGCCTGTTTACACGAAACGCAGCCAACCGGCTTATCCTGAAAAAGAATTATGAACTTTGGATAATTGATAATGGATTTCTCCATCATTTCCTTTGTTTTTCCATACGCAGGACATACGCCATATTTCAAATAATCACTATAAAACGCAGAATTATAAATATCTATCAGTAATTCTGCATCTGCAATATCCGCTTTCCTGAATTCAAGCTTCATAGATCACACCTCCGCAAATTGATATTGTCAGAGAATGCAGCATTCTTTCTTCGTACCAGAATTATAACACAGCAGAGAGAAAATGTCAATCTGAACCGCCGCATACTGAGATGCAGCCCCAGTTTACAAATCAAAGCACCCTGCTCAAGCTGAACAGAGTGCTTTTCTGACGGTCACACCGGGAGTCGAACCCGGACACCGCAGATCACACGGCTACTCACTGTTTAGCAAACAGCTGCCTTTCCGGTTAGGCTTATGCGACCAAATATCTAAGAAGAATGCGAGCTCCCTCCGGAGAGTCACAAGCTATGATAACAAGTGAACCCTCCGGAGATCTTTAGATCAATGGAGCCACGCACTGCGTGGTGGGCAAGGCAGGAATCGAACCTGCGGTGTATCTAACGTGACGGATTTACAGTCCGCTGCAATCGCCGCTATGCTTACTTGCCCATATTGAGTATCCGTGGGGAGACTCGAACTCCCAAAACCTTGGTTCTTAGCCAAGTATGTATTCCAGATTCCATCACACGGACATATGAGAGCGGACAATGCCCGCTCAGATGCGAACGACAACAATAATCTGGTCGATCGTCACACCAAACATATCTGCAATGATAATCATGTTGTCGATAGTCGGCACAGAATCGCCGCGCATCCATTTGAAGATCGCCTGCGGGGTATTGAATCCGCACGTAGCCTGAACATCAGACACCTTAAAGCCTTTCGTGCGCATCATGGATTTGATATTCG
>CAMNFV010000108.1 GCA_946537515.1 uncultured Ruminococcus sp. | reverse complement strand
AATTGGAAATCAGTTCGTGCTTCGGCTCCCAGAGAATTGGAGTTCCTTTTAAAAGTTATAACGGCTATATTACCGTTCTGCCGGGTGCAAGCTTCCGCGGCGATAACATTATTGTAAACGGCGGACAAAAGGAAGTCAAGTTTACGATTTTCAAAGATCAGATCGCAAATCTGCATACCGGAACATTGGATTTTTATCTTCCGACATATATGAAGGCTGCCTGCGATAAGGACGGCAAGGCAAAATCTACGCTTTACAGCGGCGGTACCGCAAAAGAACATCTGAGCACTTATGACGCAGAAAAGAACTGTATCAAGGTTGAATTGACATCTGAATTTGAAAAGGAAGAATTTCTGCTTGATGGCTCAAATTATCCTGAGGATGGAGGCGGCGTGTGTCCGTTAGAGATCAATGTTAACCATGCTGAGGATAAAGACGGCAATAAAGTGAACGTAACCGTAAATGCCGGCACGATGTCTTTTCTTCCGAAGCACAAAATGACTGAATCTGATTTTGAAATCAATAAACCCGTTTACGGCGATGATAATAAACAGGCACAGTATGTCGGTTATATCGTTGATCTGAAGACCAATCCGATTCGTGATATTGTCGTGACCGTGAAGGCAGCTTGCGATTATCCGCTGCGCTACGGTTTCGGCATTAGTACTGACCAATATTATGGCGGTTGGGCAGAATGCTGCAACGGAAAAATGATTGTCGGAAGCGCAACTTCTTCAAATACGGACAATCTGATCACGATGCGGAAGGATGAAGTCCGTGAGCTGCATTTCGATACCTCGAAACTCCTGCTGAATTATAATGATAAGGATTCCGGCAATCCCGGCGTCTTTGAATTCCGACTTTATAACATTCCGAAGGAGAGCATCTTCAAAGTTGTGTCAATTACGGCAAGCACCGACCCCTATCCGGATATCGAGCTGCCGACTTACCGGCTATACAATCATCATCGCTATGAGGCGTTTGATGAAGCGCTCACATGGGATGAGGCAAAGAAAGCCTGCGAAGCACGCGGCGGACATCTTGCAACTGTCTCCGATGCATACGAAAATGATGTCGTCTATGATCTGCTTCTGAATAACGGCAGCAGCGATCTTTATTGGCTCGGCGCGTCCGATACTGCCAAGGAAGGCACCTTTGCATGGATAGACAAAACAAGCGGCAGTTATTTCAACTGGGATACCGACCAGCCGGATAATGATACGACGATTGATGCAGGCGGTGAGAATTACCTTGCAATTACCCGCAATGTGACCGCCGGAAAGCCCGGTACCTGGAGCGATGTCAGCAAGGCCGGCATTGATAAGAAGAAACTGAAGCTCGGCTATGTCTGCGAATGGAATATGCCGGTTCTGGACTGGGGCTTCTGCGGCAAGCCTGCAAGCGGCACAGCTCCGACCGAAGATATTCGCTGGCTGCGCATAGAGGAGACTCCGACGGTAGAAAACCCCTACAGCTCTACGCTGCTGATTCAAGGCAAGGGCGAAATGATCGACGTTCCGGATTTCAGCGTGAAAAACTGGCGCGAGTATGTCGCGAAAGTTCAGATTGAGAATGGTGTCACATCCATTGGCAGCCAGGCATTCAGCTCCTGCACCAGACTTGAAAAAGTTGTATTGCAGAAGGATATTGCAAAGATCGGCGAACAGGCATTCCGCGATTGCAAGAACCTCAAAGAGGTGAATATCGACAACAGAAACTGCAAATTTGCTGCTGACGGCATCTTTGCAGAAGGCACAACACTCCGTGGCTACTATAACTCGACGGCAGAGGACTATGTCAAGAACAGCGCACAGAAGCTGAAGTATCAGTTCAAGCCGTTTGACGGACTCGGCGATGTGGATTTGAACGGTGTCCTTGAGGAAAATGACGCAAAACTGATCCTGGATGCATATACTGCACTTGCAAACGGCGAGGAACCGGATCTTTCTGCGGAAGCACTGCGCAATGCAGATGCAAACGGCGACGGCTCGATTGACGCCTCTGATTCCGGCATCGTGCAGGCACATATGGTAGTTATCACAACCACGACGACGACTACAACCACGACCACCACGACCACCACAACAACCACTACGACAACGACGACTACCACCACGACGACTACTACAACGACAACGACGACTACTACAACGACAACGACGACCACCACCACCACAACGACTACCACTACCATTTACATTGACTATGCACCGGAGCTGAAGTGGGATGAAACTCCGATGACTGTCGGTACGACCTATCGGATCCCGGTTCATGATTCTTATACCAAGAAGCCTGTGTCCGGTGCAAGCATCAGCGGAGCGACCGATCTGCTGAGCTGGGAGTTCGATAAGGAGAACTCTGAACTTGTCATCACACCACTGGAACCCTGTGAAGAGAAAATTTTCACTGTTACGGCGAACGGCTGTACGTTTTCTGCACCGCTTAAACTGACGATCCTGCCGGCTGAAACGACGACTGTAACTGTTCCGGAACCGATCGAGCCGTCGATCAGCTGTGCGATTAAAGCAGACGCAAAGCCGACATATTTCTCCGATGATACGCGTTCATTTGCATCGGCCGATCTGGCTGCATTGCTCCCGAAGCTGAATCTTTATGTTCAGGAGACAACGCTTTCGGCTGACGGAAGCACCAATACTGTGATTTACAATTTTGATATCACTTCGCTCATGCATGTTTCTGATTCCGCTTTGACGCCGGCATCGCTCTGGGCAGCAGAAAAGAAGAATGATGCCTTGCTGAAAATGAAATTCTTAGAGGATGAATTTGAAGAATATGCGAATGGCGATCCTGCGAAGCTGCGCGTAAAGAAAGTGCTGTTCGGGGATGAAGCCGAATACGAACACGGGATTGATATTTCGCTCGTGACACGCGGCGATGTGACACAGGACGGCAATTTGTCGGTGACAGATGCAATCCGTGTATTGGGTATTTATACACAATACACGCTTCAGGGAACGAATGTGCCGGAATATACGTCACAGGCAGAAAGACAGTCATATTTTGCTGCGGACGTCGATCAGGACGGCACGATTACGGTGAGTGATGCACAGTTCATTCTGGAATATTACGCAAGATTGCTCGCAGGGTATGAAGATATCTCCTGGGATGATATCTTACATCCGAAGGTGATCTATATGGGCGACGTCAACCGCGACGGCGATGTCAATAATCAGGATGCGCAGCTGCTGGCCAGATATGTCAACGGCTGGGAGGGAATCACGGTTGATCCGGTTACCTCTGACCTGAACGGAGACGGCGATATCAGCAGTGCGGATGCCATGATTCTGGAACGTTATGTGAACAACTGGGAAGGCTATGACAAATACATTGTTCCGCTCAAATGATGCAGCGCTAATATGAACCAATGATTTGAGGCTGTACAGTTTATGCTGTACAGCCTCATTTTTTTAGATTTCAGAAGATTGATATTTTCCGGTTGCCCGCAGCTTTGCGATTTTCTGGTTCAGGAATCCGCGCCAGAGGCGGTGAAACCACATCTGCCTGCCGAACATCCGGATGAGATGCGGACTGACGGCATAATAGAGGGAAATGAATGCTCTGCCGAAGGACGTTGCAGCGAGACATCGGTCGCGCCACAGGCGGAGCATCCGCACTTCCGGGCAGGTTGCGGAACCGTAGACGCAGGTAGCGATAAAGCAGTCCGTGGAGCCGGAAGATTTTGATGCAGCTGGTGTTCCTTGAAAGGCGTTTCGCCCGGCGGACGGCTTTGTTTCGCCCATGTAGCGAATATTGGAGAGCTGTTTGCAGCCTGCAAATGCAAGTGCACCAATGGACGTGACTTTCTCCGGGATTTCGATATGCTGCAGCAGCGGACATGCTTCAAATGCGCAGTCTCCGATACGGCGCAGCGTGCGCGGCAAAATGACAGTTGTCAGATTCGGGCAATGCGCAAAGGCTTCTGATTCGATCGCGGTAACGCCTTCCGGGATCGCAACGCTGACCAGATTCTGACAGCCCATGAATGCCTTGCAGCCGATGATTTCAATGTTGCCCGGCAGCGAAAGATCACGGCTGTTTCCGGAGTAGCGCTCCAGAATGCCCTGTAAAATCAGAAACTCCGTGTGTTCTGTGCGGAAGGACGGCTGCGCGTTCTGAGATCCCGTATTCTGTCCCGGATTTGTCCGGTAATAGCGCATGAGACGGGCAGAGGGCAGCGTCGAGCCGCATCCGGGGCAATGCAGATAGGCAGTTTGTTTCTCAATTACGATCACACGTCCGCAATGGGTACATCTTGCACGATTTGTGTCCATACTTTCACCTCATTTGTTCCGGAAAGACATGGTGTCCTGCTTATGATTTTATTATATCACATAAGTATTAAAATTTCAAGCGGCCGGTAGAACCGGCATCCATTGACCGGTAGAACCGGCATCCATTGATCTAAAGTCCGCCGGAAAGTCTATTGCGGCAGAAGATTTGATTCTCTCATGCAGCTTTTATAAATCGCGAAGCGATACCGCAACTCCTCACTCCTCATTCCTAACTCCTCTCTATTTTAAAATCGTCCGCGTCAGCGGATACCGCAACTCCTCACTCCTCTTTCCTGACTTCTAACTAACTTTCTTCCCCCTTTCCCCTTTCTCCCTCTGTTTACGCTTGTGCTTTTTGAAAGAATGTGATATAATAAAAGAAGCAGATGCGGCACAGCTGTCCGCAGATTCTCAACCGGAAGATGAGCCGCTCAATCTGAAGTTGCAGGAATGCAAGAAATAATTGCTTGCATACAACCGCATGCTATGATACAATCATGAAAGGAAGACCGTTCGGGTGTCCTGCGATGCAGTGAGATCCGGCGGCAGGATATCCGTTATGCAGAATACCGATCGTTTTCACGAAAATCTCAGCCGGCGCCGCAGAGAGCTCGGCCTGACACAGGAACAGCTCGCGAAACGCATGAATGTTTCGGCACAGGCCGTTTCCAAGTGGGAGAAAAACAGCTTCCCGGATGCAGCCGTTTTGCCGCGGCTTGCGCGGGTGCTGAATATCCCGCTCGATAAGCTCTTCGGGCTTGATGATTCCGCCGATGAACCGGAGCTTGAATCGGTCATCAGCCGCGCCTTCCGCAGCGCCGCACCGGAACAGCGCCCCGAAATGTTCATGCGGATGCTGTATACCGCGATCTGTACCTACAATCCCTCGTGGGAAGAGGTCAGCAGACTGCCGGACAGCTTCGCCTGCGAGACATTCGCCGCGCTCAAGACCGATTGTGAGCATGTGCTGATGCGCCTGAATCCCGACCTGCGGTATGCCTGTTTCCTGGACGTTCCGGAAAACGGCATCGGCGCATATCTCGGGGATACGCTTTTGATGCGGCGGCTGTTTCATACGCTGTCCGATGAGAATGCGCTCCGGATCATTGCGCATCTCGGAAGCGGTGTCCGGAATGAGACATTTTCGGTTGAGGGCATTGCGCAGAAGCTGCAAATTTCAGAGGGCGATGTGAAAAAAGTGCTGGACCGGCTGGAGCGTTTCGGGCTGATCTGGCGTATGACAGCGGATTTTGCCGATGAACAGCGCATTGTTTACGGCAATACGCATAAGATTCCGCTGACGATGCTGCTGATCCTCGCGAAGACGATTACGAATTATCTGCGAAATGTCAATCCGAATACGGATATCTGGCAGCGCGGCGTATTCCGGAATCCGGATGCCGTCTGTATCGAACCGCTGCCGAATTGGGCAGATGATGAGCTGTAGACCATGTGTCAGGGGGAGTACCAAATGAAAAAATCACTTGCGTTTCTGTCTGCGCTGATGATGCTTTGCGCATCCGCAGGCGCTGCACCGGCTGTCTCCGCGGCGGACAGCTATGACATGCAGATTACCGTTGATCTTTCCGGCGAGGGAAAGAAGATCAGCCCGTATATTTACGGCATCAACGAGTATTCGCATCAGGATGATCTCAAGAAGGTGACGACAACCGCGCTGCGTCAGGGCGGCAACCGTATGACGGCATATAACTGGGAGACCAATGCTTCCAATGCCGGATCCGACTGGAAATACAGCTCGGATGATAATCTTTCGACTTCCGATGCACCGGCGGACTGCGTGCAGCAGCTTTCCAAAGAGGCAAAGCGCTGCGGCGTCGGTTATAAGCTGACCACTTTGCAGCTCGCAGGCTATGCGGCAGCGGATAAGAAGGGCACCGTCACCGAGGCAGAGGCGGCACCGTCTGCACGCTGGAACGAAGTCAAGCTGACAAAGGGCAGCGCATTCGCAGAGGAACCGGATCTCGAAGACGGTACGGTCTATATGGATGAATATGTCGATTACATCATCCGGAAGCTGGGCGATTCGCAGTCGGAATCGGGCATTCAGGCTTATTCGCTGGATAATGAGCCCGCGCTCTGGCATCATACGCACAGCCGCATTCATCCGAAACCGGTCGGCGCAAAGGAGCTGAGCGAGAAATCCGCAGAAATCGCGGCAGCCGTCAAGAAGCTCGATCCGAAGGCTGAGATCTACGGCCCGGCGCTCTACGGTTACACCGCATACGACCACCTCGCAGACGATGAGACCAGCACCGAATGGGAAACGCTGAAGGCAGAGGGCGGCTATCATTGGTATATTGACTATTATCTCGATACCATGAAGAAGGCTTCCGAGGAAGCGGGAACGCGCCTGCTCGATGTGCTGGATATCCATTATTATTCTGAATCCTGCCGGAACGGTACTGACGACAGACTGCAATCCGTCCGGACGCTTTACGAAAAGGATTTCGTCGAGAACAGCTGGATCGGTCAGTGGTGCATGGAAAATGTGCCGATCCTGCCGACGGTACAGGCTTCGATCGACAAGTATTATCCGGGTACAAAGCTCGGCATCACCGAGTATAATTTCGGCGGCGATGATGAGCCGTCCGGCGCAATCGCACAGGCAGAAGCGCTCGGCTGCTATGCAGATGCAAATGTGTATTTCGCATCGCTCTGGGGCGGCAGCGGCTACATTCTCTCCGGCCTGAATCTCTATACCAATTATGACGGCAAGGGCGGTAAATTCGGTGAGATCCTGATGCCGGCGAAGACCGAAGATGTTTCCAAGGCAAGCGCATATGCGGCGAAAACTGCGGATGCTTCCACCGTCACGGTTATGGTCACGAACAAAGACCTGACCACGCCGGAGCACGCGGTCATCTCGCTGAAGGGCGCATCCAAGACCTATAAAAAGGCCGCTGTTTACACGATCAGCAGCGCATCCTCGGATATCAAGTACATGGATGTATTCGATGTCAAGGACGGCAAGATTGATGTGACGCTGCCGGCATACTGTGCGGCAATGGTCGCAGTCTCCGACGATGAAAATGCATTCGCAAATGCAAAACCGGAAGAGAAAACCGAGAAATCGACGGTCTACACCGATCCGATGGACCGCATCAATGAGAACGGCTTTGTCGAGATCCCGATCACAGACCCGAAGCACTTAAAGCAGATCATCATTACGGGTGATGTATCTTCCAGCGGCGGTTCTTCCTGGGGCAACGCGGGCTGCGCAGTCTGCATCAATGCAAAGACGCCGGAAGGTACGGGCTTCTGGACGTATAAGAGCTATTCGCTGAATCTCGGCAGCAATTCCAAAGCAGTCGTTGATTTTGACGGTACGCTTCAAAACGAGGATAAGGAAGACGTCGCGGCATTTGTCGCAGACGGCAAGATCGAATTGCAGCAATGGTGGTCGGCTTCCGAAAAGCAGGAAGCAGAGATCGAAGACACGATCAGCGTCAAGTATACAAAGGTCGAGGTCGTGTATGAATACGGCGCGGGCGAAACGCCGGATGAGCCGCAGCAGACAGATGAACCGAAGCAGACAACAGAGACAACACAGACAACACAGACAACGCAGACGACGGCACAGGAAAAATCCGAGCCGGGCGATGCAAACTGTGACAAGGCTGTCGATGTTTCGGATGCGGTGCTGGTCGCGAGATTTGTCGCAGAGGAAACCGAAGCAAATATCACGGCTGCGGGCAAGCGCAATGCCGACCTGAACGGGGACGGAAATATTACCGGAGATGATGTCATTGCCATTCTCCGCAAAATCGCAAAGCTCGATTGATTCTGAATCATATAAATCAGCCGCCGGTGTGCAGAAACCACATCGGCGGCTGTTGTTTCGATTGATGCTTTCCGGAGCGCGGAATAATCAATAATCATATAAATTGAAGATGATATATGAAGCAAGGCTCGCTGAACATCTCAGCGAGCCTTGTTGTATGAAGAACTGGTTTTCTGTTACGCTTCCGGCGCGGCCATATCCAGAAGCATCCGGACATCGGCCATGGTCAGCAAGCCGTCCTGATCGCAGTCAGCCGCGGAAAGATGTGCTGCATCGGGCATTTTGGCGCCTGCGGGCAGCGTTTCGGAGAGAATCTGTACCAGCAGCTCTGCATCCGCTGCGGTCAGCTTGCCGTCACCGTTCAGGTCATAGAAGGCCGCCGCCATTGCTTCAAAAGTACGTTCGTTGGTCTCTGCATAGGTCTGCGCGGCGCTCTTTTCCGGCGCACAGATCACAACATTTGCCGGGATTGCTTTTGCATCAATCTCTGTGACTGTATCCGGCAGGATGACTTTCTTCACGAAGCCGGAATTCAGCGCATTTGCAGGGATTGCCGTAACGCCGTCGCGGAAGGTGACGGTCAGATCTTCGCCTTCCGTGCGAAGTGCTCTTGAGTCAATTTTCTGAATGCCCTTGCCGACGGAAATATTCGTCAGCGACGGACAATTTGCCAATGCGCCGGATTCGGAAGAATATCCGCATTGCATCTCGGTGACGGAATCGGGCAGGTACACATCCGTCAGCGCGGCGCAGTAGCGGAAGCATTCAGCCGGAATGACCGTCGTTCCCTCGTCGATCGACACGACCGCCAGCGACTGACAGTTATAAAATGCAGCAGCGCCGAGTTCGCAGCCCGGAATTGCAGCAGCGGTCAGAGCGGTCTCGCGGAACGCCTGCTCACCGATAGATTCCAGCGCATCCGGGAAATTGCATTCCGCAAGATTTGCACAGCCGGAAAAAGCTTTGCTGCCGATCGTTTTCATGGATTCCGGCAGGATGACCTTTGCAAGCTCGGTGCGTCCGGCGAATGCATCGGCCGGAACGGCTGTCGTGCCCTCACGGAATGTGACAGTCAGGTTGCCTTCGCCGTTCGTGCGGAATGCGCGGCTGTCGATTTTCTCAATGCTCTTGCCGATCGAAACGGTTTGCAGCGCCGGGCAGTCCGCAAATGCGCCGGATTCAGAAGAATATCCGCATTGAATTTCGGTGACGGAATCCGGCAGCGTGACGTCTGTCAGCGCGGCGCAGTAGCGGAAGCATTCGTTCGGAATGGTCGGGGTGCCCTCTTTGATCGTGACGGTTTTCAGCTTCGGGCAATTATAAAATGCAACTGCGCCGAGCGTACAGCCCGGGAGTTCAATTCCGGTCAGAGCAGTCTCGCGGAACGCCTGCTCGCCGATCGCTTCCAGCGCATCCGGGAAATTGCATTCCGTAAGATTTTTGCAGCCGGAAAATGCCTTGTTTCCGATTGTTTTCATGGATTCCGGCAGGATGACCTTTGCAAGCTCGGTGCGTTCGGCAAATGCCGAATCAGGAACGAGTGCCGCGCCCTCACGGAATGTGACAGTCAGATTGCCTTCGCCGGTCGTGCGGAATGCGCGGTTGTCGATTTTCTCGATGCTCTTGCCGATCGAAACGGTTTGCAGCGCCGGACAGTTTGCAAATGCGCCGGATTCAGAAGAATATCCGCATTGAATTTCGGTGACGGAATCCGGCAGATAGACGTCTTCCAGCGCCGCGCAGTAGCGGAAAGCTTCCGCCGGAATGATCTTCATGTCCTCTTCAATCGTGACGCCTGTCAGCGCTGTGCAGTTATAGAATGCTGCTTCACCGAGTTCGCAGCCGGGGACCTCAACTTCAATGAGTGCGGTTTCTTTGAATGCTTCTTTTCCGATGGATTGGATTCCGCTCGTGAGCCGGCAGTCCGCAAGATTTTTGCAGCCGGAAAATGCGCTCTTTCCGATTGTTTTCAGGGATTTCGGCAGGACGACTTTT
>CAMNFV010000107.1 GCA_946537515.1 uncultured Ruminococcus sp. | reverse complement strand
GCTGTCACATTCTGCATTTTCTGTTCCGCTTCCGCGAGGTTCAGCTTCATCATCGGGTCGTCCTTGAGCGTATTACCGCCATCCGATAAGACCGTCAGCGGAAGCATCACACGCAGTCTGCGGATGCATTTGCTGCAGATCTGATTGCCGTCGCTGAGTGTGCAGATGCCTTCCGGCTGAAGCAGCGCACGCCCGCACAGCGCGCAGAATCCGATTTCTATAGTTTGCTTTGCCATATATCGCACTCCTTTCGCTCAGTCGATCAGCAGAATATCGCCCGGATAGATGCAGGATACAGCACCTTCGATGAAGAGGCCGCCCTCTGCGCCCTCTTTCAGTTCTTTGAGATCATTGCTGTATTCTCTGCTGTCTCCAAGCTTTTTAATACAGAATGACTGTGTGCCTTCTGCTCTGGTGACTGCCGCCGTATCCTTGCGGTTTATGCAGCCAAACAGCACCCGGCCGCCAATGCGGTATTCATTGCGGTAGCCGCGGCGGCCCTTGCTTTCGTTATAGAGCTTTGCGATATCATCGACCTCGAACAGCGCTTTATGTTCTCCATACTGCGTTTTCAGGGCTTCTCTCCGCTGTGCTGCAAGCTCCTCTGCCGCTCTGAGTTCCGCATCACTGAGTGAATCAAGCGGATCAATGTAATCAACATCATAGCCGAATTCCGGACTCTGCCGCAGTGTCCGGATCAGAGGATAAACAATACGCAGTGCATCTGCATCATGAAACGTACCGGATGCGTCCTCTTTGCCGCCCTGTACCGCAGCCTTTGAGAATAGCGGTGCGATCTCCGAAAAGCACTTGTATCCGATTGCATCATAGCCCGTATGCAGCAGCTCGGCAGCACGATTTCCGCAATCCGCACAGATAAAGGCATCCAGCATCCGCAGATTCAGCAGTTTCGGCAGCTTTTTGCCGCAGAGCGGACAGGTTTCCGGTTTCTGCACGGTATCATATGCTGCAATTTCCGCAGCGTACCGATTGAGCTTTCCGCGGATCTTTGACGCAGACATGAACTCTGCATCGTCCTCACGGCACACAAGCCGCAGCTTTTTACTGCACGCATCACAATAGCAGCCGTCTTTGCAGACGTTCCCGATCCCCTTATATGGCTCGCCGCAGACGGCACATTTTTTCTCAGCCACAGAATCACACTCCTTTTCCGGATATATAAACATGCATTATTTCCTGATTTTCTTCCTGACAGTCTGTATGATCTTCTCCGCCCATGCGTCGTCCGGCGGACCGATCTGAAACACGCGAAAACCGTAATACTGCCCGTTTGCGAGCACGGATTTATCATCATCGACATGCAGATCAATGCGGTAATGCGCCGGATATTTCGAGGGCATCGGCTCTGCATGATCCGCCTGCACCTCTTTTTCATGGCGCGCACCGTTGACAATTCCGTCAATCCGGATGCCGTAGCAACGGAACAGCGAGCGGATATAAAGCGGCGACCGGAACGAGGTTGTATACACCCAGATTTCGCAGCCCAGCGCCCGGAGCTGCTGCATCAGGCGGACGGTTCCGGCGCGCAGCCGTTCTTTATAGATGCGGTTTAGCGGAAATTTCAGTTCCGGCTCAAGCTTGAAGCCGTCCTCTTCTGCAACGAATAATGTGTCATCCAGATCAAATGAAATCCGCATAAACACCTCACGGGAAGCTGACGAAATGGGTTTCCAGCTGCTCCAGTTCCGGTTTGCCGTTGAAGGTCTCGGTCAGCCTGGATTCCAGCGCCGGAAAGCGTGCCGTTTTGATATCAAAGAGCAGCGTGACCTTTTCACCGAAATCGCTGCCTGCATCGACCGTTTCAAACTCCGGCAGCAGATAGCTGACCTTGCCGTAATTGGTATAATCAATGACATACCGGATGCGGTAAGCCTCACAAAAATGCAGCAGCACCGCATTTTTCACGGATTCCGCCGCAGAGGCCGAATACGCGCGCGTCAGCCCGGGCGCACCGAGCAGCACACCGCCGAAATAGCGCGTCACGACGCAGCAGACATCTTCCAGCTCTGATTTTTGCAGCACATTCAGCACCGGAATGCCGCCAGTTCCCTGCGGTTCGCCGTCGTCGCTGTAGCGCGTGACGCCGCCCTCGCGCAGGCGGTAAGCCCAGACATTATGACGCGCCTTGTGATGCTTTGCCTTCACCGCCTCGATGATCTGCACGCATTCTTCCGCGGTCTTTGCCGGAAAGAGCTGCGCGATGAATTCCGAGCGTTTTTCGGTGATGCTGCCCTCACAGGGCGCTGCGATTGTGGTAAATTCGATCATAGAAACTCCGTATTATCTTGATAAATAATAGAACATAACAAATTCGCGGGTATCGGGGAACACCAGAATGCCGCGGCTCCGGCTTCCGGAATGATACGGCTCATAATAAACGACTTTCGCGTCTGCGATATTCCGGTCTGTCACCTGCCGGAACGATGCACCGGAATCCAGCGGACTGCCCGGGCCGTCCTCTGCTGCGCATTCCGCAGGTGTTTTGAACGTTTCTTCCGAATCCGGACGATATTGCCTGATAAACAGATACGCATCGGATTCCGGAAGCGTAAATGCGCAGAGATGCTGCTGTCCGAACAGGATCTTTCTGCCTGCGAGCCGGATATCCGCGGCATTCTCCGGAACCGGGAACGGCAGCTGATAGCCTGCTGCCGTAAAATCCGCAGGATTCGTAAAATGCCGGAATCTGCACGCAAAGCAGAGCAGCCCGATGCACAAAACAGCAGCGATGACGGCTGCCAGACAGCCCGTGCGTTTTTTTCCGCTGCCGGTCGTCATTTGCGCAGCACCAGCCAGACGATCACCGCGACCACGACCGCGACGCTCACAAGGCATCCGATGACAGATTTTGCTGTCACGGGCGGCGAATTTCCGAAGCGATAATCATGTTCATAATCAAATCGGTCCGCCATTGCCTGCGAAGCCTTCTTTGAGCGGATCGCAAGCGTTGTTTTCAGCGGACTCATCTCCTCGCCGCTGTACCGGACACGCGAGAGCATCGGATTCTCTCCCCCGCGGATCGGCGTTCCCTTCATATGGCCGTGCAGCGGAACATCGGTCACAGGCGGATGTGTGACCTGCGGTTCGTCGTCATAGGAATAAAATCCCATATCGCCGTAACGGCGCTGACGGCGATTTCCGCTTCTGTCATATTCTTTCGGTTCGATGTAGCTGTTTCCGTCTTTGACGGTACGGGCGCAGTAGGGGCAGGAGCCGCCGCTGTATTGTGCGCCGCAAGACGGGCATTCAGGCATATTGCACCATTCCTTTCGTTATTTATCCGTTTCAGAAATCAGAATTTGCAGTTTCTGATCATGCTAACGTCCAGCCGTCCCAGGATTGATTCAATCTTGCGGATCTGAGATGTGACTTAAAATTCCCGAACCAATACGGTACAAAAGGCTGTGAATTGACGGTGTCTATATCACTTTTATCAAGAAACATATTATCATCATCACTCCATTCAAATTGGAACAGTGCATCGGGATATTTTTTCATATATTCAGCAGTTATCGCAAGTATCATATCTGAATTCATACTTTCGGGACCGTGACGTTCATCGTCCCAAATGAAATCATAAAATACCTCACGATAGTAATCAACTCCGTTGATCTTATATATCGGGTAGTCTTCCTGATCCACCCATACACGGACACCCTTATCAAAATCGTCTGCGGGACGCATATAAACAGACCAGTCATACTTTTCGACACTTGTTTCAAACCCGAGCGGCGCGATGATCTCCAAGAATTCAGCCACACGCTCCTCCTCGGTCATTGCAGTCTTTTGCGGGCGAAGTATCTGTGCTGTTGAGCCCATATTATTTCTCCTTTTGACATGAAACGCCGATTTTCCTTCGCAGCACAATACCGGAAAGGTATTCGGAAATGATTATTTCACCATGCCGATCATCTGCTTGTAATCGGCATCGGCAGGGCTGATATTGCGCTGTGCAAGGCCGTAAATGGAAGTCGCACGCGCTTCGAGCTCCGCACATTTTCTGCATTCGCCGCCGAGCTCCGAGAGCTTTGCAAGCGAGGTAGCAAACGGAAGCGTCGTGCCTGCCTGCTTTGCCGCAGAGAGGATATCCCGGCCGCGCTCGGAGAGTGCAAGGATTCTGCCGTAAGGGGGCGGATTTTCGGTATCCGAGGGCTGAATGCCGATCAGCAGATCGAGCAGGATCCTGCGCAGACGCGCCATCGGATAGCGCTTGCTCTTGATTGCCAGCAGCATGGATTCCAGCGAAGTCTCATTGCGCGCAGAGAGGATTTTATGCTCCAGCCCGTGTCCGACATCGGGCAGCGCCGCGATCTCCTCGGCTGTCGCCGTCCGCAGACGGTAGAGCAGCACGCGCTCCAGATTCTCAAACCGCGCAACCATACCGGCAGCGGCACATGCGCTGATCGCATCGGCGGAATCTTCCGGCACCAGCTCATCATAATCATCGGTCTGACTCTCCATAAGCTGCCGGATCAGCGATGCGCTTGCAATTCTGCCCGCAGCAGTCATCGAATCATGCGGTGCCTCGCGCTTGACCGTAAACGGCTGAATCTTCAGCTTCACCGCGACCATTGCCTTGAGATACTCGATCGCAAGGGTATTATTCGGATAGCTGAACAGCATCCCGATCTCATCGCCGTAATTCTGCCGGATGAGGATTTGCAGCGCTTTCGGATAGGAATTGCCGAGTTTCATCAGGTCTTCCAGCTCCGGCCGTTTCGCGCAGGCATAGCTCGCCTTGACCGCGGCCGTCAGCAGCGACAGATCGCCGCATTCGCTGCCGAATGAAAGTTCATCAACGCAGCCTAAGCCTTTCAGAATGTACATCGCGCCTTTTGCGTATGTCTCGGCGGCGCTCAGGCAGTATGCGACCGGCAGTTCGATGACCAGATCGGCACCACAGCGCACCGCAGCCTTAGCGCGCTCAAATTTATTGATGACCGCAACATCGCCGCGCTGGACGAAATTGCCGCTCATGACCGCAACGATATGTGTTGCGCCGTTTTTTCGTGTCTGCTCGATATGATAGAGATGTCCGTTGTGAAATGGGTTGTATTCACAGATGATTCCGCTGATTTTCATGCTGACAGGGCCCCCTTGCTGTTCGTTATAATGCGGAAATACCGATAATGCTCTCCGTAGACGGAAAATATTGTGACAAATGCGCATTGCGGGAAATGCAAATGAAAAATTTTTCGATTTCCCTTGCAAGTTGCAGAAATATCGTGTATAATAAGGAGTGCGAAAGATCGCCCGAGAAACGGGCGTCTGCAAAAGTTTCAAAACCGAAAGGAAGATTCATTTATGTTAATTCTCGTAGTCAACGCCGGAAGCTCCTCGCTGAAGTATCAGCTGATCAACATGGAGGATGAGTCCGTCCTCGCAAAGGGCAACTGCGACCGCATCGGCATCGACGGCCATGTTTCCCATAAGACCGCTGACGGCAGAACGGTTGATGCAGACTGCAATTTCCCGACGCATACCGAGGCATTTGAAAAGCTCGTTGAGGTTCTGACCACCGGCGACGCTGCTGTCATCAAGTCCATGGACGAGATCTCCGCAGTCGGCCACCGTATCGTTCAGGGCGCTGAGGTCTTTGATAAGCCGTGCCTTGTCACCCCGGAAGTCATCGACAAGATCGACGAGCTCCGCGAGCTGGCACCGGTCCACAACCACGCACACGCACTCGCACTCCGTGCATGTACGGCTGTCATCCCGAAGACCACACCGCAGGTCGTTGTCTTTGATACTGCATTCCACCAGACCATGCCGCCCAAGGCATATATGTTTGCACTCCCCTACGAGGATTACGAGAAGTATCATGTCCGTAAGTACGGCTTCCACGGCACCTCTCACCGCTTTGTTTCCGCTGCACTCGCAGAGGCAATGGGCAAGGACATCAAGGATCTGAAGATCATCTCCTGCCACCTCGGCAACGGCTCTTCGATCACCGCTGTAAAGGGCGGCAAGTGCATCGACACCTCGATGGGCTTCACCCCGCTCGACGGCATCCTGATGGGCACCCGCTGCGGCGCTGTTGACCCGTCTGCTGTTACCTTCGTTGCAGATAAGCATCACTTCACGCCGGATGAGATGAGCCAGTATATGAATAAGAAATCCGGCTTCCTTGGCGTTTCCGGTATCTCTTCCGATAACCGTGACATTACCGCGGCTGCCGAAAAGGGCGACAAGCGTGCAATCCTCGCCAGTGAGATGCTCGCATATGAGATTCAGCGTTACATCGGCGCATATACCGCAGCCATGAACGGCGTGGATGCTGTTCTTTTCACCGGCGGTATCGGCGAGAATTCCTGGGAAGTCCGCGAGCGCGTCTGCACCGATATGGAATACTTCGGCATCAAGATCGACAAGGAGCTCAACAAGGCAACCCGCGGCAAGCTCATGAAGATCTCCACCGCAGATTCCAAGACCGAAGTCTGGATCGTCCCGACCAATGAGGAGCTGCTGATTGCAAGAGATACGCTTGCGCTGATCTCCAAATAAGCTTTTCCCCGATTGACCAGAAACATATATATATTATAGCACGCGATACCTCGAAAAGGCAAGGCTTTTCGGTTCGCTGTTTTGCACAAAATTCCGTGTTGATTTTTGTGCCATAAAAATGTGAAAGAACGTATTTTCAACAGAACGGAGGCGATTTGCCGTGTCTAAGATCATTGAGAATCTCAGCAAATTTTTCAATGTCCCGGATGATGATGACGAGGATGAGTTTCAGCTTCCGCTTGATGAGAGCGGAAAGCTGATCCGTCCGATCGGAACGGTCAAGGCCGTGCCGCACAGCTTCAGGACGCGCAGCAGCAGCAAAAACGATCAGCCGGCGGTGGATCTGCATGAGATCCTGCCGCTCGATGATGAATCCCGCGCACTGCTTGCGATTGCGAACGCAGCGCGTGCAAAAGCCTATGCAAAATACTCCGGCTTTACGGTCGGGGCGGCGCTCGTTGCAAAATCCGGCCAGGTTTATCTCGGCGTCAATATTGAGAACGCATCCTATCCCGCAGGCATCTGCGCAGAACGCTCCGCAATCAGCGCAGCAATCTCCGCAGGCGAGACCGAATTCTCGGCAATCGCAATCGCGGGCGGCGATGAGGAAGAAGCAGAGGCCAAAACGCCCTGCTGTCCCTGCGGCATCTGCCGGCAGGTGCTCAGCGAATTCTGCCCGCCGGAATTCCCGGTGATCCTCGCAGACGGCGTCTATCTGCTCGGCGGCCTGCTGCCGCATTCGTTCTCTCTCTGATCCGAATCTGCATCAAACGGCAGGGAGTTCAGGCAAAGGAACCTGCTCCCTGCCGTTTTGCAGTCATACCGAAAACACTTCAACAGAAAGGCAAAGCTCATGCACAAAACGATAGCAATGCTGCTTGCGCTGCTGATTGCGCTTTCGTTCTGCTGCGGATGCGGCGACGACGAAAACGTCATCAAGGGCGCAGGACATTCGTTTTCCTATACGCTCGTCGGCAATCCCGATACGCTTGATCCGCAGCTCGCGGAAAATGCCTCTGCGATGACAGTTCTCGCAAATCTCTTTGAGGGACTGCTCGTGCTGGATGCCGAAGGGAAGCTGCAAAACGGCGTCGCGGAATCTTATTCGCTCTCCGACGATCAGAAATGCTATACCTTCAGGCTCCGCAGGGATTGCTACTGGTATCAGGCTTACGGAGATGAAGCGGAAACAGAACAGCCCTACGGCGAAGAGGCAGCTGTCCCGGTGACGGCACACGATTTTGAATTTGCATTCCGGCGGCTGTTTGATTTCAATTATACTGCGCCGAATGCGGCTGCATTCTCCTGCCTTGCGAATGCGCGCAAGATCCTCGATCACAGTCTGTCTCCCTCACAGCTCGGCGTAAAAGCGCTCTCGGATTACGAGCTGGAGTTTACACTGGATTATCCGAACAGCGGCTTCCCGCTGCTGCTGACATCCTGCGCGGCGCTCCCCTGCAATCAGGCCTATTTTGAGAGCACAAAGGGCAGATACGGTCTCGATGAGGAGTCGATCATCGGAAACGGCAGCTTTTCAATGAAGCGCTGGCTCTATGATGAATACGGCCAGTATAATGTCATCCAGCTGACGCGCAATCCGCTCAATCACAAGGCCCGGCGCGTCTTCCCAACCGATCTCAATCTCTATATCGAGAAAACAGACGCAGATGCTGCAAAGATCTTCACAACCGGCAATACAGACTGCTATGTCAGCACGCAGAGCGCACTCATCAACCGCGCGGATTATCACGCGGAAAGCGCCTACAGCCTGACGCTCGGGCTGATCGCCAATCCCGATTCGCATTTTGCAAATGAAAATGTACTCGGTGCATTGGCCAAGACACTCGACCGCAGTCTCTTCCCGGACGGTACCCCGGATATCATGCCTGCATCCGGCATCCTGCCGCCTGCGGTCCAGCTGCTCAATAAGAGCTGCCGCGATCTGATCGCAGACAGCGCCTATCAGGTCTACGATCCGAATGAAGCCGACCGGCTCTATCACAAGGCGCTGCGGAAGCTGCATATTTCCGAGCTCGAAGAGGGCAAGATCATGGTCTGCGCCGGCATGATGGATTACGGTATTCTGCATGATGTACTGCTGACATGGGGCTCGGAGCTTGACCTGCATTTCAGCATAGAGGAAGTGCCGGAGAGCGAATACGAAGCCAGACTGCGCAGCGGCGATTATGTGCTCGCGCTGTATGCCGTCACAGGCGCATATCACGATGCAACAGCAGTCCTTGAAAGCTTTCTGGCCGATGAAAATCTCCGCTGCACCGAACAGGCTGCTGTCCGGCGGCTGCTGGAGCGAGCGGCGGCTGCGCCTGCGCTTGCAGACTGCGTTGAGCTTTACCGCCAGGCAGAGGAGCTGCTGCTCTCCGATTACTGTTTCATCCCGCTGTTTTATAAGCAGCGTTATCTGATCTGCAAGAATGGCGTCTCCGATGTCGTATTCAATCCGTTCAGCGGACAGGTCGAGTTCTCGCAGGCAAAATACTATTTGTCGTAAGGAACATCCCCGGCAGCCGGGCGTTCGATATCACAGCAGATGTCAATCAAACATAAAAGAGGTGTAATATGCGCGCAGTCACATGGAATGTCAACGGGCTGAGAGCCTGTGAGAAAAAAGGATTCGCGGACTTTTTCGCTGAAATGGACGCCGATTTCTTCTGCATTCAGGAAACGAAAATGCAGGAGAATCAGCTTGATATGCTGACCTGGAAGCCCGAGGGCTATCACGCCTTCTGGAACAGCGCCGTCAAAAAGGGCTATTCCGGTACGGCGGTCTTTGCAAAGCAGGCGCCGCTGTCCGTCACAAAAGAGATGCAGACAGGCGGTGTCTCCGATGAAGGCAGAGTTCTGACGCTGGAATATCCGGAATTTTTCCTTGTCAATGCCTATGTGCCGAATGTCCGGCGCGATCTGGAGCGCATTCCGCTGCGCATGGAGTGGGAGGATGCCCTGCGTGCGCATTTGCAGGCGCTGGATCAGCAGAAGCCAGTGCTCTACTGCGGCGATCTCAATGTTGCGCATCAGCCGATCGACCTCAAAAATGCAAAATCCAACGAGGGCAACGCCGGCTATACGCAGGAGGAACGCGGCAAAATGACCGAACTGCTTGCAGCGGGCTTCTCAGATGCATTCCGCGTGCTCTATCCGGACCGCACCGATGCCTATACATGGTGGTCATATATGGGCAGAGCGCGGGAGAAGAATGTCGGCTGGCGCATTGACTACTGGCTGATTTCCAACCGGCTCAGCGACCGCCTCGGCGATGTCATCATCCATAAGGATACGCTCGGCAGCGATCATTGCCCCCTTGAATTGCAGATCAATCTTTGATTATCAACCGAGAAATAGCAGTATCTGCTTCGCAGGTGTTTTTCATAATGCATTGCGCAGCCGGAAAGCTGTACAACAGGCTCAAATCTGTTGTACGGCTTTCTTTTTTCAGAAACGCGAAGCGTCTCAAAGTGCATACAGCCAAGAAATTGACTGCGTATCAAAGACGAGATACAGTTCTTCGCTGCTGATTGCGCATACTTCGGTGCTTTGCAGCCGGAAAGCTGTACAACAGGCTCAAATCTGTTGTACGGCTTTCTTTTTTCA
>CAMNFV010000106.1 GCA_946537515.1 uncultured Ruminococcus sp. | reverse complement strand
GCGAAACCGGAAGCGCATCTGCATCAGACAAGTTACATGCAGACGGCGAAATGCCGCGTAAGAAGAAAAAGAAGCGTCCTGCCGAGGGCGCAGTATCCGGCGAAACCGGAAGCGCATCTGCCGATACGCCGCAGCGCACAAAGCCGCGCCCCGCAGAGCCTGCACGCCGTCCGGCACAGCGCCCTGCCGTCCGCAGCGCTGCCGCAAGACCGGCCGCAGCCGCAGTCCGCAGACCTGCTGCCGCAGCGAACAGCCGCACAGGCATCCGCTGGCTCAGCATCGGCATGTTCCTGATCTTCCTGCTGATCTATATCATCATTTTCTCGCTTGTCGTTCACAGCAAGACGAAAAAAGCGAACAGCTACCTTGCAGAATACGAAAGCTCGCGTCCGAAGTACATGATCGAGAGCTATGTTGAGAATTTAAGCGACAGCTTCCTCTCCGATATGATGACGCAGGCGGCTTCCGGCCTTGATTTCACCGAATATGAAAAGCCGGAGCTGCTCTATGATTCTGTACGCAGTCAGGCAGCATCTTCGGGCGAATATACCTATCAGCGCGCCGAGGATTTCACGGACTCCCGCCCGGATTACTACATCCTGCGTGACGGCGAAGCGATCGCAAAGGTCGCGCTGGCGCGTGCAGGCTGGACGGAGAAATTCAATTTCCCGATCTGGCGCGTCGATACACCGGTATCCGTCATCAAGCTGGAAGCATCCCCGGAATTTACGCTGACCGTCACAATGCCGGATGATGCAACGCTGAAGGTCAACGGCGTCGAAGTACCGGAAGATCAGTATCTTGATGCAGAATCGGAATTCCAGCTCAGCCAGACCGAGCGCTATTTCACCGAGCAGCCCATGGCACGCAAATGCGTGATCAGCGGCCTGTACTGTGCCCCTGCGGTGACAGTCACCGATTCCGACGGCAATGTGCTGGAGCCCTATGAGACCCCTGAACCGGATCACGCCGATCAAACCTATATCTTCCCGATCGCGGATGAAAAAACACCCGATTCGGATCTGACTGACCGCGTCACGGCGCTGACCTATGCCTATATGGATTATGTCATCAATACCCGCTGTGAGGTGGATGCAAACCTTGCGGTGCTCAGCAATTACATGCTCGCGGGATCTCCCTTTGCAAACCTGATGTACGCGATTGCATCGGATGTCTGGTATAACAACGATCCGAATATGCGCGAGGATCACAAGTTTGAGATCACGCATGTCAAGATGTATGCGGACAATGTCTGTACGGTCGATGTCCACGTCGAAACGACGCTCGGCAAGGTCGCCGTCAACGATTATTCCGGCACGATACGCTGGGTGATGGTCAATACCGGCTACGGCTGGTATGCCTCAAATCTGAGCCTGCATCCGTAATTCCCCGCGTTAAGCTGCAAAAACAGCCGCTCCGATTTGCAAGAACCGGAGCGGCTTTCTGTATAATGTAATGTTATTTCAGCGTGAGCGTGACGGTGACATCGCCGGTGCCGAATGCTTTTTTCAGCGCATCCGCCGTTGCACCCTCGATCTTGCCGAGCGGCGTGTAATCCCAGGTATTGGAACCATAGAAAATTGTGATCTGATTGCCGCGGTAGAGCATGATATCGCCGGGCTCTGTTGTGATTTTCGTATCGGATTTCGGAAGCGCTTTCGGCAGGGCGCCGACCTTCTCAAAGCTGCCGTATTCCTTCAGCGAGAGCGTCATGGCACCGGCCTTGAGCTGCTCCGCAAGCGCCTTGCCTGCGTCGTTATCCGCGATTGTCGCGGTGAAATTCTGCTTATTTACGGTGATCTGCATTTGCTGCTTCTCCTGTTCCGGCGGTGTCAGATCGAGCGACGCCACCCATTCAGCTACGGAATCCTTTGTCGCGGATGCGGCAAATCTTCTGCCGGGCAGCTGTTTGCCGATTTTCACAAGCGATGCAATCCGCTTTTCACTCGTTGTGATTGCGCTGCTGCCGGATGTACAGAACGGAATCACGGTTTTCGCCGAGAGATCATAGGCTTCGAGGAATGTGTCGATGATGCGCGGTTCCTCGCTCCACCAGATCGGATAGCCCAAAAAGATCGTATCATAGGCATCGAGGCTCTCCGGCAGCGCGACGGGCTCTGTCCGGAAATCTTTATCGTTCTGCTCCTGGTTGGCGCGGCATTCCTTATCCTGATAGCGGATATCCGCATCGGTATAGGGCACCTTCGCTTCAATCTCGAAGCGCTCCGCACCGGTCAGCTCTACAATATAATCCGCAATCTTTTCGGTATTGTTGGTGCGCGAGAAGTAAATCACAAGCGTATTGCTCTTTGCAGGCGTTGTCTGACTGAGCAGGCCCTGCTTGAGCTTGCTGAGATCGGCTGCGGTCAGGATGCTGTCGCCGGTCGCATCGGCTGTTTTCATGTCGGGCTTCTGCGCGGATGTTTTTGTCAGCAGATAATCACAGAGGCTGCGGATGACGCCCGCATCCTTGCCGGTATCGGCTGCGGCTCCCGCGAATGAGAGCTGTACGGGCAGCGCAATCATCGCTGTCAGGCCGACGGTGATACAGGTCAATAGCTTTTTCAGATTTTTCATGGATGATTTCCTCCTTCCGGGTTGCTTTCTGCCTTCATTATAGCAGATTTTCCGCAGTATGTAAAATACTTTGTTTCTATTGTTCATTATGCTTTTCAGGCATGATTCAATTTATGCTTACAAGGCATAGTTCACTATGCAAAATAAGTATTTGCTATTTTCGTTCCGATATGTTACAATCAATACAAGGCAGCGGATCCCCCGCTCCGCTGCCGACCCCCAAAGCAGAAAGGCGGTTTTCATGATGACATCTGATACCAAAAGCACGGCTGTCATGTGCGAGGAATTGCGCCGGAATCTGCTTGCAGCCGGATGCAGCAAGCGTTTTATCACGGAGTTTGAAGCCTGTCTCGGTGACAGCAGGCGCTGTGCGCAGATGCTCGCGGAACACCGGCAGGCTCTGCTGGATCGCATCCACCGTGAGGAACAGCAGATCAGCTGCCTGGACTATCTTGTATTTACGATGAAAGAGGAACAGCAATGAGTAAAAACGTATTGATCATCTCGGCAAGCCCGAGAAAAAACGGCAACTCCGCAAAGCTTGCCGAAGCCTTCGCAAAGGGCGCTGCGGACGCAGGCAATCAGACAGAGCTGATCTCGCTGCATGATAAAAAAATCGGCTTCTGCCGCGGCTGCTTTTCATGTCAGAAGACACAGCGATGTATCATCCACGATGATGCCGATGCGATCCGCGAGAAGATGCTGCACGCAGATGTCCTGGTCTTTGCGACGCCGATCTATTACTATGAGATGTGCGGTCAGCTGAAAACCATGCTCGACCGCGGCAATCCGCTCTTTCCGGCCGATTATCAGTTCCGCGATGTCTATGTGCTGACGACGGCGGCAGAGGATGAAGCCTATGTGCCGGAACGCGCTGTCAGCGGCATTGAGGGCTGGATCGACTGCTTTGAAAAAGCACGCCTTGCCGGTTCCGTTTTCTGCGGCGGCGTGACCGATATCGGCGATATCGAAGGAAATCCGAAGCTGCAGGAAGCCTATGAATGCGGCAAAAATGTCTGAATCAGAAAGCACCGCTCCGGTCATGCTTTGCGGCAAACCGGAGCGGCTTTTTTTGATTTCTGATCGGCGGCGTTTATTCTCTGTTTTTGAGCACCTCTGCCGGCGTGATCTTCCGGATTTTGCGGACAAGCAGCAGGCTCGCACCGAAGTATACCGCAAGCAGCAGCAGGTAAAGTCCCGCATAATGATACCACATGAATGAAATATCCATCGAGCAGGCGACATTCGCAATAAAGCTCGGATAGAGCAGATCCATGATCTTCTTGGCAAGCGGCAGCAGGAATACGCCGCCGATCGCGACAATCGCGAAATTGCCGTTGAGATAGAGTTTCCGGATCTCATTCGGGCGGTAACCGAAAATCTGAATCAGCGAGATGCCAAATGCGGAACGGTCAATCATGACGCCCATCATCAGGTACATGACCACGCAGAGAATCACGATACCGGCCGAGGAAAGCGTGATCACAAGCGGCCACATCATATCCAGGAACACCGCCGCGCTCTTCTCAATATCCGCCTTTGACGTCACGGAATAAAGCCGGTCCTCTGCGATTTCCAGCGCATGATCGGCATAGACTGCATTGTAATAATCCTCGTCCTCATCAAACAGTTCACGCATACTGTCCAGATCCATGAAGATCGTGAAGCCCGGCGCATAGTCGCAGATGCCGGTGACGGTAAAGCTGTAATCGCGGTCTGCGGCGGAATCGGAGAATGTCACGCGGTCGCCGACTGCATAGCCGTAGCGCTCAACCAGCGAATTGTTAATGACTGCTTTTGCTGTCCCCTTTTCCGGTTTCGCGTCAAAGAATTTGCTTTTGCCGTTTTCGAGGCCAATCACGGTGACATCAAGCGTATAGCCGTAGCAATCGGTGCTGAGCGTCTTGACATAAGTCGCCTCGCCGCCTGCGGGCACCTGCTTCTCCGGATATTTATAGAGATACATATAGGCGTATTTTGTATCGGCGGGATTGTCGTGCCGGATGCGCGAACAGAGCAGAAATGTATTCATGCCGAGCATCACGACCATCAGCGAAAACAGCATTCCGAGCAGGATCGCCGCTGCCGAACGGCTCTCGCGTACAAGCTGCCGGATCGCAAAGACCCGCGTAAATTTTTTCGTATGCAGATTGAACTGGCGGTAGCTGCCCGCGGACTGCTCATTTTTCATCAGAGCAAGTGCGGGCTGCGAGAGCTTCCGGTTAATGACAATCGTATTGACGACCGCGCTGATGGCCGGGGGCATCACGACTGCGAACAATACCAGATAGACCGGCACGCGGATCGGGAAATCCGGTACGGAGAAGTATTCATATGTACCGGTCAGCTGCGTCCGGATTCCGGCAGGTGTCAGCCCGAGACCAAGTCCGATCAGACCGCCGAGCAGCGCAACGGCTGTCGGCATCGTGATATAATGCCGCAGCAGATCCTTTTTCTTCACGCCGAGTGCATAGAGCGCACCGATCACCGGCTGCTCCCGCTCGATCTGATGCACAACGAACACCGAGATCACATATGCAAACAGCATCAGCACAATGACGCCCGCAACCAATCCGACATTGCGATCCATGATAACATCACCGGCAGCGGCTGCGATCCGCGGATTATCCGCCGCAGGCACAAATGCCGTCAGGTTGTCGATATCGAGATCAAAGATTTCATCGAGCAGATCGTCAGTCTGCGTTTTGAGTTCTGCGGTACCGTCTGCAAGCTCTGCGGCGCCCTTTGCAGCTTCTGCTGCACCGTCGGTATAATCGCGGATGCCGCTGCGGAATTCTGCAATGCTGTCAAGGCTTGCTTTCAGCGAGATCAGGTCTTTGGAATGCGTCGCTTCAATCAGCGTATCAAGCGTATCTGCGTAGTTTTCGTCTGTCAGTTCAATCTTCTGTTTCATTGCCGCAAGGGCAGCATTTGCCTGGTCGAGATACGACTGAAACAGCGTATCGGCTGCCGCATTCAGATCATCACCTGCATCGTCCAGCTCCCGGAGTCCGTCGGAGAGCTCCCCTGCACCGTCATCCAGATCGCGCACGCCGTCCTCAATCTCGCGGCGCTTGTCAAGGAATTCGTCGATCGTCTCCTGAAAATAGCGGTTTTCAACTTTTGTATAATCGAATTTCAGATCGCGGATCTTCTGCTTGAGTGTATCATCATCCGTGCCGCTGCCGAGCCGGTACGCATAGGTATATTCCTCGGCTTTCTGCCCGCGCTGATCGCGGATCTCCGCATACTGCGCATCGGATACAAACATCAGGCCGAAGGAATTATGCTCGACTGCGGTATCGCTGAATTTTGAAAGCGCTGCATCATAATCCGGCACAGAGCCAATTCCCGTGACGGTAAAGCGGACACCCGCCGCCCGGAAGGTATCCCCGACAGAGAGCCCGTGTGCGGCGGCATAGCCCTTTTCCAGCACCGCTTCACCGGATGCATCTGCCAGTCTGCCGGTATCCAGCTGAATCAGGTCGATCCGTTCCCGGTTCCGGAACATCCGCAGAACAGCGTCATCCTCTGCTTGCAGATCGAACGAAAACTGCGGCTCGATCTCCGTACCGTCCTTTGTCAGCGTCCGGATCTCGTCATCAGTCAGTTCCAGAAAGACCGTGAAGCTGCCGTCCTCTGCCAGATTCTGCGATTTCTGCTGCTCCGTTCCGACGAGGACAACCTCTGCCGCGCCGACAATGCTGAACACAAGAAAGACACCGAGCACAATCAGCATGGTCAGCGCAAAATATCTGCCGGCATTCTGCCTGAGATCACGCAGAAGCCGCTTTGCCAGTACACCGCTCATTTACAGGTCCTCCAGTTCCGCTGCCGGAATCCGCTTCTCATTGAGATAATCCTTTGTGATACGGCCGTCCTTGATGTAGATCACCTTATGCACCATATTTTTGATTGAATTATTGTGCGTCACGATCAGCATGGTCGTGCCGTATTTCTCATTGATCTGCTCCAGCAGGACAAGGATATCCCGCGAGGTTGCGGAATCAAGTGCACCGGTCGGCTCATCGCAGAGCAGCAGCTTCGGATTCTTAATCAGCGCTCTTGCGATTGCGCAGCGCTGCTGCTGTCCGCCGGAAAGCTGCGCCGGAAATTTATTCTGATGCTCCGTCAGGCCAAGCGTTTCCAGCAGTTCCTCCATATTCAGCGGATTTTCCGAGATATGCTCGCAGACCTGAATATTCTCGCGCACGGTCAGATTCGGCACGAGATTGTAAAACTGAAACACAAAGCCGAGATTGGCGCGGCGGTAATCTGAGAGCGCAGCGGGCTTCAGCCCGAAAATCTCCTGTCCCTCAACCTTCACCGAGCCCGAATCCATGAGATCGAGCCCGCCGATGCAGTTAAGCAGCGTGGATTTGCCCGAGCCGCTCGTGCCCTGAATCACGCACATCTGCCCGCGCTCAACGCCCGTTGAAACGCCCTTCAGTACCTGAATAAAGCTCGAATCCTTTCCGTAGCTTTTCTTTACATCCTTCACCTCAAGATACATAACGATTTCTCCTTTTGTTATCTTATGCTAACTCACTCTCTGTAAGAAGGACGTCCCCCGTTCAGAGGTCGTCCTCCAGAATATACATCATGAAGCCCTTAACCATAAAGTCCAGCACCGGACTGATTTTTTTGAGTGCCTGCGTTTTGTCCGGCTCATGCTCCAGCAGATGCACAAATGCATTGATCTGCATATGGCTGAACCAATGGAGCATATACTGATTGACGCGCTTGCCCGGAAACAGCGACGCATACTGCGCAGCCATGGTCTGATAATATTCATCAAGCAGCGCGATCATACGGTCCACAATATTTTCATAGGCTGAGCCCTGCGCATGATGCAGCAGAATCATCATCGCGTCATAATCGGCGTACATCTCCCCGATGAGTGCGGCGGCAAATGCGTCGTGATCGCCGTCATGCTGCTCATAGTGCATGACCTCATCCTGATCCGCGATCAGATGCTCACGCAGGATTTCGAGGATCCGGTTCAGCGGCTCCTCAACAATCGCGCTGAACAGCCCGTTTTTATCCTGAAAGAAGAAATAGACCGCACCCGTTGTCAGACCGGCATCCGCGCTGATCTTGCGCAGCGAGGCCTTGGCAAAACCCTTCTCCTTGAATTCTTTCTTTGCAGAGGCGATCAGCCGCGCCCTGCTTTCATTCGGATTGCTCACGGTGCATCTCCTTACAGCGATTTGATATAGATCTGGCAGGGATTCTCCGCGCCCCAGATCGCCTCAATGACTTCCAGTTCCAGAAATCCGCAGGAAATATAGAACAGATTGGTTCTGTCGTAGTCCTCATAAACGCCCATACGGACGGTCTTGACCTGCATGAATGCATATCCGGCTTCTTTCGCGATTCGCTCCGCTTCCTGCACAAGCTGTCTGCCGAGCCCGCTGCGGTGATATTCCTTCAGAACACCCATAACCGCAAGTTCAACGGTTGCATTGCCGGTCTGCTTCAGGCAGAGGAAGCCGACATATGCATCATTCTCCTTTGCCGCAAGGAAAATCTGATCTGCGCTCTCTCTGATATACTGCTCTCTGCTTTCATCGACCTCGAACCAGTCGTGCAGCGCTTCCAGCACATTCCGCGCAACGGTTCGTTTGATCTCTGCATCCTTGATTTGTTCGATCATTGCCTGCTCCTTTCCAGCCGGTAGATTCTTGCAGCATTTTCTGCAAATACTTTTTCTTCGGTCTCCGGCGGCAGATGCAGCGACCGGATGAACCGGATATGCTGTGCCATGCTGCATCCGAAGCTATCCGAGCCAAAGAGCACCCTGTCCGGTACCGCTTCGATCAGTCTCCGGATGCCGGATGAAACCGCTTCGGGAACCTCTGCTTCATCCGCAACGGATGATAAATCAAAGCAGATATTCGGGCGGTCAGTCAGATTCATGCACTTGCTGACATGCGGATACCAGCAATGGCAGCAAACAAGCGTCAGCGCCGGATAGCGTTCCGCGATTTTATCTGCGAGTGCCGCATCTCCGTATCCGGCATTCTCCCAGCCGGAATGGAACAGCACCGGAACCTGATACTGCACCGCAGTTTCATATACGGGCGTCAGCGCCGCATCGGTCAGATAAAACGGCTCGTGGCCGGTGTAGAGTTTGATGCCGACAAGCTGCTTCTGCTCCAGACAGCGCCTGATATTCGCAAGTGTTTCGGGATATGCGGAGAGCGGGCTGATGCCGCCGACCACAAATACTTTGGAATCCGGCTGACGCGGGAACAGCGACAGCAGTTCATCGGTCGTACCGATCTCCGTTTCCTGCCAGGAATCCGCAATCACAATGCAGCGGTCAACACGGTTTTCACGCAGCTCTGTCAGCAGCTTTTCTTTTTTAGATCGCAGCGTGGGGTATGCATCCCCGACCGGGAGATGCATATGCGCATCTATGATCATCGTTCTGTCTCCTTTGTTCTTTGGATAACAGCGTTACGTAACAATGTTATCTTACAGCATTTCGCAGCGATTGTCAATAGTCATTCCGCAGATTCAGCGCTTTGTGCAAGCTATTCGGATACGCCGCCGGCAAAATTTGTTACATCCTACAAAACATAAAATTCTTTTCGGTTAGCATTGACAAACGATTCGTGATCTGGTATAATACTAATAGTTAGCTATCGCTAACGCGAATGAATCACGAAGCAGGCTCCTTTCGGTCGTGTTACATGCCAACACTCCTTATTTTTCCATACATGGGAGCCTGCATCGGTTATAACATGGCTTTTCATGTTTATAATAAAGAACGCCGCCGATGCAGGAAACGGCGGCAGATTGGAGATTTATGATGGAATATTTGGAAATCGAAAAAGTCGTCGGCAGAGAAATTCTGGATTCCCGCGGCAATCCGACCGTTGAAGCAGAGGTTTTCCTCATGGACGGCACCGTCGGCAGAGGCACCGCACCGAGCGGCGCATCCACCGGTGAATTTGAAGCACTTGAGCTGCGTGACGGCGACAAATCCCGCTATCTCGGCAAGGGCGTACAGAAGGCTGTCGAGAATATCAACACGGTTATCAACGATGTTCTGACCGGTATGGATGCTTCCGATATCTACGCTGTTGATAAGGCGATGATCGAAGCAGACGGCACAAAGGATAAATCCAAGCTCGGCGCAAATGCGATCCTCGCAGTTTCGATCGCAGCCGCAAGAGCTGCTGCAACAGCACTCGGCATCCCGCTTTACAGATTCCTCGGCGGCATCCAGGGCACAAAGCTCCCTGTCCCGATGATGAACATTCTCAACGGCGGCGCACATGCAGACAGCGCTGTTGATACACAGGAATTCATGATCATGCCGGTCGGCGCACCTTCCTTCAAGGAAGCGCTCCGCTGGTGTGCAGAGGTCTTCCACAAGCTGCGCGCCCTGATCAAGGATATGGGCGACGTCACCGCTGTCGGTGATGAGGGCGGCTTTGCACCGAATCAGCTCAAGAGCGATGAGGAAGCGATCGAGAAAATTCTTGAGGCAATCAAGGCAGCAGGCTTCGAGCCGGGCAAGGATTTCATGATCGCAATGGATGCTGCATCCTCTGAGTGGAAATCCGAAAAGGGCAAGGGCTTCTA
>CAMNFV010000105.1 GCA_946537515.1 uncultured Ruminococcus sp. | reverse complement strand
CCACCGACCTTCGGGTTATGAGCCCGACGAGCTACCGGACTGCTCCACTCCGCGTTCTCAACGAATATTATTATAGCACAGAACTCAATAAAAGTCAAGCGGAAATTTCAAAAAGGTGATTATGCACATAAAATGCACGCATTTATTTGTTTTTATAGTGAAGGAGGCTTGACGTGGCCGCTGTTGCAACTGCACTTTATATGCGGTTATCCAGAGAAGACAAAAGAACACAGGAATCTGAAAGCATTGGAAATCAACGGCTCCTGCTCCGGCAATATGCAGAGAAACATGGACTTGTCGTCCATTACGAATATACTGACGACGGAATCTCCGGAACAACGCAAAACAGAAAAGGTCTGCAAGGGCTGTTTCAGGCAATCGAAGCCGGTTTGGTTCAAGTGGTACTGATTAAAGATTTATCCAGATTAAGCAGAAATTATCTTCATACCGGAACACTCATAGAGGAATGGTTCCCGCAGCATGGAGTACGGTTAATTTCAGTAGATGATAATATAGATACAGGCAATATTTCTCCGTCAAATGATATGTTTGCTTTCCGGGCAGTATTGGATGACTGGTATGCAAGGGATATTTCCCGCAAAGTACGAGCAGCGATTGCCGCAAAACAATGTGCGGGATTCTGCACATGTGCGTCTCTTCCGTTTGGCTATGATCGGTATGGTCAGGAGGTCAGGGTAGATCATGCAAAAGCAAATATAATCAGACAAATTTATGATTCTTATGAATCGGGAAACTCATGTTGCAGAATCGCTTCACTATTACGCGTGCAACTTACAAAATCTGCAAATACCTATTATTTGTTGTGGAATGATGCAACAATCAGGCGAATCCTGATGAATCCTGCATATATCGGCCGCTTACAGTTGCATAAAACAAAGAAATTCAGCTATAAAAGCTGTCGGAAAATCAGTTTGCCTGAGTCTGAATATATTACATATCCTGTTCCGCCTATTATAACGATTTCGCAGTTTCTAAAAGTACAGGATTTACTATTCAGAAACGGTCACCGCAGAAATCACAAACATTGGCTTTGCGGACTGGTATTCTGTGCAGCCTGTGGCGCGCCAATGCATATATCAGGCGATGAAATGCAAGGCCGGATTATTTGCAGTACGAGAAAGCGATTTCAAAGCTGCACCGTGCCTTCTCTTCAGTGTTCTGTTTTACTGGATGAAATCAAAAGTGTATTCAAACAAGACGGAATTCCTTTTATTAAGGTGAATTACAGAAATCTGATAAAAGAAATACGTATTTCTTCGGACACAATTTTGATTCGTATGAAGTATAAGCCGGGTAAATCAAATAATTCTCCGGATTGATCAAAAGATTACCAAATACAATTCTGTATTTTCAATTCTGAAACCATTGCTTTTTTCGGTATAATATGATATAATAGTATGGAATGTGAGAAAATGAGATTGAGAGGTTAATATGAAGCAAAATAATTATAATCAGGATGAATCGAATTATATCATCGGCCGCAATGCCGTTACGGAAGCACTCAAGGCAGGAAATCCGATCAATCAGATATTTGTTACGTCCATGAGCGGCAGTTTGGGTGCAATCTGCAATCTTGCCAAAAAGCAGGGGATTCCTGTGAAAACTGCCGATGCCCGCAAACTTGATACGATGTCAAACGGCGGCAATCATCAGGGCGTATGTGCAGAAGCTGCGTGTGCTGAGTATGCATCCGTTGCTGATATTCTTGCAGTCAGTGAGAAAAAGGGAACAAAGCCTTTCCTGATTCTGTGTGACGGGATCGAGGATCCGCATAATCTCGGTGCGATTATCCGGACTGCGGAAGCAGCCGGTGCCGACGGTGTCATTCTGCCAAAACGCAGAAGTGCTTCTCTGACGCAGACCGTCTTTAAGACTTCAGCAGGTGCTGCGAGCTGGCTGCCTGTTGCAAGAGTCAGCAATCTGGCAACAGAAATGATTGCGCTGAAAAAGCTTGGACTTTGGTTTTACGGCGCTGATATGAACGGTTCGCCTGCGACGCAGACCGATCTGAAAGGCGCAATCGGACTCGTGATCGGATCAGAAGGATTTGGTTTGAGTGAGCCGGTCAAAGCACAATGTGACGCGATTATTTCGCTTCCGATGTTTGGAAAAGTGAATTCATTGAACGCTTCAGTTGCTGCGGGCATCCTGATGTATGAGGCAGTCCGTCAGCGCAACGATTAAGGATATATTACAGAAAGGATGCATACGGGAATGTCGTCCAAAAAGCGTAAGTCAAAACAAAAACAGGCAGATCAGGTTGTATCTGCCGCGAATACTGAACAGGCCGGAAAC
Organism: uncultured Ruminococcus sp.; assembly: GCA_946537515.1. Taxonomy (GTDB): domain Bacteria; phylum Bacillota; class Clostridia; order Oscillospirales; family Ruminococcaceae; genus Firm-04. The sequence goes on along the minus strand of CAMNFV010000105.1, from coordinate 7,944 downwards.
AATACAGCAGGGGACGCTGTTAAACCGTCTGAACCGGTGAAATCGCCGGCAGAAGCTGCTGCTTCTGCTGAGAATGCCCCGAAGATGCCGTCAGTAGAATCCCCGGCAGATACAAAAAAAACTGAATCCGCGAAGGAAACACCGAAGCCTTTGGCGCAGCAGGAAGTCAAACGAATCTACAGCGCACCGCGTCCGGCAGATCCGTCACAGCGGCGCAGAAGAGAACCTGTCCGGACCGTTACACCGGCCGATATCAAAAAACCGCAGGTTTCCTTCATGAATTCCATTGCGAATGTAGAACCGGAAACGCGTGTACAGCGTGACGGACGTGTTTCATCGACTTCGCAGGCCTATGATCATGCTGTTATGGTGACAGATGATGAATCCGGAGAATACAGGCCGAAGATTCGCCGGATGAATGATTCCACACGCGCAAAGGAAATGCGCCGCCGTCAGTTGACACCGAACGGTCAGCCTTATCAGCGCGTAACGCCTGTTTCAACGATGCAGACGCTTCCGGCAGCGAAACTGCGCAAGCGCCGAGAGCTTGCCGATGCGCCGGAAGTCATGGAGCGCATTCCGGAAACCCTGAAGCAGCATCCGCGTGAAGCTGCACGTCCGGTTCGCTTTATGAAGCAAGCCGAGCACACCCAGCTCGATCTTTCCGCAAGCAATTCCGAAGCGCGCAAGCATATCAATATTGATGTCCGCTATCAGGATGAGCGCAGAGAACGCACCGATCTTCCGAAAGAAGTGAAGCAACAGAAGGAGAATAAAGAAGCGATCCGAAACGACCTGAATGAGCTGAATCTGAGCTTGTCGCTCCGGATTTTTATTCTCGGATTCCTGACGCTTTGCAGCGGGTTGATCACGCTGCTTGACTGGCTGCCTTCTTTTCCGATGCCTGCTTTCCTGAGCAGCAAGGAAGCGCCGATTGCATTTCTGACAATCCAGCTGCTGCTTGGTATGGCAGCGCTGCCGTTTGTTGCCGGATTGCTGAAAAACGGATATGCTAAGCTGCTGCGCCTTCGTGCGGACTGCGATTCGCTCGCGGCGATGACAATGATGACAGCGGAACTTGCAGCGTTCCTGATTCTGCCGAGCCCCAATATGCTGCGGACAGGTGTTGTATCCGTATATGTTGCAATCGGACTCTTCACGCTGATGATGAATGCGGTCGGCAAGAAGATGATCGCTGCCCGTGCGCTTCAGAATTTTGAACGCCTGACAGACGGCAATCCGAAATTTGCGATCCACTATGTTGAAGATGAAAAGCGTGCAGAGAATCTGACACGCGGAACATCCGGAGACTTTCCGATTCTTGCTGCGATGCAGCCGATTGATGATCCGCAGGATTTTCTGAAATATACGTTTTCGACAGATATTGCAGATAAATTCTGCCGGACTGCTGTCCCGCTGATTACGCTGCTCGGCGGATTATTTGCAGTCGGTATTGCATTGCTCCGCCGCGACCACGTTGACAGCGCGGTCTGCTACGGTACTTCGATTTTTGCACTTTGTTTTTCTGCATGTGCCTGCACGGCAGTTACCCTGATTTCCAATCTGCCGATGCTTTCCGGTGCCAAGGATTATGTACGCAACAGCGGCATTTTACTTGGATATCAGAGTGTTGATGATTTCTATGATGTCAATACTGTCATGGCAGATGCTGCAACGCTTTTCCCGCAGGGCACGACGAAACTCGATTCTATTCAGGTAATTGGTGAAGCACATACCGAAGAAGCTTTGCGTTACGCCGGTGCATTGACCAATCATGCCGGCAGTATTCTGAAAGACCTCTTTGCCGGTGCGATTCTGGCAGATGATAATCTAACACAGAATGTCGAAAACTATGTTTATGATGAAGGCAAGGGCATCAGCGGCTGGATTGATAATAAACGGATTCTCCTCGGTACCCGCGATATGATGATCGAACACAGCATTGAGGGGATTCCCGCGACAGCAAAGGTACGAGATATGGTTCAGGACGGCCAGGATGTGCTGTATCTGTCCATTGCCGGAAGTGTTGCTGCTCTGTTTATCGTTTCCCTGGAAGCGAGCAAATCGGTTCGCCATTGGCTGAAAGAGCTTGAACGCGAAAACCTCTATTTGCTGGTGCGCAGCAATGATGCAATGCTGTCGCAGCGCAGAATCTCTAAGCTGTTTTCGATTCGCGAGGACAGAGTGAAGATCATTCCGGCTCGTTACGAAGCGGATTATGCGGAAGAAACGAAGCCTGTACAGAGCGCAAGTCCTTCTATGCTTTGTGCCGGCAGACTGCCCGGTTTTATTCAGACGATTATCGGCGCAAAGCGTATTCGCACGGCAGCAAATCTCGGTATGATTTTGCAGGCTGTGACAGCCTGCCTCGGCTTCCTCTTTATCTTAATATTCATTATCTTAGGCGCTTACAATGAAGTGAGCGGCGGTATCTTGCTGATTTACCATTTGATCTGCACCGTAGTTACAATTCTCACCATTCGCATGAAAGATACCTGAACAGAAAGGAACAAATCATGCGTCCAAAAAGACTGATCGCAGTCTTTCTAGCGGTTACAGTATGTATTCCGCTTTGCTGCTGTGATGTCTCTGATTTATTACAGGAAGCGGAGACATCAGGAGCTGACCACACAGAGCAGCGCTATCCGATATCCGAACTGAAAAATCAGGTCGAAGCGTATCAGAAAAGCTGGAAAGAATCCGCGGAGACACCGGATTTGCAGTCGCAGATTGAGGCGGTTCAGCGTGCGGTTGATGAAGCATATGCAATCCATTGCCGTGCTCAAATTGCGTATTATGCCGACTGGCACAATGACGATCTGGATGCGCTCAATCTGCAATGTACTGAGGATTATTATGTCGCGGATGAAATAGCATCCTGGTTTTTCGCGAATGGGTATCAGTTTTCCGCGGAGCCGGATCTCTTTCAAGACTATATTGAGGAAGATGATCTGAAGTACTACGCTTCCAACAGCCTGAATCGCGTGATCGCACATGCCAGATCAAGTGCAGATTCCGAATCTGAGCGGATTGAATCCTATTACGATCTCGCGTATGATGATACCGCAGATATATCTGTTACGAATATCCGCTGTGCAAATATCTATCTGGATTCACTGAAAGAACTTGATGTTTCCGACGCGCTGTATGCCTATTATAACCGTGACTATACGGCGGCAGAGGCATCTGCTGCATTTCAGATGATAAAAGAGCGGTTTGTTCCGCTGCGGGATGCGGTTGTGAATATGATGCTGGATTCAGCTGATGAACTTCTGCAACAAGAACTCGCCGCTGATCCATACGACCTGCTTCAGAAATATGCAGCGAAGCTTTCGCCTTCGATTGCGGAATCTGCTGAAAAGCTGTTTTCCGAGCATCTGTTTACAAAAGCCGAGGGCGTCAACTGCTATGACGGCAGCTTCACGATCAATCTTCCGAATGAGCAGACCGGGCTGATGTATACATATCTGTCTGATTCGATTCTGGATCTCGTGACCGTTACGCATGAATTCGGTCATTTTCATTCGGATTGGCGGGATAAGACTCCGATTTGTCTGCAAAGTATGAATCTTGATCTGGCAGAAGCGCAGTCGCAGAGCATGGTGACGCTGTTTATGCCTTATTATCCTGAAATTTTTAAGGATAATGCAGAGCAGATGCAGCTGCTTGTGCTGCTTGATCTGCTGGATTCTGTGATCTCCGGTTTTGCGGTCGGTGAATTTGAATATCAGGTAACGCAAAGGCTGGATGATATTTCTCCGGCAGAAACTGCTGCGCTGTTTTCTTCCTTAATGAAAGAATGCAGCGTGAATCTGGAATTCTATGAAGTCACGCATCTGTTTGAGCAGCCCGGATATTATATCAGTTACGGCGTTTCGGCGCTGCCCGCGCTTGAGATGTATACAATCGTGCAAACGGATCCGGACAAAGCGATTTCCGTGTATGATCATATGAGCAGATGCTCCTGCCTTTCAGGTGAATATGGTTTTCGGGAAGTGATGCAGTCCTGTGGCTTTTCGGATTATTTCACAACAAATGAAATCGGCAGCCTTGCGGACAGCATTGATTCGATTTTGAAGAATTACAAATAACAGAAAACGGACACAGAATCCAAAGACTCTGTGTCCGTAATTTTTTATAATGCGGTATCAGAAGAGTTCATTTCTCCGTAAATCTGCCGCAGCAAATTTGCCATCTGCGAACGGAAAACGGGTGTTTTCAGTTCATAAATTCGTTCGGCAGAGATCGTTTCCATTTGCTGATCTGTATGTACATCATCAATAATAACGATAGAAAGCGCAGGGGAGAGCGCACGGATCATGGGGATACAGTTTTCTTTCTGTGCGTTCAGATCGGACTGTCTGACTACAATCAAATCATAAGGCGCTTCCTGCATTTCGGCAAGTTTCAGATATGCACGGATGCCTTCAAAATCGGACTGCCATTCACATTGCAGCGCCGATTCACGCAGCATCTCGATCGTAGCGATTGCAGATGCCTGCTTGGAATCCCAGATCAATGCGCGTTTTCCGAAGGTCTTGCGCAGCGGGAATACGACCGTTTCGCGCTGGTAACTGAACGGAATCCGCAAGACAACCGCACTTGCATGATCGGGCAGGGGAACAAATTCAAGTGTTCCGCCCATTGTCGCAATCAAACGCTTGCTCAAATAGATGTTATACTGCTGATAATCCGGATTGTTCAGGAAAAATGCAGCTTCAACCGATTTCATCGGGTCGTTCTTCGGAATCGGAGAAAGAATGCCGCTCTGAATATCCTGCGAAACGCTGTCTCCCTGCATCATCAGAGAAAACTCATACATTGCCTTCTGTTTACCGTCCAACGGTGTTTCTGCAAGCTGAAGTGTAATTTCGGATTCATCCGGAAGTGAGCGGATGACATTGAAGAAAATGTTTTCAACAAGGAAGGAGAGTCTGCGAGAATCACAGAGAATCACTTCATCATTTACATGTGTTGTGTAAGAATAGAAGCGGATTTTCTTCTTCTCAAACAATTCTTTGGAATTCAGTCTGAGCTTCTGCATCAGCGTCAGCAGACTGGTCGGCTCACGCAGCAGCGGGAGCTGATTGTTTTCCAGTAAGAAAAGGTCTTTCGTACAGACCGTCATAGCGGAGAGGCGCTCATAAGCAGCGAAAATCTTTCCGGTATCATGATGCTTTCTGGCATCCTCCGGAAGATCACGCTCCAGCGTATCCAACGCACCGTAAATCTGATTAAGGGCAAGCTGGAAGCTGCTCGCAATGTTCATAAAGACATGCGCACGTCGGATTCTAGCACGCTCATTTGTACGAAGATGCGCGAGAAGCTGCTCTTTTTTCTCCTGCAATGAGAGCAGGTGAGAATCTCTGTTTTGAATCTCATCATTGACGTTTTCGATATAGGTGAGCGCAAAGCTCTTACCGTTCTCGTTTGTCAGGAATTTGATTCCGATATTGCACCAGAGATAAGTACCGCTTTCATCCGGATCAACCAAAAACAGGCGCTTCAGCTCACCGTGATTCTCGCGTGCAGCGCGTAAAATATTGTCATACGAGAAGACATGCTGGAATTCAGCGCGCTGATCCGGATGTACAAAGCGTTCTGCGTAATGTTCGCAGTAATCGCGGAAACTCTTGGTGTCAGTATCCGGAATCAGATTTTCATTTTCAAGATGATAGTGGCGGATTGTATCTGCATCGAGATCAACCTCACCGACATGGACAAACGTATCAGAGAGCAGATGATCGACTTTCCGGTGCATCTCAAGCTGCTCGTGCTCAGTTCGTGTGAGATTATTCCGGCTGGTGACTTCATCATCGACATCTGAAATATAGATCATTGTATGAAGGACGTCGTCCTCATCCTTTTGCAGATACATTTCTGCACGGACAAACCGCCAGCCGGTTTCGGCTTTGTGACGGTAATCAATCGAAATTTGACGTTTTCCTTGCTGATAGCTTTGTTCCGCAGTCAGCGGCAGCAGCGCAGTTCCGACCTTTTTATAATCTTCCGGATGACAATGCGGCATAATCATCCGCTCAAAGAACTGCCCGAAGGGACATTCCATCGGCGGCATAACCATATGATTCGCGATCCGGTAACATCGGGAGACCTGCTTGCTGTAATCGTTGTCGATGAACCAGATATAGCGATTCCGGATCAGCGTATAGAACTGTTCTGTCAGCGTTTGCTGCGCACGTTTTGCAGCGATTTCTTTTCGCGTCTGCGCGTCAATATCCTGAACGGCGTAGACCGCTTCGGTCGGCGCGCCGTCTTCTGTCTTGATAACGGTGAAAACAGAACGAGTCCATTTATAATTCAGATTCGGATCCTGCTGAGCCGCAATTCTGCGGTAGCTGACGCTGATCTTATTTTCATTCGGTTCGAGATATTCCGGAATGCTCTTGGGATCAGTAAAAATATGAAGCTTTTCGCGGTCATCCGGATGAACAAGCTGCATCAGTCGGCCGGCAATCTCCTCATACTGATAGATATGGTCAACCGAAAAATAAGGAGCCAGCTCCGGGTGCGCGGAACATACGACAACTTCATTGCTCCGCAGGTCAATATGCAGCATCAGACGGAACATATCGCCGACTCCGGTCAGAATATAGCTGTTGCGCAGAGAAACCAATTCCAGTTCTCTGCGGTAGCCTTCCGAACGCTCCTGCACGAGATGCTGCTCATTACTGTCCTTTCCGAAGAGCAGTACAATAGAAGGATTCAGCATTGCCAGCGTAAAGCTTGCCCAGCGATACTCCTCATCTACGCTTCTGCGCACGGTACAGGTCGGGGAAGTATTTGCCTCCAGAAACAGACGGATCTGCTCTTCCGAGAAGCTTTTCAGGAATTGATCTTTATCTTCCGGGTGAATCGCAGCTTCTGCATACTTTTCAAAGTATTCAACATAAGAGGGGAAGAGCGCCTGTGTGTTCATCAGCGGGTTTTTATCGTTGATGATAGAAGCGCGTTTTGAGACGGTGTCAATTCGGACAGCGGTAAAATATGCTGAGGACAGAACTGCTGTCATCATTTGGAGTGCTTCCGGCGGCGGGCCGTAAGCACGCATGTCGATCGTGAGGATGAAAACGTCATTGCCTTCCCAGACAGCATAAACAGCGTGAAGCACGGCGGTTCCGTCTGACCAGGGCTGTTCGTCTCCTTTCAGCGGAAGAGCAATCGGTTTGCCGGCGACAGCTGCGGTTTTCAGCAAATTGTTGATCTTTTCATGATGAAACAGATCCGAATAAACTGTTTCCTCGGTTGTATCCGGAAAATAATTTGTAGCAGACTGATTCAGATACAGCAGTTTCTGCGAATCCTGTGCAAAAATCAAAACTGCATCTTCACGCATCTCTAAAAACATCCGGTCAGTTTGCTGATTCCACATGTGCCGATTCCTCCATTCCCCAAAAATCAACGAAAAAATATAGTTATAACTGTAAATATCTATTATTATACCAAATCAGCCGCAGAAAGTCAATGAATCTGCGGCTGTTTCATCTCTATATACAAAAAACGCTTAAAAGAAGTTAAGCATTTCTGCCGGAGACCCGGCAAAGCATTCTGCGCCGGATTCCAGCAATGTCTGTTTTGTGCGAAATCCCCAAAGTACGCTGATGCAGGGAATTCCGGTGTTGCGGGCAGTCTGCACATCGACCTCGGAATCTCCGACATATACGGTCTCATTGGCAGTACATCCCAGCTGACGGATCGTTTCCAGTACCGTATCAGGCGCAGGTTTCAGCCGGAAGCCCTCACGCTGTCCGACCGCAACAGGAATTTCCGGGAAATAGGTCTGACAGAGTGCTTTGACCTGTGCATCCGGTTTATTTGACACAACAGCAAGCTGATAGCCGCGCTGCTTCAGCATGAGAAGAAGCGGCGGGATCCCGTCATACGGGCAGGTCGTTTCATTTGCCCTTTCAGCATAAATTGCACGCA
>CAMNFV010000104.1 GCA_946537515.1 uncultured Ruminococcus sp. | reverse complement strand
AACTTTAGATCAATTCAACCGGGCGTTGCCCGGCGGAGAACTTTAGATCAATGGATGCCGGTTCTACCGGCCCGCCTTGACAAAGGGCGGCGTGGGGTGATATAATAAGGGCAGAATCCAAACGCCGATGCAGGAGGTGGAACCATGCTCGAACTTGAATGTCTGACAGCCGAATCCGCGGCACAATCCGCAGCGCAGACCTGCGTGCCGGATTGCCCGTGTCAGCCCGATCAGCGCGAAAATGAGTGCTTTCCGTATTTTTCAGATACCGTCAGCACCGACGATACCCCCGCATAAATGATATATCAATTTGCACCGCAGGTCTATCCCGCTGCGGGCGCAGCCGGTATCTGCATCTACGATCTTCAGCAGAAAAAACTCTGGCACGCATCCCCTGATACAGCAAGCCTGCTCCGGCGCGCATGTTCAGTGGAAAATCCTGCATTCTCCCCTGCCGAATCCGATCTGCTCCGGCAGATGTGCGATGCGGGATTGCTCACCGAATCGCAGACGCCCGCACCATGGCCCGATATCTCGGCATTGCGGCAAAAACCGGTTATCCGGCAGGCCTGGATCGAGCTCTGCACCGACTGCAATCTGCGCTGCCGCCATTGCTACAATGAGGCATCCGGCAGCGGCATCCGCATGTCAGAAGCTGATTTTCAGCTTGTCTGTCAGCGCTTGCGGGAAGCAGAAATCCGGGATATCCAGTTCATCGGCGGCGAACCGTTCCGGCATCCGCAGCTGCGTGAAATACTCGTATCAGCTGCAAAACAATTTCACCGCATCGAAATTTTCACAAACGGCACACTACTGAATGATGAATGGTGCGCCCTGCTCAAATCGCTCGGGATCCGGCTGGCGCTCTCTGTTTATTCCGATCAGGAAGCCATGCACGATGCCGTCACAGGTGTCCGCGGCTCGCACCGCGCAGTCATGCGGACGATCAAACTGCTCCGGCAATATGAAATCCCCTACCGCACCGCCGCCATTGCAATGAAGGGCATTGAATCGCCTGCATCTGCCGATGTCGTCCGGCTCAGCGGCAGGGGAAGTCTGCATCTGCTGACGCCCGCCCTGCTGCGGAAAAAGCTCATCACCAAGGAGCACTTCGCAAAGCCGCTCGATCCGGCGCGTGTACAGGCTGCCGTCAGCGGAAACCCCTGCTTTGCACGAAAAATCTATATCGCAGCCGACCTGACCGTCTATCCCTGCGTCATGGAGCGCAGAATGCAGCACGGCAATCTCCGGAATGCGCCGCTTTCCGGACTGCTCCGGCAGGAGATCCTGCAATGGAACCGCGACCGCATCCCGTCATGCAGCATCTGCGAATACCGCTATGCCTGCGCGCCCTGCCTGCCGGATGCGTGTACAGACGATCCCGCTGCAAAGCCATATTTTTGCACCTACGATGCCGGAAAAGGCATATGGAATGATCCGGCAGCACAGATCGCTGCCATACTCGGAGGAACAACATGAACCATACCCGAAACCTTCTGCTCGCCGGTCTGCTGAGCATCTGCACAGCCGGTGCCTGTATACTTCTGCATCCTTCGGCGGCTGCAACCGCTGCGGATGCCCCGACTGTCAGCGCCTCGGAGCATTGGGCACAGCCCGGCGAGACCGTCACCGTTGAGATCGCCGTCGCGCATAATCCCGGCATGGCGGCGCTCAGCCTGAATATCGCCTATGACAAGCAAAAGCTCACGCTGCTGGATGTGAAGAATCAGGCCAGCTGGAACGGCGCCGAATTTCTCTCCGGCGGCGACAAATCCGCAACGCCCTATACGCTCAACTGGGACAGCGACGCCGCCGCAGATTACACCGCAGACGGCGTGCTTGCAGCGCTGACATTTGCGGTCAGCGCGAATGCATCCGGTGATGCGTCAATCGGCGTCGCGCTCAATCAGGAATCCACCTTCCACGCAGATTTCAGCGACGCGAAACTCGATACGCAAAACGGCGTCATTCATATCGGCGCGGTCACGACAACTGCCGTCACCGAAACGACCGCCGTCACGACCGCAACGGAGCCGCAGCCCCCTGCGCCCCTGCGCGGCGATACCGACAGCAGCGGTGCAGTCGATGTCATTGATGCGCAGCTTGCCCTCGCAGCATATGCAGAGCTGATGGCAGGCAATCCGAGCGGCCTCAGCGATACGGCGTTCCGCGCCGCAGATGTCGATCTCAACGGCGAACTGAGCGCGCCGGATGCACAGTTCATCCTGCTCTACTACACGGAAAATACCATTGCCATGACGCCGACCGCATGGGAAGAGATCATCCGCTGATACAAAAAGCAAACCGCTGAAACGTGCGTAACTGCTTCGTTTCAGCGGTTTCATTCTGTTACGGATATTTCACGCCGTCCGCGCTGACGCTGATGCCGTCATGGGTGATAAAGGCCACCTCTTCTGCGAAATCATCTGCCGTCCGCACAGCAAAATGATATACCCCATTGTCATTGTAAAAGGCAAGTGCATTCACATCGCCTGTTCCGGCCATCATCTGTGCATCAGAGCCGTCCGGATTTCTGACATAAACTGATGTTTGATTGTTTTCGCGGTGCATCGAAACAACCTTTTTGCTGCCGTTCAGAAGTCCCGCGACCTCAGCCGCATTTGCATCCGGGGATTTCTGCGGCACCAGGTACTGATCGCTGAACACATCCAGCTCCACAAAATATGAATCGCCGTTCTGCTCAAACCAGAGCCGTTTGTCCGCGTCGATATACCATCGTGTGTTGTTTCCCAGTTCAACACCTGCGTCATTTGCCAGATCCAGGTAAGACGGAGAACCTTCCGGCCTGCACACCTCAAGTGTCCTGCCGTCATCTGTCAGAGAATAGATACAGTCGCCCGCATACCATGAAGAATCCCAGTAGTTGTAAAGCGCTTCTTCCGGAAGATCGGGATTGTCCAGAACTGTCACGACATTCGTCTTGAGATCCACCACAAACGGGACATAAAGCGTTGCTTTTTCATCGCTGACGCTGCTGATTCCCAGTACAAAGAGCTTGTCATCATCCATCAGATGCAGGCAGTCGAAGCGAATCTGCTCCGAATCAATGGTTTCCGCTTTTCCGTACAATTCATCCGGGCACATCAGATACTGCTCTTCGCCGTCATTATTGATGCGATACAACGCGCTGTCATGCATATACATATAAAAGAACTGCCCGTCAGACATCAGTCTGCAAGAAGCGGTACCCCAATAGTACCGATTCAGGACCCGTTCCGGCAGCGGTTCAAAGACCAGCGCCGGATTTTCTCCATTTTTCAGAGCGCGCATACCGCTTTGCAGATCGTAGTAATATGCGTCATCCTCTGCAAAGAGCACGCCGTCCGCGCTTCCGCTGTAAGGGTGAACCGTACCGGTGCCGCCGAGAAAATTGGTTCCGTCCGGCTGCTTTCCGGAGACCTGCTCCGCGGAACGTGCAGGCAGGAATACATAACGGTACTGCTTCTGTGCTTCATCATAAGTGAAGTAATAGAACTCTGCGAAATAATAGTCCTGCGGGGATTCCGGATGACTGTAGAGCATCACATAGAAGAAGTCTTTTCCGCTGTCATCGAGCCAGAATTCGCGGTCTGAAATCTCCGGCCGATCGAGATGTGCTTCCGCATCATAACCCGCAGAAAGCTTGCAGAGCTGCTCCATGATCTCAGTCCCGTTCACGACCGAACCGCCCGTAATCAGCCGGAATGCATCCTCGAATGTCATGCGCGGTGCATCCGGATCGCGTTTGCTCCATGCGCCGCCGTCCGGCAGATGTTCACCGAGCGCCGCTGTATCGAGCGCAGATTCCGAAGCCTTTGCAAAGGGCAGCATCCGGTAGCATTCGATCTTGTCAGTATCGGCCGCAGTATGCTCCGCCGGGATATAATACTGCGGGAACTGCTCCGGCGAGCAGTAGCCGGATTCCAGACTCGCATCCCGGAACAACAACTCCGGCGAAACCGCGTCCGTCTGATCGGTGATATCCGCTTCGCCCTGCATCTGCGGTACCGTATTTTCGCCGAGGCTGAACCAGGTACCGTTCTTCAGATTGACCTGGATGATCAGTTCGCCGTTTGCGCCTTTCTGCGGCAGCGGGAAGAACAGATAGTCTTCGGTATCACAGAATGCCATATACTCCGGCCGCTCAAGGCGGTTCGGGATCTGGTCACCGAAGAGCTCCGAAACCGGCATCTCAAAAACGGTCTGATCGCCGTCGAATGCATCATATGCATGGCGGGTGACCTGAAAGACCAGACCTGCATCGGTCTGCTTCTGCATCACGCCGTAGAGATACCGTTCACCGAAATAGCTGTAGCAGGGGTAATCGTTTTCGGGAACATTCGCCGCAAAATCGTAATCGCCGCGGTAGTTCTTGACGGGTTCCGCATCACCGCGCTGCATTGTATACAGCTCCGTGAAGGTTCGGCTTTCCCCGTTTTCATTTGCAGACTTTGTAAGCCGCTCAAACCAAAGCGTATCATTGTGAACCGCGAATCCGGTGATCTCTTCCGGCTGAAAATCAAGGCCTTTGAAACCAATATCCTCGTTCGATTCATCATCGTTAAAATACAGATACTCTACGCTGTGATACAGATCGTCCTTGTTGTCATGATCCGAATCCCAATAGTACCAGCCGTCTTTGCTGTCGCCAAACTGATGCATCCAGAAATTCTGTAAATTCTGCGAAAAGCTGCTGTTTGAATCAGTCAAATCGTGAATCGACAATATCACATCGCTTTCGCCGGTCTCAGTATGATAGAGAACGCCGTTTAAGGCAGAGAAACCGCCCTCTGTATGCGGCATAGGTACGCCGTCTGCCGGTAATTCCGAAGCAGCAACTGTGGTAAATCCCAGCGCGAAATAATCGCCGTTTGCCAGCTTCTGAATGCGCTTTGCGTTGTTCATCTGGCCGAGCGAAAAAGCAAGTGTCTCCTCGCCATAGCTGTCTGTGATATAGACATTGCCGTCATGCTGCGTATAGATCTGTTCGCCGTCTGTCAGCAGCTCCGGCAGATTGGCATCCTCTGTATGGAGAAGCGGCGTACTGCCGTCGATCGCCCATTTTGCCTCACCGCCGTAAAAATACGTGTTATCGCGAAAAAAGCAGTCACCGCTTGTGGTAAGATAACCATGCAGTTCGCCGTGTCCGCCGAGAATATTGAGCTTCTCGATCGTGATCTCGCTGTTTTCCTGCTGCGGATTGGCTGTCAGACGGTCGCGGTAAATGCCGTAACCGATGCCGCCAACGACCACCGCCATTGCGGCCGCGATCGCCCCGACGCCGAGGCTCAGCCGCCTGATTGAGCGGCGGTTCTTCTGTGCTGTGCCGTCCCAGTTGACGGCTTCTGAAATATAATCCTCACGAAGGCCGTTCATGATCTTCATATAATCCTGTTCCCTCATCGCAGACCCTCCTCCTCAAGAAATGCTTTCAGATCATTGCGCGTGCGCAGCAGCGTCATCTTGACCTTGCTCTGTCCGGCACCGCATTTTTCCGCGATCTCTTTGATTGTCAGATCGCCCCAGTAGCGCAGTACGAACATCACGCGCGTTTCCGCTTCCAGCCCGCCCAGAAACCGGTTCATTGCATCCGAGAGTGCTCTGGTATCGAGCACGGCATCCGGCTGCTCCGGCGAAGCGAGGACATTTTCGAGCTCCGAGAGCGCAACATCCAGTTCCCCGCCGCCGCGTTTTGCCGCTTTTGCGGCAGCACGCCGGTTGCAGGCAAGATTGCGCACCGTCACGCTGAGATATGCAGCAAGATTATTCGGCTTTGCAGGCGGGATCGTTTCCCAGAGCTTATAAAGTGCATCATTGAGGCATTCCTCGGCATCCTCACGCGAGCCGAGGATATTTTTCGCGATACTGTGACATAATCCGCCGTATTTTTGCTGTGTCTCAGAGAGCGCTTTCTGGTCGCGTGCATGAAACAGCGATATGATCTGCGCATCTGATGTGGAAGACATTTGGTCAGCCCCTTTCTGTGGTTTATGAGGTCCCTCTGCTTATTACGACAGTATTTTCCGCCGGTACGTCACATGGATCTTGAAAAAATTTTTTCAGGCCGCAGACAAGCCCCGAAGCGCAGTACTCCGGGGCTTGATTCTGTAAGTGATTACTGACCTTCGTGGAAGAAATAAGGCAGGATATCATAGACATAATGCCGGACCTCTGACCATGCGTGCTGCTTGCCCTGTGCAACGAGGAAATAGAAATTGCCCTGTGAAAGATCGGATGTATAGACAAACTGGCTCATCTTCTTCATTTCCTGCACCTGCGGGTTCAGATTCGGATAGGCGATATCATCGGAGCCGGTCGCACAGAAAATGAAATATTCATTTTTCTGCAAGCCGGATTTATCCACAGCATCGGCAACCTTCTTCGCCTTATCATAACCGGAATTCGTGTTTTCCCATTCGTCGCCGGAAAGCGGCATGAAGTAGCCAACGATATCGAGGCAATGCGTCACGACAGCCCAGGTCGAGACACCGCCCATGGAGAAGCCGCCGTAAGCGCGGTGCATTCTGGAAGCCTGCAATCCGGCGAGGTCGGTCGATTCCGCATAGGTCGAATATTTGCCCTCAACAAACGGCACGACGCGCTCGCGGTATTCCTGCCAGAAGCCCTCTGCGCCGGACTGATTCCAGGTCGGCGTGACAACGATCATCGGCTCCATATCGCCGTTCTCGATCATATGGTCGAAGATATTTTGCATCATCGTGTCATTCTGGTGAAAGAGGGTGTTTTCATTTTCGCTGCCGCCGTGCAGCAGATAGAAGATGTTGTACTGTTTGCTCTCATCGTAATCAGGCGGCAGATAGACATAGAGATTATTCTGCCCCTTCGGCCCCTGATAGCTCTCCTTGACGACCTTGCCCGGATGACTGGACTGCGAGAGATATACCCGTGTGTCAAACGGATGATACTGCAAATTCGGATCGTAATCAAACGGCTTGACCGGCGGCGCGACCTTCTCCGGATATGCAGCGGTCTGACCGGTGAGATACTGCACATACCAGCGGATGTCATCTTCTGTGACGCTGCCGTTCTGATTGACGTCTGCGGCGCGGATCATTTTCTTATTCGCGGAATCCGTCCCGTTGCAGAATTTTGCGAGGGAGAGATCGGCCGCGGTAATGGCGCCGTCATAATCCGCATCACCGAGCGTAAAGACCGCTGCCTTCGGCCCCTCGATCACCGTACCGGCCGGCGCACAGATCGCCTCATCTATATAGAAGGAGCCGCTGCCGCTGAGCGTTTCCACATAGAGCACCGGATCAGACGCATCGGAAGGGATCGTGTAATCCGCATTGGCGAGCTGGACATAGCTGCCGCTTGAGACATCGGCCTTTGCAAGATGATCGTAGATCTCCTTGCCGCCCGCATCCTTATAGGCAAGCGAGAGCTGAAAGGTCATGCTCGCCGGCCCCGTTTCATACTCAACGCAGACCGAAAAGCTGTAAGCTTTGCCTGTCTCGCAGACCGAAGCAAGTGCCTTTTCCGGCCCCTGCCAGGTATCCGACCGGCCGGAGACAAAGAGCGCTGCGCTGTCTGCATAGGGCATGTCGCCGTTGCTGCGGACCGTACAGCCGCCTCTGCCGCTCCAGCCGCAGTCGCCGGATTCAAAGCTGTCCCGGAAGATGTACGCGGCATCATCCGCAGCAGCTGCCTGCATGGGCAGCGCGGTCAGCGACGAGATCGCCGCCATACAGCTTAGGAACGCTGCCAACTTCTTGCGTGCGCATTTTTTGAGATGCATAAAATTACCCCCTGAATGAAAAATAAAGCGGTTCAGAACTATACTGATAGTGTTCTGTGGTTATATTATAACACCTCGTATTATAAAATCAACTAGATAAATTGCAGCTTTTCTGGAAATGATGCATCAATTTTCCGCGAAATTTCTATGTTTTCGCAGGATTTAGCAAATCCGTGAATCGTACCGCAAGAAATGAGAAGAAAATTCATTTCATCCAGTTTTTATGCATAAAAATGTGCAGATACTGCGATTGCCCCCGAAGCAGCTGCTCCGAGGGCAATTTGATTGATATTATTGGCCTTCATGGAAGAAATAGGGCAGGATATCATAGATATAGTGCCGGACATTCGCCCACCAGTGAATGCCGCCCTGCCGCACAAGGTAATAGAAATTGCCCTGCGACAGATCCGAAGAATACACATACTCCGGCCGCTTCTTCATCTCTTCGATCTGCGGCGTCATATTCGGATAAGCAATATCCTCAGAGCCGGTCGCGCAGAAGATAAAGTATTCATTGGTCTTCAGCCCGGAATCCTGGATCGCTTTTGTAATGACATCGGCCTTCTGCTGCGCAGACCAGTTGTTGATGCGGTAGTCGCCGGAAAGCGGCATGTAATATGCGACAATATCGAGATTGTGGCAGAGCACGCCCCATGTCGAGACAGAGCCCATTGAGAAGCCGCCGTATGCGCGGTGATAGCGCGAAGCCTGAAGGTCTTCGATCGAGGTGGATTCCGCATAGGTGGAATATTTGCCCTCAACAAACGGCACGACCTTCTCGCGGAATTCCGTATAGAATTTATCCGCGCCGGTCTGATTCCAGGTCGGTGTGACAATGATCATCGGATCCATTTCGCCGTTTTCGATCATGTGGTCAAAGATCTTCTGCATCATGGTATCATCCTGGAAGAACAGCGTCTTTTCGTTTTCGCCGCCGCCGTGCAGCAGATAGAAGATATTGTATTTCTGACTCTCATCATAGCCATAGGGCACATAGACATAGAGCGTATTCATGCCGGTCGTGCCGTCATAGTGCTCCTCAACGACCGTACCCCGATGCGCCGCATCCTTTTCCAGATATTCCTTCTCATCAAATCCGTGATATTGCAGCGACGGATTGTAGTCAAACGGCGTAACCGGCGGCGCGACCTTCTCCGGATAAGCAGCAGTCTGACCGGTCAGATACTGCACAAACCAGTTGATATCATCCTCGGTAACGCTGCCGTTCTGATTGACATCCGCAGCGCGCCGCATGGTACGGTTCGGGAACTCCTTATCGGGATAGCGCTTGGCAAGCGTCAGGTCTGCGGCATTGATCACACCGTCCAGATTGACATCGCCGAGCAGAAATTCCGCCGGCTTCGGCCCGTCGATCGCGGTGCCGCTTTCTGCACAGATCGCCTCGTCAATGAAGAATGCGCCGCTGCCGCTGAGCGTTTCGACATAGAGGATCGGCTCCGCAGCGCCCGCAGGGATCGTGAATTCCGGATTCGCAAGCTGGACATAGCTGCCGCAGAGCGCTTCCGCAGCGGCAAGATGCTCATAATTAACCTTGTCATTCGCATCTTTATACGAAAGCGACAGCTGGAATTTCATAGTCTCCGGCCCGGATTCATAACCGACACAGACCGAGAAGCTGTAGGATGAACCGGCCTCACAGATTCCGGAAAGCGCTTTTTCCGGCCCCTGCCAGGTATCCGTTCTGCCGGTGACGCTGAGCGCGCCGCTGCCCTCATAGGCAGAATCTGTGCTTGTCCGGACGGTACAGCCGCCTCTGCCGCTCCAGCCGCCGTCCCCGGATTCAAAGCTGTCCCGGAAGATATACGATGCCTCATCGGCTGCGGCTGCGGGCATCTGTACGGCGGATTGCAGCACCGCTGCGGAAATCAGCAGCGATGCAAGCAGACGTTTCCTGTTTGCTCTGCATTTCATATTCATTTCCCCTTAAATAAAATCAGAATTCAGCTTGTTGTTTATACGGAAAGTGTTCCTTATCTTGATTATAACACATTGTATTTTATCAGAAACTAGAAAAATTGCAGTTTTTCTGGAATTGTTGCATCAGTTTTCTGCGTATTATCACGCTTTTCGCAATGTTTGGCAATTCCGTTTCCGTCCGCCGCAAAAAATGGGAAATATCCGTTTCAGGTTCCGGCTGCATTTATCTCCTATTGCATTTTTCAGATATATGTGGTATACTGGACACAGCATCCATTCACAAGACCAGATCTCACCGGACATCGAAACGGAGGTATCATCATGGCAAGAACACGCAAAATCAGAATCCTGCATCTCATCACGGCAGCAGTCCTGCTGATCACATCCTGCATCATCCTGCCGCTGACCGCCCATGCCGACGACAAGGAATATCATGTAGATTCCGCGGATTTCGAGGTTACCCTCAGCGAGAACGGCCAGGCCTGCATCACCGAAAACTGGGAAGTCACTTATACAAAGGGAAGCTTCACGCACTTCTATAAGGATATCTACGATCCGAAGGACAGCCAGCTGGAACTGATCAAGGGCATCGAGGTTCTGGA
>CAMNFV010000103.1 GCA_946537515.1 uncultured Ruminococcus sp. | reverse complement strand
CCGCAACTCCTCACTCCTCATTCCTAACTCCTCTCTCATCCTTTCACTCCTATCTTCCTATTTTTATGAATATCGCGAAGCGATCCCGAAATTTCAAATTTCTAATTCTATCGCAAAATATGAAATTTCATTATCTCTCCCATTGCGTTTTATTGCAAAATATGGTATAATAGAATCAATGTGCGCTCTGCGTAAAATCGCAGAAAAATATGATATTAAGGAGGCCGCTATGGCTCGAAAGAAAAAGCGCCCTGCCGACAAACCGGCAGAAAAAAAGGTCAATCAGACCGAATTGGAATCAGGGGATATCCTGCCGGAGGAAACACCGGCGGAAGAGGAGATTACAGATGCGCTGACGGAATCTGATCCGGATGCAGAAGCACCTGATCTCCCTGCCGATCCAAGCACAACAGAAGCCGACAGCGACGCTTCTGAAGATAAAACTGAGAAGACCGAGCAATACTCAATCCGGACGTTCCTGACGAACGCGAAGGGGCTCCTGGCGCGTTATCAGCTGCCGGAGATGCTGCTGCCGCGATTGCTCGCGCTGTACTTCCTGCTTTCCGGATGCTGGATTCTGTATTTCAAAGCCAGACATAATTTCAACCCGATCGAAAACTGGCGTGATTTTGCCACGAACGTCGGCGGAGGCGGAATCCTGATCAGCTCGGTTGTTTTCCTGCTCGCATGTTTTGCGGCACTCTCCTGCTTTACAGCGCTCCTGCCGAAGAAATTTCAGATTGCGGATCAAAGTTTCGGCATCATCGCGATTCTGTTCTTCGACTGCACGATGCTCTGGCGCACCAATAATTTTTACCTGACCGCCGGCACAACCTTTGTCACGCTGGTATTTGTCTATTACCTGCTCAATAAGCTGCCGTCCCGGGAGCCATATGAAAAGGTTCCGTGGACATTCAGCGGATTGATCTGTATCGGCGCGCTGGTGCTCGTCACCTATTTTGTCATCCGCGGCACAATCGCGAAGCACCGCCTCTTCGGAACCGCCTGCCATGACTTCGGCCTGTTTGTGCAGATGTTCTATTCGCTCTCACACAGCATCCACCCGATGACAACATCCGAACGCGATATGCTGGTCTCGCATTTCCATGTCCACGCTTCGTATATCTATTATCTGCTCGTACCGTTCTACAAGATTTTCAAGAAGGAAACCGTCCTGCTCGTTGCACAGGCTGTCCTTGCAACCGGCGGCGCAATTCCGATGTTCCTGATCGCAAAGCGCCGCAAATTCAAAGGTGTTTCGCTGATTTTCATCACATTCACTTATATTTTCAGTATTGCGATTGTTTCCCCTTGCTTCTATGATTTCCACGAAAATGCGTTTCTTCCGTCACTTCTGATGTGGCTCTTTTACGCAATCGACATCTCCAATCCGATCTTTACCTGGATCATGGCCGCGCTGGTCTGCATCGTCAAGGAGGATGCGCCGCTGTATATCATCTGCATCGGATTGTTCCTGTTCTTTGAGCGGAAGAAAAAGGACAAAATGCGCCTGCACGGCCTGCTCCTGACGGTTGTCAGCGGTGCTTATATGCTTCTCATCACAAAATGGCTGACCGCACACGGCGACGGCTCCAAGATGACCAATATCCGCTTCGGCCTGCTCATGGTCAATACAGAAAAGGGTCTCGGCGAGGTCATCAAGAATACGCTGCTGGATCCGGCGTACTTCTTCAGCCTGCTGATTAAGGAGGATACGCTCAAATTCTTCCTTCAGGTGATGATTCCGCTGCTGTTCCTGCCCTTCCTGACAAAGAAGCTGCATCGCTTCTGGCTCATGGTTCCGCTGGTCGTCATGAACCTCGTCATCGGCGCCGGCTACCGCTATGCAGCAGATGTCGAATTCCACTATATCTTCGGACCGATCTGCCTGCTCTTCTATATGAGCTTCCTCAATCTGGAGGATCTCAGCGAAAAAACACGCCATGATCTCTCGATTTTGCTCGGCAGCGTTGCGATTCTGTTCTTTGTCGGGATGCCGCTGTCCTATTGGGAGAACGTGGAATCCTACAAAATAAGCAAAACTGAATTGCAGCAGGTTGAGGATGCGCTGGATAAGATTCCGCAGGATGCAAGCGTCAGTTCGGCTCCGTTCTACGTCAGCCATTGCGCTGAGCGTGACGAAATCTACCTCTACGACATGACCGATGTCGATCAGGATGCGCAGACAATCAACGATATGGATTCGTTCGACTTCTTCGTATTCGGACCGGATTCCGAAATCGGCAACTTCTCAACCCCGATTCTGGAGAAAAACGGCTGGCAGGTCTTCGAGGAAGTCCCCCGCAGAGTTGTCATCTATCAGAATCCAAAGTATCAGGGCGCAGCTTCATAAATATAAAAAGCGGACTCTGCTTCTGTGCAGGGTCCGCTTTTTTTAAACTGTTTGATATAAGGGGCAGATTGTCCATGACAATCCCTGAAAATATGCGTGTTTGCGATGATTCCAGATAACAAAAAAACTCCCCGCATTTGCGGAGAGATTCTTCTGAGTCGAGGTGACAGGACTTGAACCTGCGGCCTCTGCGTCCCGAACGCAGCGCTCTACCAAACTGAGCCACACCTCGTTATTTTGTTTTCAGCAGCCTTTTGTCTCCCGACTGCTTTGCTATTATAGCACAAAGTTACGAAAATGTCAAGAGGAAATTCTTCAAATTGCAAAAATTATCAGAAAACACAATTTACCCCTTGAAATTCATAAAGAAATGTGGTATAATGATACCAGATTGAGGGTGATACTTCAATCGGAATGAAATATCTGGGAATTCCGGATTATAGGTGTGCGGGCCCTGTGCAGCTAAGCACCGTGAACCATGTCAGGCGGGGAACCGAGCAGCATTAAGCGGATCGCTGGGCGTGCCGCAGTCAGCCTGCACACCTATGCTCCGGAATTTTCTGTCTGTCAGGCTGTCAGCCGGATCGGAGGCGCATATGGGCGACAGACTCCGAAAATACACAAAGCAGCTCGGAAAGCTCGCATTTCAGGCCGGGATGCCCGGCTTGCTGATCTACGGCATTCTGATCGGCTCTTTTGTCGTTCGCGGCACACCGCATAATGATACATTTGAGCCGCAGCTCTATTTGCGGCTGCTGATTCTCTGCTATCTGACGGCTTTCGTCGTCAACTGCATTCTGCATTATAAGGAAATGATCCACGCCGTGCTCCGCTCCGATGAACATCTGATCGGCAAGAATTTCGGCGGCTTCCGCAAGCAGGACAAGCTGTTCTGTGCCGGTATGGAGGCATATGCCGCCGACCGCCCGCGGGAAGCGCTGGAATATTTTCTCGCGGTTCAGGAGGATTTTGAACTGAGCGAATCCGAGGACGGCGTTCTTGCGTTCTATCTCGGGCGCTGCTATCAGATGCTCGACTGCCCCTCAAATGCAGTCACCTATTATCAGACAGCGCGCAAGAAAGGCTTCTCTGAGCCGTTTGCAAAGCTCTTTGAAGCAAGAAGCTGCTCAGAATGCGGTGACTTTGAGAACAGCCTGCGGCTCTTTGAGGAGCTGCTGGAGAGCGATCCGCCGAAGGAATTTTTCTTTCTCTATACTGATATCGGTTATCTCTATATCAAACAGAAACAGCCGGAAAAGGCGGAGGAATGGTTCCAAAAATCCATTGAGAAAAAGCAGAATTACGCCTTTGCACTCGGCGGTATGGCGATTGCCGCGCTCCAGAAGGGCGATTTCGCCGATGCACAGGAATATCACTATAAAGCGCTGGTCAACCGCCTGGAAAATGCGGTCAGCTTCCGCAAGTATTATGATGAGACCAAACGTCTGATGCTCGATGCGCATCCGGATTGGTCCGCGAAAACCGGCGCACATCCGGAGCAGCCAGACACAGCAAAATCTGAAACCTGAAGGAGCGTGAGAGGCTTTGGCAGCATATGAGGCGCTCTACCGCAAATGGCGGCCGCAGACCTTTGATGATATCGTTGCGCAGCCGCATATTACACGCACGCTGAAAAATCAGATCATTCACGAAAAAACTGCACACGCCTATCTGTTCACAGGCTCCCGCGGAACGGGTAAGACGACCTGCGCCCGCATCTTTGCGAAGGCAGTCAACTGCCTGCATCCGAAAGACGGCAATCCCTGTCTGGAATGCGAGATCTGCCGCGATGCCGAAGCAGGTGCCCTGACCGATATCATTGAGATCGACGGTGCCTCGAACAACGGCGTGGAAGAAGTCCGCAGCCTGCGCGAAAATGCAGTCTATCTGCCCGTGCGCTGCAAATATAAGGTCTATATCATCGACGAGGTTCACATGATGTCACCCGGCGCATTCAACGCGCTGCTGAAGATCATCGAAGAACCGCCTGAATATGTCAAATTCGTCTTCGCGACAACCGAGATCCATAAGGTCCCCGCGACCATTCTTTCACGTTGTCAGCGATTTGATTTCCGCCGGATCCTGCCTGCCGATATCGCAGGCCGCATCCAGTATATTTCCGAGCATGAATCCTTCCGCATCTCCGGCGCTGCCGCACACCGCATCGCAATGCTCTCTGACGGCGGAATGCGTGATGCGCTGAGTCTGCTCGACCAGTGCGCCGGTATCGCTGATGATATCGAAACTGCGACCGTCGAAGAAGCTGTCGGCGTTGCAGGTACCGAATCCGTCTATGTGATCCTGCGCGCGATCGCATCCAAAAACGCCGCTGAGGCGCTGGAACGGATTGATCTGCTCTATCAGCAGTCCAAGGATATGACACGCTTTGCGGATGAGATCTCGCAGCAGCTGCGCAGCATCATGCTGCTGAAAACGGCACCGAAGGATCCTTCGCTCGTCGATGTCATGCCTGATGAACTCGCACAGTTACAGGATATTTCCGCGATGTATACGCTCCCTTCCGTCCTGGAAGCACTCTCTGCCGTCCGGCAATGCTGCGACCGCATGACGCGCGCCGGCAACCGCAGAATGGAGCTGGAAATGACGCTGATCCGCCTCTGCACCGACTATCAGCAGCAGAACGGCGAACTCAAAGCGCTCAATAACCGCATCGCTGCGCTGGAACAGCAGCTTCAGGCGCTGAAGCAGAACGGTCTGCCCGCAGCAGCACCGCTCCCCCAGCCGACACGCCAAAAGTCTGCCGCTTCTGCCGCCATTCCCGCGCAGAATCTGCAAATGGAAGGCAAGCCGGATGAAAAACAGTTCCTGCCGCTGAAAAACTGGGCGGCTGTTCTGGAGCGGTTTTATGATCTCGCGCCGACCATTGCCGGTCTGCTTGAAAATTCCAATGCCTATACCTTTGAAGAAAAGGGCTTGCTTCTGATTATGGTGCGCAATTCCCTCTTCAAGCGGCTCTTCCGGCAGCAGGATTCCGAAATGCTGCTTGATGCCGCGGAACAGGTGCTCGGCAAGCGCTATCAGCTCCGCTACAAGGTAATCGAAGCCGAGACCGAACAAACTGCACCTGCCGATCTGCTGCTGCAGCGTGCCCGCGAACAGGGCATCCGCACAGGCGAACAGGATCCGGGAAGCAGCATCTGAAAAAGCATGATATTGCTGCATTATGCGGCTTGTCATATATGAAATTTTGAAAAATGATAGGAGAATTCTTATGAAATCCAGAGTACCGAAGCAGTTTCAGGGCGGCGGCCAGGACATGAACTCCATGATCCATCAGGCCCGCAAGATGCAGGATCAGATCACAGCCCTGCAGGAAGACATCGAACAGCGCACTTTTAATGCATCCGCAGGCGGCGGCGCAGTTTCCGTTACCCTCACCGGCAAGAAGACCCTTCAGTCCATCGAACTGAAGAAGGAAGTTGTCGATCCGGAGGATATCGAGATGCTGCAGGATCTCATCATCAGCGCAGTCAATGAGGCTGTCAACAACATCGAGGAGACCACCGAGAACGAGATGAGCAAGATCACCGGCGGTGTCGCACTCCCGGGTCTGTTCTGATTTCACATGGAAGATTTCAGCGCATTGCCGCTTGTTGTCTTAGCAGAAAAATTCGCAGCGCTGCCGGGGATCGGAATGAAAACCGCGCAGCGCCTTGCATATGCGGTCATGGAAATGCCAGAAGAGGAAGCCGCAGCATTTGCAGAAGCGATCCTCAACGCCAAGCATCAGATCCACGACTGCCCCGTCTGTCAGAATCTGACCGAGCAGCCGGTTTGCAGCATCTGCGGCAATCCCAAGCGCGACCGCACAACGGTCTGCGTTGTGGAGGGGCCGAAGGATGTTGCCGCGATCGAGCGAACCCATGAGTATCACGGGCTCTATCATGTGCTGCACGGCCTGATTTCACCGCTGGACGGCATCGGCGCAGATCAGCTGCGTGTTGCCGAACTGCTGAAACGCATTCAGGAAGGCGGCATCGAGGAACTGATTATGGCGACCAATCCGAGCGTGGAAGGCGAAGCAACCGCCATGTACCTTTCCAGGCTCTGCAAGCCGCTGGGCGTCCGCGTCACACGGCTGGCATTCGGTTTGCCGGTCGGCGGCGTCATTGAGTATACGGATGAGGTCACACTCTACCGCGCACTCTCCAACCGCAGCGAAATGTAGCGGGCAGTGCCCGCCTCCAATTCGGGAATATCAGTTGACCGAACAGGCTGCTTGGATGCCCGACCGCTGTCATTATCAGCAAAACAGAATTTGAGGGCAGCGTCGTGCGCGGCTCCATTGATCTGAAGCCCGCCGAAGGCTTCGCAGCTGCGTAAGAAATCTGTGCCTCAATCAGGCTGGGGTTCCTGAAGAAACAATGCCGTACATTCCGTTTTTCTGCTGACTGCAGCCTGACGGCATACTTCAGCAAAATGAAATATGAGCGCTTGTCCCCCTGCTGAAAAGGAGCCAGGCGCTCATTTTTATATTGTAACTATAAAACGGTGATAAGGATGAAATGCAAGAGCATCATTTTTGATATGGACGGCACGCTGCTCGATTCCATGGGGATGTGGCAGCAGCTCGACCGCAGATTCCTGCGCGAAAACGGCATCGAGCCGCCGCCTGATATCTCCGAGATCGTCAAGAAAATGACCGTAGATACGTCCTCTGCGTATTTCGTGGAGCGATTCGGATTGCCGATGACACCGGAGCAGGTTAAGAATCGGATTGAGCAGCTGGCGGCAGAAGCATATGAGCAGACGCTTCCGCTGAAACCGGGCGCTGCCGATTTTCTCCGCACAGCCGCTGCGCACAGAATCCCCTGCGCGATCGCGAGCGTCACCTATCCGGCATTGCTGGAAGCCGCGCTGAAACGGCTCGGCATCCGGCAGCATTTCCGCTGCATCCTCACGCCGGAATCCGGCACCGCAGGCAAGCATGAGCCCGGCATCTACTTCGCGGCCGCAGCGCGGCTCGGAACATCCCCCGCTGAAACGGTCGTCATCGAGGATGCACTCTATGCCGCAGAGACAGCCGCAGCAGCCGGATTCTGCACGATCGGATTCCGGGACGCGGCAGGTCAGGCGGACTGGCCCGCACTCGAAGCCGTATGCAGCAGAACGGTCGGCAGCTGGGCAGAGCTCAATAACGCCGCATTTTTCGCCGCATTTTCATAATGTAAACGCCGCAGAATACAAGCTGTTACGCTGTATTCTGCGGCGTTCCGCATCTGTTAAGCAAAGGTAGTCAGCTTTGCAATGAATCGCAGAATCTGAATTGTGTCGTTGCCGGTCAGTTCGCCGTCCGCATCACAATCAGCATTGGCCTTTCCGGCTGCATTCACAACGGCTTCCGAATCCTCTGCAATGAATCTTGCAAGCAGCACCGCATCCGAAACATCAACGGCTCCGCTGCAATTCACATCGCCGGTCATCGTCTTGCCGGACAGCTGCTGCGAAACAGTCGTGGTCTCCGATGTGGTCAGCTCGGTGGTTGTGGTGGTTTCGGTTGTGGTCTCGGTCGTCGTTGTCGTCGTAGTTGTTTCGGTCGTCGTTTCGGTGGTGGTCGTCGTGGTCTCTTCAGGCTTCGGGATCGCAAATGCGACATAATTGACGCAGTTTGCGGAAGTGCCGTTGGAACCGAGCGTCATCCGCGCACCGGCATCCAGATCTTTCGTATAGCAGACGAAATGCTCGCCGTTGCTGCTGTCTACGGTCATCGCAGAGCGCTCCCAGCCGGAGAGCCATGCAGGCGCCGGGTCCACACGCGAATCAACTGCAACTGCGATCGTGACAGGCTGTGCGGCTGTGATCTCCGCAAGGTCAGTTGTCACGGTTTTCGCATCACAGGCGGTACGAATCAGCTCCGCGCCGGACATCTCTGCGGGGAGATTCGTGATCTCATAGGCGCGGTCGCCGAAGAGCGCTGTACCGTTTGCAGCCGGATAAACCAGATCCCAGCTGCCGATATGATCGGTATCGAGAATCGTCATCGCACGGATCAGCTTGCCCTTTTTCGGCCGGATGACTGCCTCAAGCTCCCATTGCTGATCGGCTTCACCGTTGCATTCCCATTGCAGGACATTGACACCGGCTTCCTTTTTGCCGCTGTCTACGCCGAGGCAGCTCTTATCGGCAGAGCCCTTCGTGCGGAGCTCATAGGTGCCGTCCCCTGCGCCGTAAAAAGCGAAATGATCCCCTGCTGCCTGCTTGCGGATCGACACATTTGCGCCGTTTTCCGCGCTGCCGCCGTCCACATCCAGCAGATAATAACTCTCATTGAAATAATCATTTTCGACATTGTCCGCATAGAGCATATAATAGCCGTTGACGGGCTCCAGCGTCCAGATCAGCGCGCTGTCCTTTGCCGTCTGCACGATATTTGCACCGTCTTTGACTTCGCCCTCTGCACCGAGATACAGCCCGCTGTTGACATTGCGGATATAATATGCGCTTGCGCTGTCAACCTCGGTCGCCTTGCGCTCAACCTTGCCGCTGTAATTCATATAATAGGGCGTCCAGCCGCCGAGATACTGCTCTCTGGTCGCATTGCAGGACGAAAGCACGGTCCCTCTCGTGCGGCCGCCGGTATTGACATTGCCGCCGTTCATGGTCTTGGTATTATATTCGCGGAAGGTCGCCTGCTCCGGGCTGACGCCGCTCATGCTCGTCCAGCCTGCGGATGAGATAATATTCTCGTATTGCAGCTTGGTGTTATAAAAGAGAACATGCGCCGTATTCGCCCACGGTCTGCCGAAGCAGCCCGAGCCGACCTTCATGCCGGATGCCGCCGTGACATTGCAGTTCCAGAAGAGATACCCGTTTGTCTGCTGGCGCGCTGCGGTGATATAGCCGCCGACTGCATTGTCCGTATAGCCGCCGAAGCAAAGCTCGCAGTTATCGAACACCACATCGCCGCTGCCGAAGATATAGTCCGTATTGCCCTGAATTTTGCACTCCTTGAAATACGCTCTGGACTGCGTATAGAGCGTATCCTGGCTGCTGACGAACGTACATTTGTAGAATTCGCAGTTATCCGCCTCAACGCAGAGTGCCGCGGCACGCTCCGTTGCAGATTTCGCCTTGACATCAAGCCCGTTTTTCCGCTGAACCTTGATTGTTTCGTTGGTGCATTCGACACCGTCCGCGATCTCTTCATTCGTCATATAGCGGTTGAAGCTGTTTTCAAAGGTGATATTCTCCGCCCGGAAATTCTTGGCGCCGCTTTGCAGCCGGACCGCCGTACCCCAGCGCGATGCGATATGCTTGCCGTTCTTCGCAGCAGCCTTCTGATCGCTGTAATAGCCGTTGTCATCGGCTGAATAATACTTGTATCCGATGCCGTAATACCAGGTCAGCAATACCTGACCGCCGGCCGGATTGCTGTTTGTGAAGGTCAGATACGGCGTATTGATCAGGATCTGCTCCCGGTAGGTACCCGGCTCAATCGCAATCGTCACGCGGCTGCCCTCGCTGCCGGGATTCAGCTTAGCGGCTGCGCTGACAGCTTCCCGGATAGTCTTATAGGTTCCGTTTTTGCCGACTGTGATCGTTGAAGCGGCACTTGCCGGGATCACCGGCACCGCAGCGGCAAGCAAGACTGCCGATGTACAGAAAGCCGCGATCCTGCGCGCTTTTTGTTTTTGATTCATGGTGAATCCTCCTTTTCTCATTCTCCGGATTCAGACTGATGATTGAAATGCGCCCCCACGCATCAAAATCATTATACCATACAAATTTTATGTTGTATAGTCAAATTTTCGCATCGTTATGCCGGATTGTCACCGGTTGTACGGAACACATCGAAAAAGAATGCAAAAGCTGAAAATTTTTTTCTGAAAAAGGCTTGACATTTCCGATCAGATGTGTTATAATATCAGAGTTGACGGTTCAAACCGCAATATGCGCCGGTAGCTCAGCTGGATAGAGTAACTGGCTACGAACCAGTAGGTCGGGG
>CAMNFV010000102.1 GCA_946537515.1 uncultured Ruminococcus sp. | reverse complement strand
AACCGTGGGAATATCCGTCCGGCACAGATTCAACGCGGACAAGATACGACGGATCTATTATACTCCTTTCGACACCGGATTGGAAGACGCGGAACATTGTACCCTTACGAATGAACGGCTTTCTCTTTGTAGGTTGATACAAATATCAACGCCCATATTTGTATCGTAAGCGTCAAATTTAAACACGAAAAAAGTATCAGGCTCACCGAGGCGAGGTATGCGACAAACAATCGACGCCTTGCAGTAAAGAACTAGCCTTGCCGGAATGGCGAGGCTAGTAGCATCATGTATTAAGTGGTAAAATGATCGTCCCGGCAGGCTGCGAGAACAGTTCCGTCAGGTACTGCTCTGTGTTCAGACCGTTTGCCTGCGCGGTTGCAACAATCGAATACAGGATCGCGCTGCACGCTGCACCGTTTGCCGTATACCGCACTCCTCCGTTCGTTATTAGAGCACGAAAGGTTTTACGCTTACCATATTCTGCGTAAAATGTCAGGCAACCGCCTTCCATATCTGTGCCTGTTTTAAGCCAGCGCTTTTTCATACAGCGCATAGGTATAACGGTTTTCAATGAGCTGACTGAAATAATTGCCCGTGACCTTTCCTTTCCGGATCAGCGCGCCGACAGATACAGCCTGCTTGTCGCACAAATCTCTGAGAACGCTTTCCGAAAGCGCTTTGCCGAGACCGGGATGCTCCGGTTCTGCGCCGAGATACAGCAGAATATAATCGCGGGGATCCTTTTTCACCTTGCAGATTTTCCGGATTTTGGAAAGCGTCAGTTTTCCGCAGGATGCATTTCCGTAATTCGGAAGCGTGACAAAAAAGCCAACTGCCTTTCCGTTCTGATATGCGATTTTGACCATGCGGTAATCCGCGACATGCTCCATTGCGGCAAACATTTTGCAGAATTCATCCTCTGTAATATACGAGAAGGTCTGAAAATCAAAATACAGGGTAATGATCATCCGGTAGATCTCGTGCATGCTTTTTTCGAAGTTCTCCTTTTCGAGCGGACAGATCGAATAACCGTTTTCCGTAAAATACTGAAGTCTGCGCACATTTTTCCGGTTCAGGAACTGCTGCGGAACGGTGCCGTAGCGGTTGGAATTGTATTCGCCGTTGACGCTGTAGCCGTTCTCCCGGAAAAATGTTTCATAATACGGGAGATTATACGGTTCACCCGTATAGGGCGGCTGATCGAAGCAGTTTGTCTTGAGCCGGTAACGAATCCAGAATGATGCGTCAACAGGTCCGATGACCGTGTCGCAGCCGAGAGATTTTGCCAGTTTCTCCGCCGCATCAAAAATACAGCGTGCGGTATCCGCGTTATCGATGCACTCAAAGAAACCGATATAGGCACATGTTCTGTCCGGATAGACGGTCAGCATACAGCGTGCAGCGACATTGTGCGCGGAATCATAAGCCAGAAACGGATAGACCGTAAAATAGTGGCTGAGGAGATGCTTTCCGCTGAGAACGGCCGCTTCCGTTGCGGTATCCTGCATCAGATTCTGTTTCTGATAAAGCGTCGATGGAAAGCGCAGGAAGCTGCGGACGCTTTTTTTATCGTGCGAATCAAATAAAACTGCATTGAATTCCATAGCAAACTCCTTTATGCTTGCGCCCCGTGCCGGATGAGCTGAATCGTGCCGTCGATGCCGTTCAGGCGCACATAGTCACCGTCACGGAAGTGATTGCAGGCATTTCCGACGCCCACGACCGCAGGCTTTTTCAGTTCACGGGAGATAATGGCGGTATGCGAGAGCAGAGAGCCGCGCTTGGATATGATGCCGATGGCCTGCGAAATGACGAATACCCATCCCGGATCGGTGATGTCTGCGAGAATGATCTTGCCCGAGGCATCGGTATCGGCGGTGAGACCGGAGATGTGCGTGATCTCGCCTTCGACGACACCGGAGGAACAGGGCGTTCCGTAGATCACCGCATTCTCGTCACAGATGGTCTCGGAAATACAGTTTGACGGATGCTTGTCAAATACCTGGCTGTCAAATATAATGCGCGTATACGGCGGGATTGCTGCGAAGGCTTCCCACTGACTGCGGCGTGCCGCGATGCAGTCCTGCAATCCTGCGGTGGAACCGTTTACTGCCTGCTTCAGTTCGTCAAAGGTCAGCAAGAAGATGTCTCTCGGCTGCCCGATCAGACCGCGTGCACTGAAATCGCTTCCGCATTTCAGAACCATTTCCCGGATCAGACCGAAAATCTTTCCGCGTGACATTCTCGATTTTTCGCGCAGCAGAATGCCGTGATATGCCTTTTTCGCAAACAGCTTTGCCGGTCCGTGCAGTTTCGGTGCCGCTGCGGATGCATGTTCAGGCGGCGCCTCCGTACACGCTGCAAGCGTGTCGATCAGCAGCAGCGGATTTGTGCGGTAGGTCTCTGATTCCAGCTTCAGTTCACAGGCGCAGCGGTCGCCGTAGCTGTCAATATACTGTTCGATCAGCTTTGCTGAACGGGACGGCTGCTGCATGAATGCTTCATATTCCTCTGCGGATGCAATACCGTAAAATGCCTGATCGAGCTTCTCTGCGCGGAGTGCGCTGCGGATATCAGCGAGCATCCGGACAGGCTTCATACTCTCAATGGAATCGGAGCCGCAGATGATCTGATTTGCCGTGTCTTCCGGATTTGCGCAGCCGTTTGCCTTGAGTGAGGCTTTCAGCAGACCTGTATAAATGAATGCATACATATCGTTGACAAGCGTCAGATCCCAGCAGCCTGCAAGAATGTCTTTCAGCTCTGCGTAAATGCCGAACAACTCAGCAGGAGAGTCTGTCTGACGGATGCGTGAGCGGAATACAGGATACATCGCGTCAAAGCTGCGGTTCAGTTCGTGCATGCGTTTTTCGTTGGTCAGCATGAGCTGAACAAATGAACGCAGCACCCTGAGCTTTGTCATGCGGCACGGCGCCGCTGCTGACTGTGTGACCGTTTTATCGGAAACGCCGAGCATCTCCTGCCAGACCGGAATGATCTTTTTGCTGAACGGCAGCATTGTGATGACGTCATACCAGCTGCTGATGCGGTAGTAGATTCTGCCGTTTGCGGCGTCCGTCATATTGGAAAGAACACCGTCCAGCCGTTCGGCAGTTCCGTCATTTCGGGTGATGCGGCGGACACAGCTGCTGAATACCAGATGATAGACGTCTTTGACAAAGCTGATTGTCAAGGGGCTCGAAATGTCGGGATAGCTCTCAGAAATGTTGCTGCTGTCCAGAATAATATGCCCGTCGGGATGCAGCGTTGTGATCGGTCTTGCCTGCAGGAAATAGATATCATCGCCCTTGACGGCATATTCGATATCGCATTCGCAGTCAAAGATTGTCCGGATTGTTTCCGCGGTTTGCAGAAGCTCTGCAATCTGCCCGTTGGTCAGCTTCGGTGCGCCTTCTTTGACCTCAGCGTAATAATTGTTGTCAGAGCGGTTGCAGTAATAGGTCGTGACCGGCACTTGATCCTCGACCACATGATCGCCGGTGCCGCTGCCGACTGTGATCACGGTCTCATTGAGAATTCCCTGCGGATTGGCGGTGAACAATACACCGGCGCAGTCTGCATCGACCATGACCTGCACAATAACATGGATTCGGAATTCTTCATGCGCAATGCCGTTGATGCGGAGATATTCGCGGACGCTTTCCGAATCGGCGGATGCCCTGCACTGACAGATCTTCTCCCAGACCTGCTCTGCCGGAACAAAGAGGAAGGTATCAAGCTGACCTGCAAAGGAAAACGCTGCGCTGTCCTCGGCATTTGCGGAGGAACGGACTGAAAACAGCGTTCCTGCCCGGAATGTCTGTCTGATGTATGCGGCAATCTCTGATTCCGTTGTATCCTCGGAGATACAGAACAGCTCGGGTACACGGATGCCGTGCCGCTGCATCCGGAAGAGCCGTTCCGCTTTTGCGCCGATGCTGTATGCACCGAAATTACCAGCAGTGATAAGCATTGAAATCACCTCGCAAATGCTAAATAACCGGCAACAGTCAGGAGCATGATGCTCTCCTGAATGTAGGTGTAGCGTTCGACCTTTTCAACCAGTTTGAACTGGTGAGGATCGCGCATGTACTCCACAAATTTCCATGTCATCCAGATGACATTGATCAGCAGAGCCAGAACAGACAGCTTGCTGAGATGCCAGACCAGCACGAAATTCGTGAGGATATCGGCGATTGTCAGAATCAGGACGAAGCGTGTCGCCCTGCGGTAGCCGAACAGCTTGGAGTAGGTAACGTATTCTGTCTCATCCTCGGGCGCCTTGATCTTG
This sequence comes from uncultured Ruminococcus sp., assembly GCA_946537515.1. Taxonomy (GTDB): domain Bacteria; phylum Bacillota; class Clostridia; order Oscillospirales; family Ruminococcaceae; genus Firm-04. The sequence goes on along the minus strand of CAMNFV010000102.1, from coordinate 6,380 downwards.
CGGGAGATCTCCCAGATCAGCGCCGGGAAATAGAGTGTGAATGCGGCAAGCACCGTTGTCAGCGTGACGGCGTTCAGTCCGTATTTGATGACGGTAAACGAGATGATGTAGATGTTCAGGATCATCTGCACCGGATTGTGCGTGACAAGCGCGAGCGGCAGACTTTTCTGAATCTTCTTTTTCTGAAAGAACCACATCGACATCAGCGTGCCGTAAACATAGAGAAAGACAAAGAACGGAATGTTGTTCATAAAGATGATGTTCAGCAGAACAGTCACGACGATCAGCAATCCGATGAAGATGCCTAGGTCCTTTTTCTTCACTCTGCCCGAAGGCAGCGGGCGCTCTTTGAAAAGGCGGCAGTCGAGTTCATAATCCTTGAAGTCATCTGCGATGCGCAGCCAGCAGAGAAAGCTGAATACCGTAAAGCCGCCGATGAATTCCGCGGCAGTGATATGGAAATCCGTCACGCCGTTATTGAGCAGGATGATGAAATAGATCTCAAAGAAGATAATGCCGCCGAGCAGCAGCCGCGGAATGATCGGATACATTTCCTTGAAATAAACATGCAAGCGTTTCACCATGATAAACACCTCTCAGTCAGATTACAGATTTCTGCGGATTTTCAGCGTATACAGTACTGCGTTCAGCGCAAGATGCGTAACAGCGCCGAGCAGAATATACTGGAAATACTGCACCGGCGTGATACCGGCGAGCAGCACCAGAAGCAGCATGACGCCGAGCAGCGAATCGATCTGGTCAATCACAAAGAACAGCGCGCCTTTGCCGCCCTGTGCGGTCTTGCCGGGCTGAATATCCAGACGGCGCTTGAGAAAGCTGTTCGGCAGCTCAAACAGGACATAGACGAATCCGAACAGCGCGCCGGCCACGGCGTTGAACAGCAGCGTATTGCTGAAATAGCGATACATCTCATTGGCATTGCCCAGCGGCGCGGAAATCTGTGAGAGCAGTCCCCAGAGAATCTGCGCAAGGCAGTTCGCCGCGATCATGCCAAAGAAGCCTGCCCATGTTTTGTTGTCGCCGAAGATGCGCTTGCCGTCCGAACAGCATTTGCCGCCGTCGATCGGGGCGCATACATTCCGGTAAAGGCGCGTTTTCGTGAACAGCATATTGGCAGCGCCTGCGATTACCACAGGCATCAAAGTTGCATACATGATCAGAATTCTCATGAGATCACCTCCAGCAGCTTCGGGAGCAGAATCAGCCCCTGCGAGAGGAAGAATGCAATCGAGATGATGAACACGCCTGCGGCCGCCGTATCTTTGATGAATTTATTGTCGGCGGTGATCTCCGGGAATCGGGTGTCGATCAGGCGTTCCAGTGCGGTATTGAGATACTCAGCCGCAAAGACGCCGCAAACGAGTGCGAAGCCGATCAGAAATTCGGTGACGGAAGCACCCAGCAGCAGATTCAGAACGAAGAATACTGCGTAGATCGCGGTGTATTCACGGAAATTCCGTTCTTCCCTCCATGCTGCCTGCATTCCCTGATATGCGCACCGCATGCTCTGGAGGATATTTTTATTCTTCATCGCAGTGTGTTCCTGCTGCGGACGGTCTGTGGTGCGGATACGGTATGTATCCGGCTGCACGGCACGGAATCCATACGGCATTGTCGGACAGCTGGTTTTGTTTTTCATAAGAGCACTTCCTTTCTGTTTTCGGTTTATACTTCAATTATACTCTTTCCGGTGAATTTGATAAGATGCCGTATGTCATTCCGTGAAGGACATTTGTCACTATTGCAAAAAGAAGCGCACCGGTTCATGCATTTCGCAGAACCGGTGCGCTGAGAAGTTGGTGTTTTCAGACGAGATTGTTTTTGAGTGCAAAGACCGCAAGTTGTGTGCGGTCTTTCAGGTTCAGCTTTTCCAGCAGGCGGGAGATGCCGTTCCGGACAGTTCCCTCCGCCAGAAAGAGCTTTGCGGAGATCTCCTTGTTGTCGGCACCGTCACAGATCAGGCGGATAAAATCGAGCTCCCGTTCTGTCAGGCTGAAATCCTTCGGACTGGACTGGACGACGGTTTTCTTGATCGACTGAAAAATGTTGTCGCAGAAAACATTGATGCCGCCTGCAACAGCCTTGATGGAATTGACGATCTTGTCATTGTCCATCTCCTTGAGAATATAGCCGTCCGCGCCTGCCGCGATCGCACGGTCAACGGTTTCCTGATCGTCAAATGTCGTCAGGACAAGCACCTTGATATCCGGAAAGGCGGCTTTGATCTGCCGCGTGCCGTAGCTGCCGTCAAAATCCGGCATCCGCATATCCATCAGAACGACATCGGGGCGCAGCCGTATCGTCATCTCTAGCGCATCCTTGCCGTTGGCCGCTTCCCCGACGACAGTCAGTTCACTGTCTCCTGCAATGACCGCTTTCAGGCCGGCACGCAGAATCTGCACATCATCCACTAATAATATCTTAATCATAACTGTATCTCCTTGATCGGTATCTGAATGCTTGTATGGAATCCCTCGTTCGCCACAGACATGAATCTGACTGTACCGCCCAGCTTTTCCGTCCGGGCACGGATGCCGCGCAGACCGTTGTGCTCCTCAATATTCTCACAGCCGTTGCCGTTGTCGAGAATATGCAGTTCGACGCGGTCCGGCAGGAATTTGAGAATGATGTCGATCTTGTCCGCATTGGAATAGCGCATCGTATTTGTGACGGTCTCCCGGCAGTTATCGTACATTTCGCGGATACAGAACTGATACCGCTCATCTTCCTCGCCCTGCACACAAAGTTCAGTTTCAATACCGCGGATCGCGGTCATGACAGATTGAACAGCCTGCGTAACAGATGACATGAACGCATGGTCCCGGAGATTATTGATCGTACAGCGCAGCTGTGTGACACCGCTGCGGGACAGCCCGTCGATCTCGGTCAGCTTTTCGAGCATTCCGGATGTATCAAGCTGTTCCGCCTGCACATCTGACTGCAGCAGCCTTGCGAGTGCGCTGATCATCGTGAACGTGTGGCCTGCTGAATCATGCATTTCCTGTGCGATCCGGTTGCGTTCCTGTTCAAGACTGAGCTGTTTTTCCGCGATCATGTGTTCATGATATTCCGTGACATCGGTGACCGTGATGATGCGTGCAACGGTATTCCGGATGATATCCTTGCAGTCGGATTGCTTCAGACTGTAATAGGCATCTCCGCACCGGATCTCCGCGGACGAAAAATGTGCCGGAACATCCTGATCCGCGGCCGCAGAAACAGCATGGATGAATTGCTCCGCGTTTTCTGCTCCGTGCAGAAAAGTCAGGCCTTCCATATATTTGTTCTGATAGGAAATACGGTTATTTGCATCAAAGATGATCACGCCGCTGTCAATATTGTCGATCGTATCCCGCATGGCGATTGTATTGATGTTCAGCAGACCGTATCTGCCGAGCGCAATGATGAGCAGCAGGCTGGAAAGTCCGAAGATAAAGGGCGTCAGCCGGAGCTGCGAGTGAAAGACGTTTGTAATCGAAAGCGTATTGACCACAAGCGGGATCGCTGCCGATAAGATCAGAAGCACTGACTGCTTGTTGATCCGCTCCTGTTTCCGCTTGTGCTTCAGCGCGATCAGAACAAAGCCGGAGATGATGCAGATGTAATAGATCAGCTGGAACATATAGAAAAGCGGGCCGTATTCGACTCTTCCTGCTTCAAATACAGAATAATACAGATGGTGCATTCCGTTGGTGGAAATTACCAGCATGGAAGCCAGCGAGATCAGCAGCGTCAGGTTGAGCGCCTCTCCTGTTTTCTGCGAGGTTTCGGCATATTCGGCGGTCAGCATCAGCCAGAGCGGACCGAAACAGCTGATGCCGGCATTTCCGATCAGATAGCTGATCTGATACTGTGTCTGCGATTCCGAAAATAGGATGAGCAGCTCGGAAATGATCCAGAGCACAATGGAAGCCTGGCAGCAGATGAACAGCCGTGTCAGACGGTTCCGGTTTCCGCGGCTGAGCACCCATGTCAGGGAGCCGATCATGCCGCAGAGACCAAGCGTAAGCAGAACGGCCGATAGAATTGTCATGCCCATGGCGCACCTCCTTCGGTACCGCTCCTGGGATAAAAGGCTGTGAGATTCAGAAATGAGCGGCAGCGTCTGTCGTAATCATACCAGATAATGCCGGAAATGTCAAGAACTGCGTGATGACAGGCTTCGGCCGGCAGATATCCGGCCGAGCGGAGCATGCACGGAATCTGCATGGTTTTCGGGTATCTGATCGAAGATATCCTTGTTTTTCTTCTGCTGATATCTGAGATAATAGCCGGCTGTCATGGAGGAGACCATTGTTGTCAGAATCAGAACCGTAAAGAATTCCAGAGAAATAATATTCGCACCGTAGCTGACAGTCGCGAGCACGATGCCGGGGCCGCCTCTCGCATTCATGGTCACGGCAAAATTCATCCGCATATCTCCCGGGAGATCCGAAAACAGCAGCATAAGCCATGTGCCGGCGAATTCCAGCCCGAATGCAATGACGAAGAACAGGCAGAATCTTCCGAATGAGAAATCATGGATCACATTCAGCTGTATGCCGACCAGCGCAAAGTATACCGGAACAAAGAACGAGAATACGATTTCCTTGAGTGCGCCGATCGCCTTTTCTGCACGGACGTCTTTTCCGAAAAAAACCTTGATCAGATATCCCGCGATAAAGGCAGCATACATGATATTGATGCCGATGACCGAGAATACGCCGCATACGGCAAGCAGAAGCACAAAGCATACAGTATAGAAATACTTTGTGTTTCTGAATTTCCCGATTGCTTTGACCTTTTTGGATATGGCCGTGATCAGAACAAATGCGCCCAGTGTGGAGAGCACAATCATCAGCATCTGTCCGAGCCCGATTGTTCCGGAGACCGTGATCTTTGCTGCGATATTCAGAAGAATCCACAGGCACAGATCCTGAAAGGTCGCCACCGTCAGGACAGTGTCTGCGAATTTGGTATGCATGATGCCCATATCAAAGAAGATTTTGGATATGACAGGGATGGAGGTGATCGCAACGCCGATGCAGAATACGAGTGAAAAAGAAAGCCCGTTCCCGGCAGAACCGATAAAGCTGCTTCTGAATAATGGAATGAACGGGATCGAGGCCAGCATCGGAAGTACGGTCGCGCCGATGAATACAAGGGATACTGTCCTGGCGTTCTGCTTCCCGAACCGGATTTCCGTGTTATATCCGGAAAGAAACATCAGGAAGACCAGTCCCAGCTGATAGAAGATGTTGAGCACCTGCCCCTGTTCGGGATATGCAAAGAACACGCGATTCATCGTTTCCGGCAGCAGGATAAACAGACAGCTGCCGCCCAGAATCATGCCGCCGAGGATCTCGCCGACTACCCGCGGTCCCTTCAGCTTTTCCAGCAGCGTTCCGAACACATGCGCAAACAGCAGCAGCAGCGCCAGTGCGATGAATGTTGCGCAGATCTGATGATCCGATAATGTCAGCAGTTTCATATACATCACTCCGATCTTTTCCATGATTGATGAATGCAGTATGACTGTACAGAGTTATCAGTCTCTGTAATCATCTTATCACAGCGGATGATGCCGCACAAGATGCAAAATGTAATGGAATGCGTGACATTTGTCACTTTCAATGAGCCAGTTTTGATAAAATAATATTGAGCCACTAGCTGCTGACGGTCGCATCAAAGCGATAAGAGGATGAGCAGTTCATGTTGAGAACAAAAGGCCTGAATTTCACCCTGTCTATGAGCGCAGCCAGCATCATTTCGTTGTCAAAAAGCTGTGTCCATTCTGAGAACTCCAGGTTGACACCAGAGAGGAAGACGCGGAACATTTTACCCTTACTTTCCTATGTTTATTCCTGCCAATGTTTTATCAAAGAAAACAGAGGACAGCCGAGGCCACCCTCTGTTTGTGATTTACTCCACAGCAGGTGCATCTTTGCTGTGCTGTTTCTCCTGCGGCTTCTGTCCTGCCTGCTTTGCAGCATTGCGCAGCTCATTCCGTCGGTTTCTGTCAAAACAGAACGTCTGCCGTCCTTGTTTTTCACCGTCTTTCAGACGAGCCATTGTTGTCTTGCGTACGGCATCACTCAGAGAGGCAAGACACTCAGACTTCTGCGCCAGCTCTGCTTCCTGTGGAAACGGCTGATCAGCACAATCCTTTGCCTGCTGAAGACCGACTTTCATTTCAGCAATTCTTTTTGCCCCTTATACGCATGGATACTACAAGGTCGGCGGAAAAGTCGGCGAAGCATTCAAGGACGGCCTGAAGCTCAAAAAATGAGTATATATCCGATCCATTGTAAGATTGATAGACATGACTATCATTCGCACTATGAAGATCGATGATATTAAAACAAACGAATCTACGATAA
>CAMNFV010000101.1 GCA_946537515.1 uncultured Ruminococcus sp. | reverse complement strand
CCCGCCTGTTCATAAAAATGCAGCGTCTGCGCGTCTTTTGCACCAGTCAGAAGCATCAGCTTGTAGCAGCTTTCACGCACAGCGAGTTCCTTCGCATATTCCAGGCAGGCACCCGCCAGACCGCGCTTCCGATATGCTGCATCCGTCACAACATTCTCGATCAGCGCATACGGACGCTGCTCATGCGTCAGATTCGGTATAATTACGCAAACGCACGAAGATACAAGCTTTCCGTCTACTTCAGCAACGATAATATGATGCGCCGGATCATTGAAAATCTTCGCCCATAGTGCAGCAACTTTCTCGCATTTTTCGTGAATCGGATTATCATGCAGATGCGTATAAAGCTGCATCATCGCATCAAAATCATCTGCTGTGATCTCGCGGATCAACGCCTTCGATTGTTCCATTGTCGCCTCCTGTTACATGATCGTCCAGTTCGTTACTGCCGCATAGTCTTCCGGTTCCGCATATTCGATATTGTGCGGAGTCCACGCAATCCGGAAGCGGATCTCCGGCACTTTATAATCCAGCAGCCGGAAACGGTATCCTGACCAGTCCGGCAGCGCAAAAAGCAAGTATCCACTCATTTTTGACATATCAAACGTTTCCGGATATTTCCAGCCGTTCTGTTCACCGTTCACGAAATCCGGCACCGCCTGACGGTTCTTTTCATCCTCATTGAGGTCACATGCCCCGAGACTGAGCGTAACGTCATCCGCCGTGACAAGACTCGCGACTGCGCATTCATCGCTGTCTCCGTATGTGTAATTGTAATCACCGTACAGCCGCATTTCATATTCAGAACCGACAGTCAGGTCACGCGCCGGAATGCAAACCGTATACTGATCCTGCGAATCCAGCGGCACCCACTTTCCCGCAATATTATCATAAACAGATGCGTCCTCCTCCCAGATCTCCTGCCGGATCTGAAAAGGGAGAATATTGCCCTTATCATCCCGAAACCGCAGCACACCGCAGGGCGTTGCAAATTCCGTGACCGTTTTCGGTTCCGCAGCTTTCAGAACATCCTGAAAAGCACGCAGTTCCGCCGGATTTGCATTCCAATCATCCGGTTCCAGCCGCTTGCATACCGCAAGCAGATCGCCCGGAAACAGACTTGCCTGCTTCAACGGATTCTTCCGCAGGATCTCGATCGCAAGCGGCAGCAGATACCGAAGCCCTACCTTCTGCCCGATCAGCAAACGGATTTCTTCAGGCGAAAGGGCTTCCAGCGGAAGCCGCATCGCGCGCGCCGCCGTCCGGAGCACATAGGTATCAAGTTCCGGCTTCATTGGCTCCCAGCCATAGATTTCGTTCAGCGATTTTTCACGTATATCCATGATTTTCACCACTTTGCAGAACCGCTGACGGCATAGTGCGGAAAGTCGATCCACTCGCCTTTGAAGCCCGGAACAGCGCGCCGCAGCATCGGATCCGCAATGACAACATCCATGCCCGCCGCTGCTTCACGGAACGAATTCTCATCCCGGAATTCATAGGTAAAGCCCGAATCATAGCGTGAATCATGCATAAACCATGTTCCGCACGTCACATCGCAATTTGTAATAATATTGCGCAGCGCATTTGCCGCGAACTGCTGATGCACAATCAGAACCCGCTTGCCCGAAAGCGCCTGCGCCTTGGCAGTCACATCCTCCGGCAAAACCGGATACCCGACGGAAAACGGCGTTCCGAATTTCTCATGCAGATACTCTGCCGCTTTGAGTCCGGACGGTGAAATCACAAGCAAATGCGCACATTCCGATGTTCTCCGTATTTCATCGAGCCCGCTGTCGAGGCCGAAACAAACCACTTCATCGTATCCCATTTCCCGCACAGCTTCCACAATTTTGTCCGCATTCGTCAGCCCCGTATTCAAAGGTGTCGCGCCGATCACACCGCATTTTCCGTTTCTGACCGGCAGCTGCTCCGCTGCAAACGTGCGGAAAATCCTCGAATATGCGAGCATTTCGCCAAAATCATAGCCGCGTGTTCCGTCCGTTTCAACGGGAATGCAGGGCAGACCTGTTTTCTTCTCGGCCATGCGTTTGAGTGCCTGATAATCCGTCGCAATGACAGCCGGAACCGGCGTCCCGACGATCGCAGTAAACGCCGCCGGAATCTGCTCCGTGATCTTCGTCAGCTTCCGGATCAGCAGTTCATCTCTGCCGAGAATCGCGTCCATGTCGCGCAATCCGGCGCTGAAAAGAGCCGAAGATTTCTCATGCCAGCGCGGTTCATCGAAGCCGCAGACATTGCCGGCACAGCCGCCCGCATCGCAGATGACGGTGATGCCGCCGAGCTCATAGAACACGCCGCAGGCTCCGGAATCATCGGGCGCCAGGGGCGAGAGATGCGTCAGCAGCCTGCTCACGGCGTCGCCCCCTTCCCGTATTCAAACAGCAACCCATTATCAAAAGTATAGCTGATGCTTGCATATTCTGCAGTTTCATCATCGACTCGCGCGCGAAGCCATGCCTGCAAATCCGGCATCTGATCCAGATCAAAATCCCGGTCTTCGATGTCGCATTCGAGCTGCGCCTTTCTGCCGTCCGAATAGATCAGACATGTCCCATCCCGGTATGCCCGGTCAAACTGAATCGTCTTTATATGAATCGTAGCACTTCTGCGCTCTGCAAAATATGCATCAATATTCAGCGAATCGGAATACGTAAAGTCGCCCTTATCCGGTGCATAAAAATGCGATTTTTCGATTCTTTCCGCGCTCATTCCGAGCACATCGCGCAAAAATCCGCCAAGCATCCCGACCGGAATTCCGTCGAGCGTAATTGTATAATATTCCTTTGGTTTCCACTTTGCCATATCATTCACCTTCCGTCAGCGCCGCATCAAGTTTCTCAAAGAGCAGCGTCACACCGCGATAGCCGAAGGGCTGCTCCTCTTCCTGAAAACCGATGCCGGGCAGATCTTTATGATAGTACATCGCATCATTGCCGATCACGGCGTCAATTTCGGTCTCTCTGCGATAATTCAGCATCGTCGGCGAGAGATTGGAATAGATCCGCGTATCCGGTGAAACCGCCGCGAGCCGCCTGATAAAGACAAAATTCCGCTCCCCGACCGTTCCGTAGATCTCCGGCACATGGAATCCGTATTCCGTCAGCGCGAGCGCGAGTTCAAAGCTGTCCGCATTCAGACATTCTCCGACAGCGATATGCAGATCACCATATTTTTCACGAAACTGCGTAATTTTCGCAGAAGCCGCATCATAATATTCCGCATCATCAAATTCCGCGCCGATCGCCTGACCGAGCAGCTTATACTGATTCCGGATCTTATCGAGCCGGTAAAGCCGCGTCAGTTCGATAAACGGAATGCCGAGCCGCTCCTGCATATCCTGTGCCGCATGGCGCGTTTCCGCATTGAGCACGAGATTGAAATTCGCCCCGGAAAGTGCCGCATATTCGTCAAAAGTCTGACATCGCCCGATCTCGCCGATTGTCTTGATTCCGGCCGACCGCAGCAGATCATAGAGCTCACAGCGATCCTCCAGCGCCGAGAAAAAGCCGAGCAGATTGCAGGCCGTGGAGACACGCTTCTGCGGCTTCAGCAGCGAATAGACCGATTTCCGCACGAGTGCCATCGGCGGGAGCCGCTTCTCTCTGGTCAGCGCATACATATATGCGGGGATTGTCGCGACGCCGGTCAAGTCTTCACAGCTCCGGCAGACGCGCTCCATATCAGTCCCGAGCAGCGCATCGACGCAGGTAATGCAGATGACAACCGCAGAGGGCGGTGTTTCGCATTCTTCAAGCAGTTCGGCGCAGGCCTTCGGAATTTTTTTGAGATACCGTCCCGTGACGATATCAGTATCATCGAGCATCAGGTAGAAGAAGCGCTCGCTGTAACCGAGTTCATTGAGCAGCGCAGTATTGCGTCCGCAGCAGCCCGGCGCGACCAGCAGCATGACCGAGCCCGGGATCGCAAGCCCGGCCCGTTTGACGCCAAAGCCCTTTGCACCGGGGGAATTATAATCGAGGGTTGCCGGCGAGCTGTAGATCATGTGCTTTGCAGAATTGAGTTCCTCCGGCAGGTCGGCAAAGCCGCGTTCTGCAAGCGCCGCCGCGGTGATATAGTATGCGTTCTTCATGTTAAGTATTTCCTCGTTTTTTCAGCGCATTGTTCAGTCTTGTTTGCAGCAGTTCCTTCCATGCAGCGCTGCCGCATTGTCCGATCAGCGCCTGATACCGTGCAGGCTCCGCCGCGTAAACCGTCTCAACAGCATGAAGCAGCGCCCAGTTCAGATCATTGGATTCGTCGGAGATATCGTCCTGACTGCCGTCTGAGAAAAGCGGCATCAGCGCGGCTGCTTCCTCATAAGTCAGCGCTTCTTCCGTCTGCAAAAGCAGATCATATTGTTCAAACAGTTCAGCGGAGATTTCACCCGTCGGAATTCTGCCGAGCTTCAAAAGTGCAGCCACATTTTCACGCATGATATTTCATCCTCATTTCTTCTGATACAGCAGATTATTGACCCGTTCCGTAATCAGGATCTCATCGCCGGATCTCTGAATCTCATAGCTTTCGGTGACTTCATCCGGATAGCGTTCCAGCAGCGCATCATACGCAGCGCTGTATTTCCGCGGAAACCGGATTTTGCTTTCAAATCCGCCGATTCTCTGCATCTGCTGTCCGCCGCAGAGTGCGTCCCATTCCGCATGGGAATAAAACCGGATATGCCCGTCCTGCTTCATCTGCATGAACGCATCGACAAACCGTTCCGGATCGCCGTCATTCGGTGCAGGATCGGAGAGAAAGAAGCAGCCGTCCTCTGTCAGCACCCTGCTGATTTCGGCAATGCTTCCGCGGATATCCGGAAAATGATGCAGCGCATAGCGTGAAATGACCAGATCAAACGAACCGTCCGCAAAAGGAAACCGTGTGCCGTCATAGGTCACAAACCGCAGATTGGAAAGCTGCATCTGCGCCGCTTTTTCGCGGTTGCCATCCAGCGCCTTTTCGACGATATCGAGCCCGGTGACTGTGAGATCCGGATGCATCTCCGCGATCGGAAAAGCCAGATAGCCGGTTCCCGTCCCGAGATCCAGAATGCGCATTCCGCGCCGCAGCGGCAAAAGTGCGAGGATCTGCTGCAAATGCTGTTCGTCCTGCGTCTGCCGGTTATAGAAATCGCCGGAAGCAAAGCTCTGTTCAAAGCCCTGCTTTGCCGCTCTGATTTGTTCGTCCATGTCTTACCGCTTTTCGTCCTCTGCAATGAGCAGATCCGCGAGCGCAAAGAAGCGCTTTGCAGTCTCGCAGTCCGGATCGCCCTCAATGACGGTTTTTCCCATATCTTCGTACTTTGTGATATCATCAGAGCGCGGGATATCCGCAGCAATCTCAAGCCCTGCGGATGCCGCAAACGCCCTGACCTTTTCTTCTTCTCCGGTGACATTGCGCCGGTTCATGATAATGCCGCGGACCTTCGCATAGCTTCTGTCCTCAAAATTTTTGACGGCATTGTTGATATTATTGGCAGCATAGAGCGCCATTTTCTCGCCCGAGGTCACGATCAGCACCTGCTCTGCATAGCCCTCTCTGATCGGCGCCGCAAAGCCGCCGCAGACGACATCCCCGAGGACATCATAGAGCACGACATCCGGCTGACATCGTTCAAAGAGCCGCAGCTCATTGAGCAGGCTGAAGGTCGTAATGATGCCGCGCCCTGCGCAGCCGAGTCCCGGTGTCGGCCCGCCCGTTTCGATGCAGAGAATATCGCCGAAGCCTCTCTGCGAGATCTGTTCGAGCTGATCCGGTTCATCGTCATGGTCACGCAGATAGTCCATGACCGGTGTAACGGGTGTTCCGCCGAGCAGATTGATCGTCGAATCCGCCTTCGGATCGCATCCGATCTGAATAACCTTCCTGCCGCGCATTGCAAACGCCGCCGCAAGATTCGCGGTGCAGGTCGATTTGCCGATGCCGCCCTTTCCGTATATCGCAAGTTTAATCATGATGTTCCCTCTTTATCCTTCTGATTTTGCATCCATTTATCGAACCGCGCCCCGATGAGATTCTGCATCTTAGTTTCAAAGCATCTGCCGGAGAATGCATAGTGCGGCAATTCCAAATGCTTCGCAGTTTTCGGCAGGATGAAGCGGTAAAGCGGATCCGCAATGACAAGATCGGGCTGCATCTCTGCAAGCGCCTGTTCAATTTCTTCCTCTGCGGCCGCATCGGAATCCCCCGCCGCAAGCAGATTCTCCGCATGGGGCAGCGGACAGATCAGCTTCGCGTCATATCCGAGATCTGCAAGTTCCGCCGCAATCGACCCGCCGATGATATTCTCCCCGATCACGGCAATTTTCCGGCCGGAGCCGCCGCGAATGGTGCAGGGGAATGCCGGCTGACCGTTTTCTATGGCATCCCGCAGCGCCGCCGCGATTTCCTGTGAAAACGCAGTCCCGACCGGCACACCGCAGACATACGGGATCCCGAAGCAGTTATAAAGATATTCCGCCGCAGCGAGCCCGCTGTAAGATACCGCCAGATTGACCTGTGCTTTTCCGGCCTGCGCCAGCGTATCGAGCGAATCGCCCATCGCAAAGCAGGAAATCACAGAAAAGCCGTTCTCTCCGAGCCATGTGCGGATGCTGTTTATCTCCTGCGGATTGCCGAAATCGAGCGGCAGCGCGCCGAGGATATTGACGCCGTCCGGTATCCGCTCCGTCTGCGGCAGGACATAGGCCTCTGCGATCGCGAGCAGCGCTTCGGAAGCACCCTCAGAGTAGGAATGCATCCCGTTTGTATGGAGCGGAAACGTCCGGATGCCGCTGCGCTGTTCGATCTCCATCGCAACCGCATCAAAATCGACACCGATCATCATCGGCATCGGTGAGCCGCAGACCGCAATAAATGCCGGCTTCTGATCGGCAGCGGCGGCGGCAACATCCGCGATAAATTTTTCATCATTTCCGAGGATCGCGTCAAGTTCGGTCAGTCCGGAGACATAGATCATGGACTGTACGGTCTCCCAGCGCGGTTCATCGTGTGTCGCATAGGTCGAGTTGACGCCGGAAGCGTCGTGAACGGCGACCATGCCGCCGAGTTCATAGAGTGCCGCGCAGACACCGGATGTATCGGCCGCGTAGCACGGAATAATTTTCGCTGTTTGTTTCATATGTATCCCTTTATATCCGGCATCCGGTCAGATGCCGCCTGATCATTCTCTCAAAACGCAGCGGGCAGATAGGCCGCGAGCACGGCGAGCAGCACGGCAGGCAGCATATTTGCCGCCCGGATCATCTTCCCCCAGACCAGATTGAGCCCGACGCAGAAAATGAGAATCGAGCCGACGAGCGAGAGATAGGCAGTCGCCGTTTCGGTCATCAGCGGTGCAATCAGCCTTGCGAGCAGCGTGATGCCGCCCTCAAAAAGGAGAATCGGAATCGCAGAGAAGGCGCAGCCCTTGCCGAGTGAAGATGTCATCACCGCAACGATGATAAAATCGAGCACCGATTTGACGGCAAGTGTGGAATAATCGCCGGAGACACCGTCCTGAATCGCGCCGACGATCGCCATTGCCCCGATGCAGACGGTCAGCGAGGCCGTCACAAATGCATTGACAAACTGTGCATCGCCGCTGTTGCCGGTCTTTTGTTTGAGCCATTCGCCGAAGGATTCAAAGCCCTTTTCAATTCCGATCAGCTCCCCGATGACGGTTCCGAGCGCAAGACAGAGCACGACCAGCATAGATTTCCCGCTGACAAGCGTCCCGCCGTCAATGTGCAGCATCCCCTGCATCGCACCGGAAATCGCAATAAACAGCACGCTGATGCCGCATGCTTTTGTCAGCGCATCCTGCTGTTCCTTCCGGAAGAGCTTTCCGATCAGCGAACCGGACAGTCCGCCGCCGATGATCGCGCCGCAGTTTATGAGCGTTCCAAGCCCGATCATGATTCCGCCCCCTTATGCCAGTAAACAGGAATCGCAGCCATAGCCCTTATGCCGCAGCAGCGGTCTGCGATCCTTCGGATTCAAAAACGCATCCTGCATCAGTTCCGCAACAGCGCGGATTCCGGCGAAGCCATAGTAGCCGCCGTTGACAACAAAATTGACAAACCGGTCGGTCGCAAAGTAATAGGCAGCCTTCTGCCCGACCGCCAGCACCGGTTCATCTGCCTGTTCATGCTGATGCAGCATATTGACATTGGTCGGCGACCAGAGCTGAATATCCGGATGATGCTTTTGCAGCCACGCGAATGCATCGGCATCCTCACCGGCCGCATCCGCGATGATATGCTTCACCTGAAATCCGTATGAACAGAGCAGCTTTGCCAGCTCAAACGGCCGTGTCACAGCGGTATAGTCGATCGCGACGGTCATCTCCCCGATGATCTGTTTTGCATTGCGGAGCGCAGCATCTGCGGCCTGTTCATCCGCCGTAAGATCCGGGAGCGGAAGTCCGAGCGTATCACAGAGCAGCCGGTAATTATCGCGCAGCCCGTCAAAATCGAATCTGGCCGGCAGATAGAGCTGCGGGATGCCGAGTTTTTCTTCCAGCGCATCAAGCGCAGCGTGCGCCGTCGGCAGATAGGCAATATTCAGCTTGCTCTCCGCCATTTTGAGGTATTCGTCATAGGTTTTGCAGAGCGGCAGATCGCGCAGCGTCAGCCCTGCATTGCGGATGATCGACACAAGCTCCGCATTCTCATCCGTCGGGCGGTCGCATCCGATCAGATTGACCGACTGCGGATTGACCGGCAGCGGCTTCAGCCCCATATAGAGCTGTCTGCTGCATTGCGCAACCGGCGTAATGGTCGTCCGCATCGTCGGCGTCATATAGCAGTCCACAAACGTAATATCGGGATAGCGCGCGCTGAGATCATCGAGCACACCGTCGAAATCGCAGCCTGCGAAGAGGTGCATACAGCTGAGGAACAGCGGAATCATCGGCGGATGAAATCCGAGCTTTTCTATGATTTCGCTGACGCCTTCGACCAGGCTTGATTCAAGCGTTCCGTTGAACATATCCTCTTCGGTCAGCGAGATCCAGCTCAGCCGGTCGAGTTGATTTGTCTCCGCCGCGGTGAGGATGACGCCGCGCAGACAGCCCTGTGCGCAGGCATAGACCTGATGCGCTTCCGGCACGAGCATCCCCATATGGACAATATTCCACATGCCGCGCACCGGCGGATTATACTCCAGCCCGGAAGCAAATGCGCCGTTCGGATCGGCGTCTGCAATGCGGCAGACCGGCGGTTTTTCGAGCTGCTGCATGATCACGCCTCACATTCTTTCAGCATGGCATCGGCGAGCGCACGAAGCTGCTCCGCCGCCTGACATCGCGGATATTGCAGAATAAACGGACATCCCTTTGCATCGGCATCCTGAATCTCCTGCGACCGTGCAATCGTCCCGATGACCTTTGTATCGAAATCCGCAGCAAGTTCCGCCGTGAGCTTCTCTTCATCGGGCACATTCCGGCAGTTGAGGATCAAGCCGCCGAGCGAAGCATAGCCGCGTCCCTGAAAATTCTGCACCGCCATGCAGATATTGGCCGCCGCATAGCGCGCCATTTTCTCGCCGGATGTGACCACAAACACGCGGTCGGCATAGCCCTTGCGCATCGGCATGGAAAAGCCGCCGCAGACCACATCGCCGAGAACGTCATAGAGCACGATATCCGGCTGATATTTCTCATAGGCACCGAGTTTTTTGAGTGTTTCGAGCGCATTGATAATGCCTCTGCCGGCGCATCCGACACCGGGGACAGGCCCGCCCGCTTCCACGCAGATGACGCCGCTTTCGCTGACGGTGATGATATCATCGAGCGTGATTTTGCTGCCCTTTTCGCGTTCAAGCTGCAAAACGGTGGGGATGCGGCTGCCGTGATGCAGCAGGGCCGTTGAATCGGCCTTCGGGTCACATCCGATCTGCATGACGCGCAGTCCTCTCGCGGCAAATTCGGCCGAAAGATTGCCGGAGATCGTCGATTTGCCGATGCCGCCCTTACCGTAGATTGCTATTTTTATCATAGGGATTTCCTTTCCGCGGACATATAAAAAAGCCGTATCTTCTTCCGAAAAAGAACATACGACTCCCATCTGTTTTTGAGATGTGTCCGGCTGTCGTACTTTTGCCGCAAGACAGCGTCCGCTGTGTTTTGGCATCAGAAGAAAGCATAATGCTATTTGATTTTGCGGTTATGCAGGTGCATAGACGGTCTTGGCGCTGACGCCGCTGAGTCTGCCGATGCCGCCCGCCAGGCGGTTGATCGCATCCTGCGGCGCATCAATCGCAATATTGATGATGCTGATACCCTTTGTGCGGTAAGGGATGCCCATGCGCCCGATAATATACTGATCGTATTCGTGCAGCAGCGCATTGATGCTCACGGCGGAGCTGCTGTCCTGCACAATAATCGCAATAACTGCGACTCTCGATTCCATATGCAGTTTCCTTTCCGGATTCCGGTTTCCTTGCGTCAAGCGGAATCCCCATTCTTATTATAACACATTGCCTCAGAAAAATCAAGCCGGGCAAAAAATGAGAAATGAGAAATTAGAAATGAGAAATTGTGGTATCGCTTCGCGATTATTTTATAGAGTAGCTGAATGAGAGCATCAACGCTTATGCAGCAGTTGATTTACCGGAGAACTTTAGATCAATTCAACCGGGCGTTGCCCGGCGCTTCGCGATGATTTATAAAATAGCTGAATGAGAGCATCAACGCTTATGCAGCAGTTGATTTACCGGAGAACTT
>CAMNFV010000100.1 GCA_946537515.1 uncultured Ruminococcus sp. | reverse complement strand
ATCAACAATGATCCGAACGAGTCCGGTTACCGTACCGCAAACGTCAACGACCTGAAGGCGACGTTTACCGAATCCAACGGCTATGATGCAAAGTTTGCATACAGCATGAAGAATGAAGAGCAGATTCAGGCTGCACAGAAGTTCATCCAGGACGAAGTAGATTATCTGCTGCTTTCCGCTGCGGATACCGCAGGCTGGGACGGCGTCCTGAAGGATGCGAAGGCTGCCGGCATCAAGGTTATCCTGTTTGACCGCACCATTGATGCTCCCGAGGATCTCTACGAGGCCTCGATCGTTTCGGATATGGCAAAGGAAGGCCAGACCGCTGTTGAATGGCTGAAGGGTCAGAGCCTTGACAAGTATAATATCATTCATCTCCAGGGCGTTATGGGCTCTGCTGCACAGAAGGGCCGCTCCGGTGCGCTGGCCGATACCGCAGCTGCTGAGGGCTGGAATATCGTCACCGAGCAGACCGCAGAGTGGAGTGCTGAAAAGGCACAGCAGATCGTTCAGTCTGTTATTGACGCAGGTACTGAATTCAACGTCATCTATGCTGAGAACGATGACATGGCAAAGGGCGCAGTTGCTGCTCTTGATAAGGCGAACATTTCTCACGGCGTCGGCAAGGACGTAGTCGTTATGGGCTTCGACTGCAACAAGTGGGCACTCGAAGAGCTGAAGGCAGGCAACTGGAACTATGACGGTCAGTGCAACCCGTTCCAGTCCAGCTACATTACCGATATTATCCAGAAGCTCGAAGCAGGCGAAACGCTCGAACAGAAGACCATTATCATGGACGAAAAGGGCTTTGATGCTGCAACGATCACGCAGGAGGATGTTGACAATTACGGCATCTAATGCCACGCTGCCGTAGGGGGATTGTTTTCTAAAAAGAACCTTAGCGGGGCGGCATATAGTGTTTTTCTGTATGTCGTCCCGCTATAATTATATCAGCTTCATGGAGGGATCGTTATGGAGAAGAATTCCGTACTCGAATTGCGCGGGATTTATAAGTCTTTTCCCGGTGTGAAAGCGTTGCAGAATGTGGATTTTACACTTCGTAAAGGTGAAATACATGCACTCATGGGGGAAAACGGCGCAGGTAAATCGACACTGATCAAGGTTTTGACCGGTGTTTATTCCAAGGATGCCGGAGATATCTTTATTAAAAAAGGCGACAGAGAAGAAAAAGTTGTATTCCATTCACCGGAAGAGGCACAACATGCCGGAATCAGTACGGTGTATCAGGAAATTTCACTCTGCCCGAATCTTTCCGTTGCAGAGAATATTTATCTCGGCAGAGCGGAAGGCAAATTTATCAGCTGGAAAAAAATGAACGCAAATGCAGCGAAGCTTCTGGATTCGCTCGGCATCAATGTCCGTGCAACGCAGCAGCTTGCAAGCTGTTCGATCGCTGTTCAGCAAATGGTTGCGATTGCGCGTGCTGTCGATATGGATTGCAGCGTTCTGATTTTAGATGAGCCGACTTCATCGCTGGATGAATCCGAGGTCGAAAAGCTCTTCGGCCTGATGCGTGATCTGCGTGATCGCGGTGTCGGCATTATTTTCGTCACGCATTTCCTGGATCAGGTATATGAGGTCTGCGATAAGATCACGATTCTGCGTGACAGTAAGCTTGTCGGTGAGTATTCCGTCGAGGAGCTCCCGCGTGTTCAGCTTGTATCCAAAATGCTCGGCAAAGAGCTCGATGATATGGCGGATATCAAGAATGATGCGCAGGAATATAAGGGAGACTCGTCTGCCCCGGTTTATGAAGCATCGAATCTTTGCTCGACAGAGGGCATTCAGCCATTTGACTTCTATATCAGAAAGGGTGAGGTCAACGGCTTCACCGGTCTGCTCGGTTCAGGCCGAAGCGAATCTGTCCGTGCGATTTTCGGTGCGGATAAGGTCACGAGCGGCAGCGTCAAGGTCAACGGCGTTCCCGTTAAAATCACAAAGCCGCTGGATGCAATGCGCAACGGCATCGGCTATCTGCCGGAGGATCGCAAGCGCGACGGCATCATCGGCGATCTCTCCGTCAAGGATAATATCATTCTTGCACTTCAGGTTAAGACGGGTTTCTTCAAACCGTTCTCAAAAGCAAAAGCAACAAAATTTGCGAAGAAATATATTGATATGCTCGATATCAAGACAGCTTCGGTCGATACGCCGATCAAGTCGCTTTCCGGCGGTAATCAGCAGAAGGTTATTCTCGGACGCTGGCTGCTGACCGAGCCGAAATATCTGATCCTTGATGAGCCGACACGCGGTATTGATGTCGGTACGAAGGTCGATATCCAGAAGCTTGTACTGAAGCTTGCATCTGAAGGTATGAGCGTGACCTTCATTTCTTCGGAGACAGACGAAATGCTCCGTACATGCTCGCGGCTGCTGGTCATGCGTGACCGCAAGCTGGTCGGCGAACTGACCGGCGATGCGCTTAACCAGACAACCGTCATGAATACAATCGCAGGAGGTGGCAAGGAATGACCGCAAAAAAAGCAGGAAATCAGGATTCATTTCTTTCCAGATTGCTGCATCATCAGCTTTTGATTCCGATTGCGGCGCTGCTGCTGCTGACGATCTTCAATCTGATTGCAGATCCGTCTTTTTTCCAGATCACAATGGGACATAACAGCGACGGAAACCCGGTTCTTTCCGGATATCTGATTTCCATTATTGACTATGGCTCCGAGCTCGCGATCCTTGCAATCGGCATGACGCTCGTGACCGCTGCATCCGGGGGACAGGATATTTCTGTCGGTGCCGGCATTGCAATCGCAGGAAGCGTTCTGCTCCGCGTCCTCTGCGGAACGAATTCCCGTCCCGAAACCCTTCAGACACCGGTATTTGTTGCATTTATCGTCTGCTGCATCGTCGCGATGATATTTGGTGCATTCAACGGTGCGCTGGTCGCATTTTTCCGCATCCAGCCGATGGTCGCAACGCTGATCCTGTTTACGGCAGGCCGTTCGATCGCAGCATGGATCAATAACAATGAGCTGCCGATCATCAGTGAGAAATCGTTTACATATTTCGGTGGCTATCTGCCGGGCATTCCGATCCCGACGCCGTTCTTCATTGCGCTGCTCTGCTTCGCGATTACATGGGCGGTATTGAAATTTACGAACCTCGGCCTGTACGTACAGGCAGTCGGCATCAACGAAAAGACTTCGCGCCTCAACGGCCTGAATCCCGAACTGATCAAGTTTTCCGTCTATATTCTGCTTGGTCTCTGCGTCGCTGTCTGCGGCCTGATCAAGGTCAGCCGTCTTTCGACGATTAACTATTCGGTTATTGCAAAGGATATCGAAATGGATGCGATTCTTGCGGTTGCGCTCGGCGGCAATGCTCTCAGCGGCGGCAAGTTCAACATGGGCGCTTCCATTCTCGGCGCCTATGTCATCCAGTTCCTGACGACGACACTTTATAAATTCAATGTGCAGTCTGATGCACTCTCTGCTTATAAGGCAGTTGTTGTGATCCTGCTGGTTGTTCTGAGCGCACCGGTATTCCGCCAGAAGATTTCGGCGCTGTTCCGCAAGCTGCGGACCGGCAGCGCTGCGGCTTGAACAGAAGGGGGAATCTAACATGGCAAATTCTGTTTCAAAGCGCGGCGGTCTCTCCGGGAGACTGCGCCGGATGACGGACACCAATCTGCTGATGTCCATTACGATTATCGTGTTCATTTTGATGTATCTGGGCGCGATCATCTTCCTGAAAAGCGGCTTTCTGAAGCCGCAGACGCTGTTCAACATCATGAATGCAAATGCAGCGCTGATCATTCTCTCCTGCGGCATGACATTGGTCATGATCACCGGCGGAATCGACATTTCTGTCGGCGGTGTTGCGGGACTTGTTACGATGTGCTGTGCGGTGTATCTCGATTATCACGGCGGCAATGTTTTCGTTTCGCTTCTGATCGCGCTTGGCATCGGCCTTGCGTTCGGACTGATCCAGGGTTATCTGGTCGCGTATCTGGAAATTCAGCCGTTTATCGTAACGCTCGCAGGTATGTTCTTTGCCCGCGGCATGACAACGATTGTACACACGAATCCGTTCAATGTTCAGCATGAAGGATTTGTGAAACTGAAGGATACCCGTATCGAGATCCCGTTCCTTGGTTCTGTCAATAAGCACGGTGTTTTTGTTCCCGCGTATATTGAGATCGGTGTCGTGGTTGCGCTGCTGATCGTTGCTGTATTGTTCATCTTCCTCAAATGGGGCAAGACCGGACGCAGCTTCTACGCAGTCGGCGGTAACCGCCAGAGTGCGCTGATGCTCGGTATTAATGTCCGCCGTGTGACATTCCTCTCACATCTGCTCTGCGGTCTTCTCGCAGGCATCGGCGGATTTGTCTACTTCATGCATGTCGGTTCCGGTTCCGCGACCCACGCATCAGG
This sequence comes from uncultured Ruminococcus sp., assembly GCA_946537515.1. GTDB lineage: Bacteria > Bacillota > Clostridia > Oscillospirales > Ruminococcaceae > Firm-04. The sequence continues at coordinate 6,335 of CAMNFV010000100.1, read as the reverse complement.
CGCAGAAATGAACGCGATTGCTTCTTCGATTATCGGCGGTACGATGCTGACAGGCGGTGTCGGCAATATCATCGGCACACTGTTCGGAGTCATGTCGCTTGCGCTGATCCAGACGATTGTTTCCTCTGTCGGCCTTGACCAGGCATGGTGGACCGGCATCACGATCGCCGGAATGCTCTGTCTCTTCCTGATTGTGCAGAGTATCATCATTGCACGCCGCAAGAAAACAAATACCGCCAGCGCACAGCGCTGAGATTTCGTTTGCATAAAGACTTGAAACGAGGTGATAATATGCAAGTCAAAGAGCAAATTGTCAGCGGACAGACCGCGATCGGTATTGAGTTCGGTTCGACACGAATCAAAGCGGTTCTGATCGGTTCGGATTTCGCGCCGCTTGCATCCGGTATACATGACTGGAATAATCAGCTGGAAAACGGCATCTGGACATATTCCGAAGCAGATATCCGAAACGGACTTCAGGCTTGTTTTGCGGATCTGATGCAGCAGACGGAGCGTCAGTACGGCGTAAAGCTTGAAAAGACCGGCAGCATCGGCATTTCCGCGATGATGCACGGCTATCTTGCGTTCGATGCGGATATGAATCTGCTGGTTCCGTTCCGGACCTGGCGCAATACTATTACAAAGGACGCGGCAGAGAAGCTGACAGAATGCTTTTCCTTTAATATTCCGCAGCGCTGGAGCATTGCGCACTTGTATCAGGCGATTCTGAATCAGGAGCCGCATGTTGCAGATGTCCGCTTCTTCACAACGCTTGCCGGATATGTACACTATCTGCTGACCGGGAAAAAGGTGCTCGGCATCGGTGATGCATCGGGCATGTTCCCGATTGATCCCGAAACGAAAAACTATGACGCCGTAATGGCAGATCAGTTTGATGCCCTGACGCAGGGGACTGCGCTTCAGCAGAAACTGATTTCATTGCTCCCGGAGATTGTTCCGGCGGGTGAGAATGCCGGTGTCCTGACGGAAGCAGGCGCTAAGCTGCTGGATCCGACCGGCACCTTTGCAGCGGGGGTTCCGTTCTGTGCACCGGAAGGTGATGCGCAGACCGGTATGACGGCGACAAACAGCATTACGCCGCGCACCGGCAATGTTTCCGCAGGTACTTCGATTTTCGCGATGACGGTACTGGAGCACAATCTGAAATCGCTGCACCGCGAGATTGACATTGTGACAACACCGGAAGGCGCACCGGTTGCAATGGTACATTGCAATAACTGCTCAAGCGATCTGGATGCATGGGTGAAGATGTTCGGCGGCCTGCTGAAGGCAGCCGGCTCGGAGCTCTCTAAACCGCAGCTCTATGATCTGCTTTACAGCCTTGCAGCCGAGGGTGATCCGGATTGCAGCGGCATCATCAGCTATAACTACTATTCAGGCGAGGAGATCACGCATTTGCAGGCAGGAAAACCGCTGCTGATGCGCGCTCCGGAATCTCAATTTACGGTTCAAAATCTGATGCGTAGCCTTGTATATTCCTGCATGGCGACGCTGAAGATCGGAATGGACATCCTGGCAGAGGAATCGGTCGGGCTCGACCGGATCTATGCACACGGCGGTCTTTTCAAAACGCCGCTCATCACGCAGCCGACTCTTGCCGCCGTACTCGGTACAGATGTCACGCTGATGCAGTCGGCGGGAGAAGGCGGAGCCTGGGGCATCGCCCTGCTTGCCGCGTATCTGAACAGATCCGACCGGAGCGAAACGCTGCGTGCTTATTTGCAAAACCGTGTCTTTGCGGATCAGCACCAGCAGACCGCTTCCCCGAACCCAGCCGATCAGGAGGGCTTGGCAGCCTATATGAAGCAATACTGCGAAGGACTCGCCGCAGAACATGCAGCAGTTGCACAATCAAACAGAGGTGAATGAAAATGAAATTTTGGTTTATTGCCGGTTCACAGGCTATGTATGGTGAGGAGACCCTTCGCCGTGTTGAAGCGGATGCAAAGGAAATTGCAGCCGGTCTGAAAGTGCCGTTCCCGGTTGTTTATAAGATGACCGCAAAATCCAATGCCGAAATCTGTGAGATGGTCAAAGAGGCAAATTATGATGAGGATTGTGCCGGTGTGATCACATTCTGCCACACTTTTTCCCCGTCTAAGATGTGGATCAACGGTCTTGCAATGCTGCAAAAGCCGTGGCTGCATTTCCATACGCAGTTCAATGAGTCGATCCCGAATGAAGAGATCGACATGGATTACATGAACCTGCACCAGTCCGCACACGGCGACCGTGAGCACGGCTTTATCGGTGCGCGTATGCGTCTGCCGAGAGCGATCGTCGCCGGTTACTGGAAGGATCCGCAGGTGCAGGCGAAGATCGCTGACTGGCAGCGCGCAGCAATCGGCGTACAGTTCAGCCGCAATCTGAAGATTGTCCGCTTTGGCGATAATATGCGTGAAGTCGCGGTCACAGAAGGCGACAAGGTCGAAGTGCAGATCAAGCTCGGCTGGCAGGTCAATACCTGGGCTGTCGGGGATCTGGTAAAGGAAATGGATCAGGTCACAGAGGCCGAGATCGACGCGCTCGTGAAGGAATACGAGGCTGCATATGATATCGCAACGGATGATATGGAAGCTGTTCGCTATCAGGCGCGTGAGGAGATCGGAATCGAGCGGATTCTGGATCGTGTCGGCGCGAAGGCATTCTCGAATACCTTTGAGGACCTGTACGGCATGAAGCAGCTGCCCGGTCTGGCAACCCAGCATCTCATGGCGAAGGGCTATGGCTTCGGCGCAGAGGGCGACTGGAAAACTGCCGGTCTGACAGCAGTTGTCAAGGCGATGTATCCGGACGGTGCGACTTCCTTCATGGAGGATTACACCTATGATTATCCGCATGAGCTGATCCTCGGTGCGCATATGCTGGAGGTTGATCCTTCGATCGCCGCAGACCGCCCGAGAATTGAGGTGCATCCGCTTGGCATCGGACATAAGGAACCGCCTGCCCGTATCGTATTTGAGGGCAAGGCCGGTGCGGCGAAGGTGCTCTCGATGATTGATGTCGGCGGCAGACTGCGCCTGATCGTGCAGGATGTTGTCTGCGAGAAGCCGTTCCAGTCCATGCCGAATCTGCCGGTTGCGCGCACCATGTGGAAGCCTGCTCCGGATTTCCTGCGCGGACTTGAATGCTGGATCATCGCGGGCGGCGCGCATCATACCGTATTGTCCTACGATATCACGGATGATACAATCCGCGATTTTGCCCGGATTATGGGCATTGAGCTGGTGACGATCAATGCGGACACCACGCCTGTCGCACTTGAGCGTGATCTGATGCTCGGAGACATCATCTACAGAAGATAATTGATCCTCCTTCATACTGCTGACACAGTATGAATTATGAACAGCCCTGCGGTTTTGCCTGCCGCAGGGCTGTTTTTCAATAATCACGGATCTCGAAGCTATGTGTATTTTGCAGCGGGACATCCTGCACGCGGACCGATTCGATCGCTGCCCATTGATTGCGTTCCAAGGCAAGAAGCAGATCGTCAATATCGCGCGGATTGCCCTCCGCCTCCATTTCGACGGAGCCGTCCCAGCAATTCCTGACCCATCCGGAGATGCCTCTGCTCGCGGCCGCATGATAAGCGCGATACCGGAACCCGACACCCTGCACACAGCCTTGAAAAACGAAATGCTTTCTGACTTTTTCCATAGAGCGGACTCCTTTCGTTCAGGCATTTTCTGTGAGCTCGGAGAGGGGAATCCGGAATTTGGTTTCACCCATAATGGATTCCACGTCATCCGGCAGCGTCGTATCTACTTCTGCATACTGTGCAGTCTCGCGAAGAACCGAGCAGCGAATGACGCCGTCCCCGGGGATCATCGGGTCATGTTCGGCGGTAAAGACCGGCAGTTTATCACGGAAGGTATGCGTCATGCCGTCAAAATCGGTCAGGACACATTCGGCAAACCGCGGATATGCTTCATCAATAATGCAGCGAATGCGTACTTTTATTCCGTACATGTCTGAGCCTCCTGTTCCGGCAGGGGATGCGCCTCCAGATAACGGTCGAGGATTTCAGCGGCCGTCCGCACAAATCGGATGCATGGCCGTACCTTATAATATTGCGCTGTCCGCTTGTCCGGCTCCGGTTTATTGGTCACGGCAAGCCCTTTGAGCAGATCGCGGCAGATGATCGTCTCGTGTTCTGCACGGAATTCTGCTGCCAGCTCCTGAATGCGGCGGTAATGATCGCCTTTTTCCTTATCATCGCCGGTCTGATCCGGCCCGTAGAGCAGGCCTGCAATCATAAACATTGCAGAGCATGTCCCGCAGACCTCGCGCATTCTGCCCATGCCGCCGCCGAATGACGATGCAAGACGCAGCGCAAAGGATTCATCGAGTCCGGTGATATCAGAGTACGCCGCGAGAACCGCCTGTGCACAGTTCATGCCCGAGGCAAAATTCTGTTCTGCCTGAGCGATATGATCGTATTTCATATTTTGAGTCCTTTCTGTTTGATATTTACTATTATATATGAAATAAAGCAAAAAATCAAGTGTGGTTAGCTATGGCTAATCTTTTAGCGAAAGGGGTTGATTTACGCCATGAAAAGTTGTATAATAAGAGAGATAGTTGAAACGACTGTCTAAAAACCGAAAGGAGTTTTCATAATGATTTATTCGCACGAAGTTGAAACAATGTGCCCGATCGCACAGGGCGTTGCTCACGGCGCTGCTCCGATCCCGGAGGAAGCAAAATGGGTAAAAGCTAAGGAGATCAAGGATATTTCCGGTTTTACGCACGGCATTGGCTGGTGCGCACCGCAGCAGGGTACATGTAAGCTGACGCTGAATGTGAAGGAAGGCGTGATTCAGGAGGCTCTGGTCGAGACCATCGGATGTTCCGGTATGACGCACTCCGCAGCTATGGCTGCTGAGATTCTGCCGGGCAGAACCATTCTCGAGGCTCTGAATACAGACCTTGTCTGTGACGCAATCAATACTGCTATGAGAGAGCTGTTCCTCCAGATCGTATACGGCCGTTCGCAGTCTGCTTTCTCCGAGGGCGGTCTGGTCGTCGGTGCCGGTCTTGAGGATCTCGGTAAAGGCCTTCGTTCCCAGATCGGTACCACCTACGGTACGCTCAAGAAAGGTCCGCGCTATCTGGAGCTGACCGACGGCTATATTACAGGTCTTGCCCTGAACGAGGATGATGAGATCATCGGCTACAAGTTCGTGAACTTCGGCAAGATGATGGACTTCATCAAGGCCGGCGACGATGCAAATACTGCATTTGAGAAGGCACAGGGACAGTACGGCAGAGTTGCTGATGCTGTCAAGATCGTTGATCCGAGAAAAGATTAAGGAGGACTTGTAACAATGGCATTGTTTGAATCTTATGAAAGACGCGAGAAGCAGATTCTCGCTGTGATCAAGCAGTACGGCATCAACTCCATTGAGGAGTGTGCAGATGTCTGCAAGGCAAAGGGTCTGGATATCTACAAGCTGGTCGAAGGCATTCAGCCGATTTGCTTCGAGAATGCAAAGTGGGCATATACGGTCGGCTGTGCAATCGCAATCAAGAAGGGCTGCACCAGAGCTGCTGACGCTGCTGCTGCAATCGGCGAAGGCCTGCAGGCATTCTGCATCCCGGGCTCTGTTGCAGATCAGCGTAAGGTTGGTCTCGGCCACGGCAACCTCGGCAAGATGCTGCTTGAAGAGGATACTGAGTGCTTCGCATTCCTCGCAGGTCACGAGTCCTTCGCAGCTGCTGAGGGCGCAATCGGTATTGCTGAAAAGGCAAACAAGGTTCGTCAGAAGCCCCTCCGCGTTATCCTGAACGGCCTCGGCAAGGACGCTGCACAGATCATCGCAAGAATCAACGGCTTCACCTATGTTGAGACTGAGATGGACTATGCAACCGGCGAAGTCAAGGAAGTCTTCCGCAAGGCATATTCCACCGGTCTGCGCGCTAAGGTCAACTGCTACGGCGCAAACGATGTCCGTGAGGGCGTTGCGATCATGTGGAAGGAGAACGTTGACGTTTCGATCACCGGTAACTCCACCAACCCGACCCGTTTCCAGCATCCGGTTGCAGGCACCTATAAGAAGGAGCGCACCGATGCAGGCAAGAAGTACTTCTCTGTTGCATCCGGCGGCGGCACAGGCAGAACCCTGCACCCGGATAACATGGCAGCAGGTCCGGCTTCCTACGGCATGACCGATACCATGGGCAGAATGCACTCTGATGCACAGTTTGCGGGTTCCTCTTCGGTTCCGGCTCACGTTGAGATGATGGGCCTGATCGGTATGGGCAACAACCCGATGGTCGGTGCAACAGTTGCTTGCGCAGTTGCTGTTGAAGAG
>CAMNFV010000099.1 GCA_946537515.1 uncultured Ruminococcus sp. | reverse complement strand
CGCGAGGGAGAGAACCTTAGGGAGAGGGGAGACCTGAGCGCAGCGAAGACTTCCCTCTCCCTGTGGTTCTTCCCCTCGCATTCGCGCCCCGCGCCCAGCGAAAATAAACGATAGGACACCGGATAAAGAGAAGATGACAAAAACAATTAGAATTCCTGATACCAATTCAACAGAGCAAGCCGCGGTCTGCCCTGCCCGCAAATTCTGATCTAGCTTATTCCGACTGTGAAAATAATCAGAATACTGTGCGTTCCAAAACGCTGCCAGAAAACTTTAGATCAACGGCAGCGGGCCCTGCCCGCAAATTCTGATTTATGTTAGTAACAATTATAGTACGCCGTCGATGCATTGTCAACAGAAACGCCATAGTACTTCCAACTGCACATCAGAAATACTATGGCAAACTTCTCATTATGATTCCCGTGTATAGGTTCCGGAGAGCGTTCCGTATGCAAGCACATTGCCTGCGCCGCTGCTGTTCTGATCCAGTCCCGCAATGATCTGCTCAAATTTGCTGTTGCCGGAATCAAATCTGCTCTGATCCTCTTCGGCCGCTTCCTTCAATGCATAGACGCGGATCTCATACTCATGCGTACCGGACGGCGGATACGGACCGACATATTCCGTACCGGATGCCGCCCCCGCAGCAAGCGATGTTTCCGATATATTGAGCGATTTCCAATGCAGCCAGTAGTTTGCAGTCGTATCGACCATATAAACCGCATAGCAGGAAGCGCCCGCAACAGGCTCCCACGAAAGCTGCGGCGAACGGTTTGAGCCATTGGACGTATTCGTGATATCCGCATCCCAGACGCCGTCGTGCAGATCTTCCGATGTCAGCGTAATTGCCGGCAGACTCTCCGGATCAAATACCGGTGCTGCGGATTCTTCTGCTTTCATAGATTCTTCCGGTTCCGTAGATTCTTCAGATACTTCCGGTGCTGCTGTTTCTTCAGGTTCAGCAGAAGTCAGCGCAGGTGCAGAGGCGGATTCCTGCTGTGAATCAGATGCTGCACCGCAGGATGCGATACAGAGCAATGTGAGCAGCGCCGCCGCTGCCGGTAGCAGGCGTTTGATGTGTTTCATCGTGCATTTCCTTTCTGTGACCGGTTTACGATTCTGATTTGCATGAATATGAAAAATGTCATCGTATCCCCGGTCTGATAATCAGAAATACGATGACATAAATCCGTAAGCTTATCTGTGCGTCAGCTCAATGTAATTGATACCGCTGCTCGATTTGCGGTAATAGCGCAGCAGGAACTTTGCAATATCCTGCTCGGAAGGATCGCCGTTCTTCATGGCATTTCCGACCGCCGCGCCGACAACTGCACCGACTGCCGCACCGAGCGGACCCGCAATCAGCAGCCCCGGCACCGCACCGATGACACCGCCGCCGAGTACGTCGCTTGACTTTCTCTCATAATACTGTTTTGCATGTGCTTCCAGACGAATCACAGGTTCATCGCGCATGACCGCTGCCTGAAGTTCTGCGTAAGTTGTAACCGTTACCATAAATGACTCCTCCTTCTCAGATTTCTCTGATCTTCTGTCGATTGTTCGGTTCGTCCGCCGAAGGCCTGTCCTCCGGCTTAGCATCATTATACAGCAATCACGGCGGTTTGTCAAGTGAAATTGTCGTGAAAAAGCAGTGCATACTGCCTTGCAACACGTTCCGCGGCCTGCGCACGAAATGCAGGCGGCCCGAGGATCTCCAGCACCGGCCCGAAACTCAGCAGCTGAATCAGCAGCTCGGTCTCATCCTGCTTGTCATACCAGAGCTGCACGGTGCAGCTTCCGGTTTCGGTATCGAGCTCGGTGTGCTTCTCATATGCGGCAAATTCCATCATAAAGCGCTCGATGCCGTTGCGTGCCGGTGTGACGCGGACCGTCACAGGCTCGCTGCAGCGGCGTGCAGCCAGATTCGCGGCCGCATCCGTCAGCGGGAGCAGAATACCGGTCTGCTCAATCCTGCTGATCCGCCCGAGATTGATGATGCCGGTTCCGGTCAGATGCCCCGCGCGGAAGCGTCTGCAATAGAGCCGGAATTTGCCGTTCTTTGCGGAGTATTCCAGCGCGAACGGCAGAAACAGCGCCCGGACACGCGAACCGCTGCCGGAGCAAAAGCTGATCCGCAGCACCTCGCCCTGCCGGATCGCCGCCGCAATCATGCGGAAGCGTTCCCGATAGTCCGGTGCCGTCAGATCATCACCGTCCGAGAAGGCATCGACCGTCCGGAAGAAACCTGTCTGATACAGCGGCTCGACATCCTGCAAAGCAGCTTGCAGTTCCGCAAGCGTTTCATCGCGCAGGAATACCTGCATCACCGGCTCTGAAAGTTTCGCTTTCAGCCAGCGTTTTTGCAGCAGCGTCAGCGGCATCTCCGGCGCATGTTTCGTCAGTCTGCGGAGCGTCCCGGAAGCAGTCCGGCGGAGCAGTCCCCAGTCGCTGCCGTCCTTTTGCGGTAGGAGCTTCTGCGGTACAAACAGCACCGAATCGCGGAAGCCTTCCTGCACAACGATCTCACGCAGCGCCTGCTCGGTGATTTCTTCCTCTTGCAGCACCTTCGCCGCGATCCGGAAATAAGCGCCGTACATCTCATGAAACAGCATCATTGCCGCGCACCTCCTCCGTACATCCGCTGCATCCGTCGGATATCGCGGAAGAACTTCTCCCGCGCCGCCGCATTGCCGCCCTCAACGGATACGATCCGGCCGATCAGCGTCTTTGCCCAATGCATGACTTCATTCGGATCAAATGCATCCACGGTCAGCGTATAGAGCCCCTCGCCGGTGCATTCCAATGTGCCGCCGCGCTTTTCGCGCTCCAGTCTGCCGATGATGAAGGCTTCACGTTCCGGATCGGCACGGAATGTCAGGCGCATCGGCTCAACGCTGCCGGTATCGCGCCGCATCGCAAAGGATACCCCAAAAACGCGACCGAGATTCCGGCGGTACGCTGCGGCAATTTTGTCAAAATTCGAAACAGGCTCCGCTGCTTTGACCGTCCGGATGAAATCCAGCCGGAATGAATGAAAGCGCTTCTGCTCGGGCAGATAGGCCGCCAGATAGCGCCGCCCTGTCTGCACCGAACTGAGGATCTGCATCGGAACGGCCAGAAAAGTCCCGCCCTCGGAATCTGCTTTGTCACGCGCCTTTGCGCTGAATGTCCGGAGACGGACTGCACGCTTCTGTTCCGCGGCGGCGATCAGCTCCGGCAGCAGAATATCTTCCAGCGTATGAACAAGATAATGATGTTTGCGCAGGAAAATGTCATTTTTCAGGCCTGTGCTGCGCAGCAATCCCGCACCGATCTCGCCGAAGCGTTCATCCAGCGAGAAAAAGCGGACAGCATCCGCAAGACCGTCATATTTCGCAAAATAGTCCTGTGCCGTTTCCGCTGCCCGTCGGTAATATGCAGTTTTCCCGCGCTTTTCCGTCAGCAGCAGCCCTTCCGCGGTATATTCCTTCAGCTTGCCGCGCACGGTCTGCGGCTCGAATTCCGCATCATAATCCGCAAGCAGCGCATCGACGATCTCATTGAGCGTCCGCGTCTGACCGTCCGCGAGCAGGTCAAGCAGCAGCATATGCAGACGGATATCATTATCGGTGAAGCTCTTGGCGCCGTATGCCTGACAAAGCGGATTTTCAAAGATATGCCCGCAGTCAACCGAAATCGAGATCTGTCTGCCGCGCACGGAATCATCGCTGCGCAGCACATCCCCGAGCCAGCTTTCTGCCCGGCGCTTTTCATCGTCATAGGTTCTGCCGCTCATCCGTGCAAAATCGCCGCGCACCTTGAATCCGTAGATGAAAAAATCCCGGATATAATCACGCGTTTTCTCAAAGGATTTGATCAGCTCCGAAAAGCCTGCCACATGCCTGCACCTCCCGTCAGCTGTGATCGCTGAATATCAGTCAAAATAGAACAGTTCCTCAAATTTCCGATCGAGCGCGATGCAGAGGATCAGCGCGAGCTTGGCCGTCGGCTGAAACTGCCCGGTCTCCAGCGAACTAATCGTATTGCGCGAAACACCGACAATTTGCGCGAGCTGTGCCTGCGAGAGCTTCTGCTCTGCCCGTGCCTCCCTGAGCCGGTTTTTCAATACAAGCGAATCATCCATGTCACGCGCCCGCTTTCCAGAGTGCTATCGTCTTCATGACGGCCAGAACCGTCATAACTGCCATGATAATTCCGTATGCAATCCAGGTCCAGCTCTGATTGCCTGCGCCGCGCTTGCGCAGCAGAATGAATTTGGAAATGCCGAATACTGCCCAGTAGCCGAAAAAGACTGCATAGAATCCCGGGGTCTCGCGGTCATACTTAATCACCGCTATCATATTGAGCAGCGCGCCGATGATCATGGCTGCGGCACCTGCCACTCCTTTTGCCTTTGCTTCCGCTTCCAGCGCAACAATGTCCGCGCCCTTATTTTCAACTCTTGCCTTAAAAAGGATCTCATCTTTATTCATCATTCCGCCTCCTTTGCCAAGTTCACTTGGCATCTTCATTGTCCATATTATAGCATTGCCAAGTGTACTTGTCAAGATGCTTGCCAAGTTTTCTTGTCAATTTGTATACATGAATATATCAGGTGGAATTCCAGCCGGATTTGATTGTGCAGAATGACGTAAAAATCACGTTCCTGTACGCTTGCATCATTTTACAATCTATGCTATAATGAGGATATCACCGCAAAGGAGATAGAAATATGACGGAGATCCGATTTGCAGGCAGCGAGCCTGTCTGGGGGAACTGGCAGCTTTTCATGGATGCCGAACCATGTACATACACCGAACCGCCCGCGGATTTTCCGCTGACGATGCGGCTGCCCGGCACGACTGCGCAGCAGAAGCTCGGTACTGAGAATCCTGCGCGTGCGGCCGGTCATCTAACGGAGCGTTATCCCTTCCGCGGACAGATCTGGCTGCGGAAGATTCTGCATATTTCAGAGGATGATCTGCATGCAGACCGCTGTACGCTGTTTCTGGAGCGCACGCGCATCACGCGGCTCTGGGTCAACGGGCAGTATCTCGGCAGTCAGGACAGCCTCTGTACGCCGCATATCTATCAGCTCTCCGGCCTGCTGACGCCGGAAACAGAGCTCATTCTCTGCATTCAGAATACCGGTTATCCCGTCCCGGGCGGCCACATGACCTCGCCCGATACGCAGACAAACTAGATCGGCGTGACGGGCAGAATGAAGCTGCAATTCACACGCGGCACAGAGCTTTCGGCGCTGCGTGTCTTTCCGGATGCTGCCGCGCACCGCATCCGTATTACCGGCAGACTCGATCCGCCTGCACCGCAGATCGCTTCTCTCTCGGTTGCACAGAATCCGTATCCGCAATGCGGCGGCTGGCAGTATCGGGTGCCGAAGGGCGTGCTGCTCGCGCCGGATGCTTCGGGCGAATTTTCAGCAGAGATTCTGCTGCCGCCCGATACACCGAAATGGAGCACAGAACAGCCTGTCATGCTCTCGCTGACTTTTGAACTGCCGGCGGGAGAAATCGCATGGACCGTATTCGGACTGCGCGATTTTAAAGCCTGCGGCGATCATTTTACATTAAACGGCGTTCCGGTGATGCTGCGCGGTCGGCATGATGCGATGGTCTTTCCGCTGACCGGTGCCGCCCCGACCGATTTGGATGCATGGCTGCGGTATCTGCTGCGGGTAAAGGACTGGGGCTTCAATCATGTGCGCTTTCACACATGCTGCCCGCCGGAAGCCGCATTTGAAGCAGCCGATCATCTCGGCATTCTGCTTGAACCGGAGCTGCCCTTCTGGGGCACGATCGACGCAGTCGGCGGCAAGAAATATGACGCATCTGCGCAGGAATATCTCCTCTGCGAAGGCAAGCGCATCTGCGATGCATTCGGCAATCATCCGTCGTTTGTCATGCTGTCGCCCGGCAATGAGCTCTGGGGCAGCGCAGAACGGCTCGGCATGATGCTGGATCAGCTGCGTGCACACGATCCGCGGCCGCTCTATACACAGGGCAGCAATAATTTCCAGTTTACGCCGCTTGAATTGCCGCAGGAAGATTTCTGGGTCGGTGTCCGGACGGGGAAGCACCGGCTGCTGCGCGGTTCCTATGCAGAATGTGATGCCCCGCTCGGCATGATACAGACTGCGGCTCCGTCTGCAAACTGGAATTACAGCGGCGCGTTCTCCCACGATGAAACAGAATCCGATTCTGAGGATATCTGCCTGACTGTTCAGCAGGGCACCGGCATTGCTGCGGTTGAGGCGGCGGCACACCGCATACTGCATCCGACAAAGCCCGTCATCACACATGAGATCGGGCAATATAATATGTATCCCGATTACAGAGAACTGCCGAAATATACCGGCGTTCTGGCGCCGTGCAATCTGGAGATCTTCCGCGAACGTCTGGAACAGGCCGGTATGGGCGATCAGGCTGCGGATTTCTTCCGCTGCTCCGGCAAGCTTGCCCGCGATTGCTATAAAGCAGAATTGGAAGCGGTCATGCGCACGCCGGAGATCGCCGGCTTTCAGCTTCTGGATTTGCAGGATTTCCCCGGACAGGGCACCGCGCTCGTCGGGATGCTGAATGCATTTCTGGAGAGCAAAGGTCTGATCGCGCCGGAAGCATGGCGCGCATTCTGCGGCGATCTGGTACCGCTGCTGCTGTTTGATTCCTTTGTTCCCGAATCCGGCAGCATCTTTTCGTGCCGCTATGCACTCCGCAGCAGCCGCTCGGAGATTTCTGCGCAGCCGTTCCGCGTGACATTTGCCGCCGGGGAGAGACTGCTGACGGAAACAAGCGGGGAGATTCCGGCAGCGGGGCCGGGACTGCTCGATCTCGGCGGCGGCGGATTCCGCATCCCTGCGAACTGCACCGGCAGCGCAACCTTAACCTTTGAACTGCCGGAATCCAATATCCGCAACACCTGGCAGCTAACGATCCTGCCGCCGGTCACACCGGTCAGCGGGAACATCGTGACCGTCCGCAGCTTCACGGATGCCGAACCGCATCTGCAAAACGGCGAGGCGGTGCTGCTCCTGCCCGAACAGATCACAGAGAAAATCCGCGGATTCTACTGCACGGATTTCTGGAATTATCCGATGTTCCGCAGTATCTCCGAATCCATGGGCAGACAAATCCCGGCCGGGACAATGGGGCTCTGCATCGACCGAACTCATCCGGTTACAAGGGCGCTCTTCAGCGACGATTACAGCACGCCGCAATGGTACAGCATCGTCACAAACGCGGACTGTGCCGTCCTGGATGATGCACCGAACGGCTTCCGGCCGATCGTGCAGATGATCGACAATGCTGCGCGCAGTCATCGTCTCGGATTGCTCTTTGAGACCGCTGTCGGCGGCGGCAGACTGTTTGTCTGCACCTCGCGGCTGACGGAATGTCCCGATGATCTCTGCATGAACCGTCTGCATCATGCGATCGAAAACTATATGCAAAGCGATGCATTTCATCCGGAAGAGACACTCTCCGCTGATCTGCTGCGCAAATTATTCTGCTGAAAGGAAACCGCTATGGAACCGAAATTTGCTGAAAACATCATCGTGATCGTACAATTCAAGAAGAAGCAGCGCTGGTACTGCACCGAAAAATCCCTCTGGAAAATGGACTATCTCCGGCTCTATGACGACTACCACAATCTCTACCGCAGCCGCGGCAAGAGCGATATGGAATTCGTCAAAGAGGTCGGTTCCTTCGGGGAATTCAGCAGCAGCCGCTTCCGCATCCGTCTGCTGGAGCGCGATACCGCGAAGGAATTCCTCAAAAAGATCGACAATGACGCAACCTCTGCGGGTGAGCTCGCCTATGACTTCATGAAAGCGGAATCCGATGAGCAGCGGCGTGCGCTGGTGCCTGCCCTGTTCGTGGATTTTGACAATTCCGTATTCTATTCGCAGTTCCCCGGCGATGAGGATTATCTGCGCTATCTGCCTGCGGGCTGGCGCGGTGCAAACGCCGATTTTTCGCATCTGCTGCCGGAGACCGACCGCTACTGGGTGGGGTGAGCATATGAATTTTGCATGCAGATGCGGCTACCACTTTTATGACAATTCTGACAATCTGAGCTTCAAGGCACATATCCTTGCCGATGAGGACTGGAATGAATTTGTCGGGTATCTTGAAGATGCTGAAAAGCCGCATACTGAGAAGATTGAAAATATGGGAAGATCCCTGGATCTGCTGGAACGGTGTATCTACCAGTGTCCCGAATGCGGCAGACTGTTTCTGGAGGATGCAGACGGCAGCCTGACGATGTTTACGCCGAGCGACACCGCCGAACCGGAGCCGGAGGTAAACCGGCATATGCTGATCTCCTCACACGGCGAAAACTGGCACGGGATTCTGTACGGGGAATGGCATGATCCGAAGCCGAAGTGGAGAGAATATGCAGGCTATGTTTCCGTCATGATGAATGAAGAAACAGCGCCTGCGTTCCACTCGAACGATTTTGCAGAGACAGAGCGGCAGTTCCATGTGATATTTGAAAAGCTGCGCGCCGAGGACAGCATCCATTATGCCGTGTTTCGTGTCTATGAACAGGGCGGTTCCCGATGCCTCTTCTCATGGAACAGACCGGATACACCATGACAGGAGAAATAGGAATGGAAAATGGGCAGCAGAAAAAACGGATCAGCCGTGCAGCGGTGTTTCCGGTGATTGCTGCTTTGGTCATAGTCTGGTGGCTGATGCCGATCCGCATTCTGAAGGGATATCGGCCGGAGGACATCACCAGAATCGACATTGAGGGTATCCCGGGCGGCATGTTATCTGTTACCGACGAGACCGAAGTGCGGACCATTGCCGAAAATCTGTATACATGCGGTGCGGTCAGGCGCGGCATCTCCTTTGGTCGGATGGGCTCTGTGTATAATTTGTATCTGTATGCCGGAGATACCTGCATCCGGAGATTCTGCGTCATTGATACAGCAACAGCAAGAGACAGCGTATTTTTCTACAAGCCGAAAAACGGGGACCTCATCTACTGCAAAAAGTATCTTGATCGGCTTGCGGAAAAATACAACAAACCTGAATAAAGCGAGAGGAGCATCCACTTGTCCGATTTACTTGAAACACTCAGGACAGCACATGATCTGACAGATTCTGAAATTCTGACCTTTCTGCGCGAGCCGCAGCCGGAGCAGGAACTCTTTGCCGCGGCCGATGCCGAGCGCCGCAAATGGTACGGCGATGCGGTCTATCTGCGCGGCCTGATCGAATTCACAAACTACTGCAAAAACAACTGCTATTACTGCGGTATCCGTGCGGGCAATCCCCATGCGGAGCGCTACCGTCTGACGAATGCGCAGATTCTGGAATGCTGCAAACAGGGCTATGCGCTCGGCTACCGGACATTTGTCTTACAGGGCGGCGAGGATCCCTATTACACCGATGAGAAGATCTGCGAACTGGTCTCTGCGATCGCCGCACAGCATCCTGACTGCCGCATCACGCTTTCGATCGGCGAAAAATCGCGCGAGAGCTATCAGCGTTATTACGATGCCGGTGCGCGGCGCTATCTGCTGCGGCATGAGACCGCTTCGCCCGAGCATTACCGCAGGCTGCATCCGGAGAGCATGTCGCTCGAAAACCGCAAGCGCTGTCTCTATGATCTGAAAGCAATCGGCTATCAGGTCGGCAGCGGATTCATGATCGGCTCGCCCTATCAGACACCGGAGAATCTGCTCGCGGATATCCGATTTTTGCAGGAATTGCAGCCCGCCATGATCGGAGTCGGACCGTATATCACGCACACGGAAACGCCCTTTGCAGATCAGCCCTCAGGCGACCTGCATCTCAGCCTGAAGATTATCGCGCTGCTGCGATTGCTCTTCCCGAAGGCGCTGATCCCGGCGACAACGGCATTCGGTTCGATGCATCCGCAGGGACGCGAGCTCGCGCTGAAAGCAGGCGGCAATGTCATGATGCCGAATCTCAGCCCGACCGCCGTCCGAAAGCTCTATGATCTCTATGAAAACAAAATCTGCACCGGCGAGGAAGCGACACAATGCAGAGGCTGCCTCGAACAGCGCATCAGATCCGCCGGTTACCGGATCGTCTCCGATGTCGGAGATTCGCTGGTGAAGTAAGACGTGATCTGCCGAAGAAAACCTCCAGCGCCGACAGGCTGCAATATAATAATATAAATCGAGGTATGAAAATGAAGAAGAATCAAAAAGCTGTCCTCGGCGAACTGCTCGCAGAATTGAAAGCTGTTCTGATGCAGGAAGGCGAATCCGCATTGACCGACAATGAGGACTGGACATTTTACACGAATGAAGAAGAACAGCTGGATCTGCATACAGTCGGTCTGATCGCCGATCCGGTTGACGTTGACGAAGAGGAATGGGAAGAAATTCTGCCGGATATTGCAGTTGAGAATAATCTGCTGAATCCCATTTCCGCCGAACTCATTGACAATGTCCTGATCAACGCACTGCATCAGAGCCCGGTCATTTCGGAGAAAATGCTTGTAAAAGCGCTGAATTATTACATTGAGAATGATGACTTTATGAAACTGTGATCCGCTCCCGGATCCAAAAAATACAGCCGCTCAATCTATGCTGTTACGCAGATTGAGCGGCTTTTCTTTATTATACTGAGGCTGATTCCATGCAGATTTCGTCCAAAGCTGGATTCCAAAGGGATTCAATCCCTTTGGCGGAGTTTGAGGCGGAGCCTCATTATAGATCCGTCGGAGACACATCTTTACACGCAGGAGACTGCGCAGTTTGCGGTACATTCTCCGCAGCGGACTGTC
>CAMNFV010000098.1 GCA_946537515.1 uncultured Ruminococcus sp. | reverse complement strand
CCCGCCGGATCCTTCATGAACTTCTCCTTCAGGTCGCCGTCCTTCGTAACCTGTGCAATGATCTTCTCGATCTCTGCTTTGATATCCATTGTAAAAACCTCCAAAATACGTTATTTTTATGCAATCATTCTTCCTGCATCGCAATCTCGGAATCTGCGTTCTTCTTCACGGACTCAATGCCGTTCAGACAGCCCGAAATCGCCTTGTAGCCCTCGCTGACCGCGATAATCTGACCGTTTGTCGCCTTCAGACGGAAACGGTATTCGCCCTTCTTATCTGTATAAACCTCAAACTTCGGATGCTTCTGCTTCTCAAAGCCCTCCTCCGTCTGATTCTCAATCCCTGCTGCCGGTGCATTGCGCTGTACGCTTGCGATGCCTGCGCGGCATGCCTTCTCGGTCGTGTAGACCTCGGAGGTAGCGATTACTTCGCCGTTGCCGGCCTTGAGGTCAAACTTAATGCCTGTCTTTGTTTTTTTGATCAGATATTTTCCCATTGTACATTCCTCCTGTTTCATGCAATGATTGATTGCCGGCGTTTCACCGATCAAGTTTATTATACACGAAACTGCACAGAAAGTCAAGATAATTCTAACGATTTTTTACCGAAAAGCAAAATTTTTTCCGGAATATAACCAATCCCCGATGTCCGAAGCGGTACACCGGGGATATATTTTTATTCAAATTGCAGCGCCGCAAGATACTCCCGGAGCGCCGGAAGAACCGAAAGCGCAGTCTCCCTGCCGATCCGGTAAACCGCACGCAGCTTCTCCGGATCATGCGTGATATGGCTGACAGGCAGCTTCTGCGGCGGCCGGATGACAAATGCGGAACCGTTCTCCCCGGCCTCGCGGACATGATCGAGCTGCTTATTGTAGATCACATGGCGGCGCTCCATTGCCCGGATGAGATTCGGATAATTCCGGTAAACCCGCCGCACCAGCGGCATCATGGAATTCGGCTCCTTGCGGTAATCCGCGGGCTGCGTCAAAATCACGATGCTGCGCTGATATCCCTTATATTCAAAGTATTTGAGCGGAATGGAATCCGAGATGCCGCCGTCGAGCATGTCATACTGTCCGGCATGGACAATCCGCGAGGCGAGCGGCATGGACGCACAGGCGCGCACCCATTCGAGCTCCTCTCTGTCGAGCAGATCGCGGCACTGATGATAGACCGCTCTGCCCGTCCGGACATCGGTGCAGGCGATGTAAAACGGCACGCCGCCCTGATGAAATGCATCATTGTCGATCGGATCGAGCTGCTCCGGAATCGTGTGGTAGCAGAATTCCGCGCCGAACATATCGCCGGTCAGCAGCAGCGAGGGTACGCTGCAAAACCGCGGATCGTTCACATAGCGCAGACAGTAGCGCAGGGCTCTCCCCTTCTGCTTTGTCAGGAAATTGCAGCCGAAGGTCGCGCCGGCCGAGACACCGATCGCGCCGTCAACCGTGATCCCCTCATCGAGGAATACATCGAGGACACCGGCCGTAAAGAGGCCGCGCATCGCACCGCCTTCCATGACAAGACCTAGCTTTTGCTTCATTGATTTACTCCGTTTCATTTGGCATTTTATGATGATTGCAGGCGGTCATTTTTTCCAGGTCGAGGGTGCAAGCAGCAGGACGATCGGGAAGAGCTCCAGTCTGCCCGCGAGCATGTCAAAGATCAGGACGCACTTGGAAGACGTCGAAAATACGTCATAATTGGAAGTCGGGCCGACAAGCTCCAGACCGGGTCCGATGTTATTGAGCGTTGCGACGACCGCGGTGAAATTCGTTGTCAGGTCGAGATGATCGAGCGCGAGCACGAGCATACTGATGACATAGATCATGATGTAAACAGCGAGGTAGACATGCACGGATTTGATAACTTCCGCATCCACCTGATGCCCGTCCATGCGGACCTTTTTGACCTGCCGCGGGTGCGTCATGACGCGCAGCTCATTGCCCATATTGCGGAAGAGGATGATAAAGCGCGAGACCTTGATGCCGCCGCCGGTCGAGCCTGCGCAGGCGCCGACGAACATCAGCATGACAAGCAGCGTCCGCGAATAGACCGGCCACTGATTGAAATCGACCGTCGCAAAGCCCGTTGAGGACAGCAGCGAGCCGATTGTAAAGGAGCTGTGCATCAGCGCTTCACCGGTGCCGCGGAACATCGGCAGATGCCGGACATCCAGCGTGATCGTCAGGATCGCAAAGGCGATGATCCCGAGATAGACCTTGAGCTCATCGGTGAAAGCTTCCTTGAATTTCTTATGCAGCAGCAGGAAATAGCAGCTGAAATTGACGCCGAACAGGAACATGAACACCGTGATCACATTGATGCAGAACGGCGAATAGGGCATTCCCGCCGGATTGCAGGAGAAGCCGCCCGTACCGGCTGTCGCAACGGAAATATTGATCGCATCAAAGACCGGCATCCCGCCGATCAGCAGCAGGATAAACTCAACGACGGTCATGACGAAGTAGATGATATACAGCAGCATGGCCGTTTTCCGGACTCTCGGCACCAGCTTGCTGACCGAAGGTCCCGGGCTCTCCGCTTTCATCAGATACATATTCTGTCCGCCCGCGAGCGGCAGGATCGCCATGATAAAGACCAGCACGCCCATGCCGCCGACCCAGTGCGTGAAGCTGCGCCACATCAGCATACACTTCGGCACCGGGGCAAGGTCATGCAGGATGCTCGCGCCGGTTGTCGTGAAGCCGGAGACCGATTCAAACATCGCATCGACGAACTTCGGGATCGTCCCCGAAATCCAGAAGGGCAGCGCGCCGAAGAAGCTCAGCACGAGCCAGCTCAGCGCAACGATCACAAAGCCGTCACGCGCAAAGAGATTCTTGTTTGCCGGCTTAAAGCGCGTAATGATGATGCCTGCGAGCAGGAGCGCGGCCGCAATCACCGCAAAGAGCAGCAGCTCCGGCTCATGAAAATAGGCTGCGGTCGCCGTCGGAACCGCCATAAAGCCGCCCTCGAAGATCAGCAGGATTCCGAGGATATAAATCGTCATTCGGATATTCATTCTGTCACAGCCCCCGTCATTGCAGCAGATCGTTCATGTCATGCAGTCCGAGATGATTCGTCACGATGACGACCGAATCACCCTGCTGGATGATATCGCTGCCGCGCGGAATCAGCACCTTGCCGTTGCGGACAATCGCCGCGACCAGCACGCCGCTGCGCAGCTTCAGACGCATCAGCGGTTCCGCCGTCAGCGCAGAATCCGCCTTGACGATGAACTCCGCCGCCTCGACCTTGCCCTTGATGATCTGATAGAGCGTTTCGAGGTTCGTGCCCATTGTCTTATTCATGGCGCGGACATAGCGGACGATATAATCCGAGGTCAGATTCTTCGGATAGATGATCGTATCGAGATCGAGATGCCCGATGACCGAATCAAAATCAATCCGGTTGATCTTCGTCACGACCTTGCCCTCTGTGACGGATTTTGCAAAGAGCGAGAGCAGGATATTTTCCTCATCGAGATTCGTCAGCGAGACAAAGGCCTCTGCCCGGTTGATATTCTCCTGCATCAGCACTTCCTGATTGATCGCATCCGCATAGATGACGTTGACATCGGAGAATCTGTCGGTCAGCGACTCCACCCGCTCCTCATCCTTTTCGATGACGGTGATGCGGATGCCGTCCTTTTCGAGAATCTGGCAGAGATAGTGCGTGATATCGCCGCCGCCCGCGATCAGGACATCGTTGACGGGCTTTGCCTTGTAATTGATGCGCTTGAAGAAATTATAGGCGCTCTTGGGGTCCGCGATGATCGAGATGACATCGCGTGCCTCAAAGCGGAAGTCGCCGTATGCGATAAAGGCTTCCTCATCGCGCTCGATCGTGCAGACAAGGACATCGCAGTGCAGCTTCGGGGCAATCTCGCGGACACACATGCCGCAGAGCGGTGAATCCTCCGGCAGCTTGAATTTCAGCAGCTCGATCTTGCCCTTGACAAAGGTGTCGATCTTGATTGCCGAGGGGAAGCGCAGCACGCGGGCAATCTCCTCCGCGGCGGCGTATTCCGGATTGATGACCATTGCAAGGCCGAGCTCCTCCTTCAGATAGCGGACATCGGCATTATACTGCGGACTGCGCACGCGCGCGATTGTCTGGCAGCCGCCGGCCTTCTTTGCGATCAGGCAGCAGAGCAGATTCCGCTCATCGGAGCCCGTGACGGCGATCAGCAGATCGGCCTTATCAATTCCCGCTTCTTCGAGAACGGCGCGTGTTGCACCGTTTCCGATGACATGCATGACGTCAAAGCGCTCTGCAACATCGGTCGCACGGGCGCCGTTGATATCGACAACAGTAATATTATTCCCCGGTTCATTGAGCTGCTCTGTCAGCACTCTGCCGACCTTGCCGCAGCCCACGATGATAATATTCAAGGCTCTTCAATTCCTCCTAAAGCAATGCTTTCAAGCGGTCAGATCAGTCATGCCGTTCGGCCGTGTTGCCGAAGGTTTCACAGAAGCGCGCCGAGAAGGAAGGCTCCCGCCCGGCGGCATAGAGATGACCGGTATCTCCGAATGTATTGATGCGGAAGGATGCGATCCCGGCTCTGCGCTCCTCGGTCGAGAGGACGGTAATCGCGGTCGGTGCGGCACAGAGACCGTGCCAGAGCACCATAGGCGACGCACCGATCAGATGCGCGAGCATGACGCATTCCACGCCGAAATGACAGAAGAAAACAATTGTATCGGTATTGGGCTTCTCTGCGCGGTAGACCATGCCCTCACGGACATAGCCGTGCTTTGCGAGCACCGCATCAAGCCCCTCATAAACGCGCTGTGCCTCATCCCCGACGCCGTATTCGCGCATGATTTCGGTCTGCGCCCATTTGTCCTTATCATAGAAAGCGGGCTCGGTTGTCCAGTACCCCGGGAGCCAGTCCCACGGCACGCGGACATCCCCCGTATCGGGATGCAGAATCGGCGCATGAAATTCGCGCAGCCACGGCAGCGTTTCGGCCTCGCGTCCCAGCGCATCCAGCGTATACTGTGCAGTCGCCTGCGCCCGCCCCAGCGGTGAGACATAGAAGGCCGCAATCCCCGGATGTGCTTTGAGGCGTTCCGCGGTCAGCTTTGCCTCGATCTTTCCGGTATCGGTCAGCGCATCGTGTTCGTAGTCCGGATCGCCGTGCCGGACGATAATCAGCTTCATGGTTCACCACCAGTTCGTAATCTTAAAATGCCATTCGTACTGCTCCGGATGTGTTTCATAATCATCTGCATCCGCCTCGGTCATATGCTTCGCCGCATCGCTGGATAAGCCCCAGGGCTGCGGCTGCAATACATCAATGATAATGTCATGCACCGCCTGTGCAAGATACAGATTCTGCTGCTCTGTAAACAGCGGATGATCCTGCGGGTCGGGATTTTCCGTCCACTCTTTCGTTTTCGCGTCATCCGGGCCAAGATCGCAGCGGCTCAGCAGATAGCGGTAGATCGGCAGAAGTGCCTCAAACGGCACATCCATACTGCCGGTATATACATCATAGGAAGTTCCGCAGCAGTGATTGAGCGTGTCGATCACGCCGTTCATAATATCATGGTCACCCGACCAGAACACATGAAACTGCGGGCTTTCACCCGTCAGCGTTTTCGTGTGCGTGACGGGCATTCCGTCGGATTTCCGGCGAATCTCCGCCCACAAATCAAAATCCAGTCCCATTGCATCTCCTCAGTTTCTGCGGCGGGTTCTTTCAGGATATCGTGTTCATACTTTTTTGGAGCAGGGATGTATCATTGAAATACTGTGTGCTCCGGACGGGCTGCCGGAGCTGCACAGTATTCTGCATGTGAATCAATAGGCGCTGCATTCCATTGCTTCCGCCTTGGCGACAGCCTCTTCGAGCGTCATGCCGTGGAATTCGGGGGCTGCGAAGAGTCTGCCGGATTTCGGCTGCTCAATGAACGCACCGACGATGACGCCCGGAATTGCGCTTTCCGGTGCATTCGGCGCATTCGGCCCGCCCAGGTCGGTTCTGCACCAGCCCGGATCGGTCAGGTTGATCGCAACACCGGTGCCGCCGAGCTTGGAGCCTAAGTCAATCGTGACTTTATCAAGCCCCGCCTTGCTCGCGGAATAGCCTGCCTGCTCGGGTTCGAGCCGGATGCCGCTTGTGGTGTTGACAACTCTGCCGAAGCCGCGCTCGATCATCTTCGGAATGAAGTGATAGCAGATCATCATCGGCGCGATCGTGTTGATCTGGAAGCTCGTGACGTAGTCGCTGACAGGAGTCTGCCAGTAATCGGTGCGGTAGGCGATTTGTACGCCTGCGTTGTTGAGAATCACATCGACCGGAACGCCCATGGCGTCGATCTCCGCTATGGCCTGCGAAACGGAAGCCGGATCTGCGAGGTCGCAGGCGGTTTCTTTGACGCAGACTTTCTCAGAAAGCGATTTTGCGAATGCCGCAGTATGTGCGGTATCGCGGCTGAGCAGAATCAGATTACATCCCTTTGCTGCGAGTGCTTCCGCAGCGAGCTTGCCGATTCCGCGGCTGGCACCGGTCACGAGTGCCCATTTTCCCTCAAGATTTAACATAAGTTTCCCTCTCCTTTTTTCAAGTTGCCCGTATAACGGCAGCTGTCCGTAACCATACTGCCGTTCATTATATCATACCACAATCCCCCAAAAAAGTCAACCGGGCAGGGCGCGGGGCCGTTATACTAAAGTTCCTTTTTCACGAATTCGTGTGCATGGCTTTGCGGCGCTCCTTTTCGCTTTTATATTATTATTTGGTAGCGCTGGGAGTTATTGATCTTTATCCTTTATCCGAATGTATGATTCCGCTGGGCGCGCACGTTTCGCAAAGCGAAACTGCGCAGTTTGCCTCTGGCAAACATGCGGGGCACGCGAATGCGGTCGGCAGGGCCGACAGCCGTTATACTAAAGTTCCTTTTTTACGAATTCGTGTGCATGGCTTTGCGGCGCTCCCTTTTCCCCTAAGTGCGCACCCGCTGAATTTACCGCAGCCACAATTCAGCATGTTGAATGAAACGTCAAACAAAGGATAAAGCACAATAAATTAAAATCCCCCGCTTCACCATTTCAAAATCATCGCGAAGCGATACCGCAACTTCTCACTTCTCATTTCTAACTTCTAATTCACCCCCGTCCTGCCGACCCTTGACTTTACTATAATAATATGCTAAAATGATATCATAACTATCATATGTGAACAGCATATGCTGACGGAAAGGAGCAAACTGCTATGGCACTTCGTAAACTCGCGGCAGCCCTCGGCGCTGCTGCCATGCTGCTGACCGGCTCAATCCCCGGACTCTCCGCTGTATCAGCAGCCGCCGAAACAGGCCGTACCTTTACGGTCGGTTTCGATGCCGAATTCCCGCCCTACGGCTATCAGGACGATTCCGGCGAATACGTCGGCTTCGATCTCTCCCTCGCAGAGGAAGTCTGTAAACGTCAGGGCTGGGAACTCAAAAAAGTCCCCATTGAATGGAATTCCAAAGACATGGAGCTCAAAACCGGCGCAATCGACTGCATCTGGAACGGCTTCACAATCAACGGCCGGGAAAATGATTACACCTGGTCAGACCCCTACGTCGATAATTCACAGGTCGCAATCGTCCGCACGGAATCCGACATCAACAAGCTCAGCGATATGAAAAATAAGATTGTCGCCGTGCAGACCGACAGCTCCGCGCTCGCCGCCTTTACCGGTGAGGACGCAGAGGAATCCAACATCGAACTCGCAAAAAGCTTCAAGGAGCTCCAGCAGGTCGGTGATTACAACAGCGCGTTCATGAATCTCGAAAGCGGCGCGGTCGATGTTATCTGCATGGATATCGGCGTTGCGAATTACGAAATCGCTGCGAGAAACGGCGCATTCCGGATGCTCGATGAACATATCTCATCCGAGGAATACGGCGTCGGCTTCCTCAAGGGCAATACCGAGCTGCGCGATGAGGTGCAGGATACGCTCTATGATATGGTGCGCGACGGCACTTTCGCGAAAATCGCAGAGGATTGGGAACTCTCCGACTGCATCTGCCTCAAAGCGCCGGATTCCGATACCGAAACGATCGGCGGAAGCAAAACATTCACGGTCGGTTTCGATGCGGAATTCCCGCCCTATGGCTATCAGGATGAATCCGGCGAATATGTCGGTTTCGATCTCTCGCTCGCAGAGGAAGTCTGCAAGCGCCGCGGCTGGACGCTCGTCAAGCAGCCGATCGACTGGAATTCCAAGGATATGGAGCTCAAAACCGGCGCGATCGACTGCATCTGGAACGGCTTCACGATCAACGGCAGAGAAAATGATTACACATGGTCCGTGCCGTATGTCGATAACTCGCAGGTCGTCGTCGTCCGCAGCGATTCGGATATCGCGGCGCTGAATGATCTCTCCGGCAGAACAGTCGCCGTACAGGCAGACAGCTCCGCGCTCGCGGCCTTCACCGGCGAAGATGCTGAGGAATCCAACATCGAACTCGCAAAGAGCTTTAAGGAGCTCCAGCAGGTCGGTGATTACAACAGCGCATTCCTCAATCTCGAAAGCGGCGCGGTCGATGCGATCTGCATGGATATCGGCGTCGCGAATTATGAGATCGCAGCACGCGGCAATAAATTCAAAATGCTCGGTGAACATGTCTCCTCGGAAGCATACGGCGTCGGCTTCCTCAAGGGCAATACCGAACTGCGCGATCAGGTGCAAGAAACGCTCTTTACCATGCTTGATGACGGCACGTTCGCGAAAATCGCAGCGGACTGGGAGCTGACCGACAGCGTCTGTCTCTCCCGCGATACCGAAACCAAAGCCGAAACAGAAGCGCAGGCAGTCCCCTTCGGTGAAAAGCTCGCGAATATCTGCAAGCAGCTGCTGAAAGGCGTCGGCGCATCGCTCGCGATCTTCTTCCTGACGCTGCTCTTTGCGCTGCCGCTCGGTCTGCTGATCGCATTCGGCAAGATGAGCAAATTCAAGCCGCTGAGCTGGCTCGTGACGGTCTATATCTCGATCGTCCGCGGTACGCCGCTGATGCTGCAATTACTGGTCGTATTCTTCGGGCCGTATTACCTCTTCGGCCTCTCGACCTCGGCCTCTTACCGCTTCTATGCGGTCATCATCGGATTTACGCTCAATTATGCGGCGTATTTCGCGGAGATTTACCGTTCCGGCATTCAGGCCGTCCCGAAAGGTCAGCATGAGGCCTGCGAGATCCTCGGCTATTCCAAGTCGCAGAAATTCTTTAAAATCGTGTTCCCGCAGATGATCAAAAATATCATCCCGGCAATCACGAACGAAGTCATTACGCTTGTCAAGGACACCTCGCTTGCATTCGCGATCTCTTATACGGAGATGTTCACGCTGGCCAAGCAGGTCGCGGCAGCACAGGCGACGATCATGCCGCTCTTTATCGCAGGCGTATTCTATTACGTATTCAATGCAGTCGTTGCATTCGTCATGGACCGCATTGAGAAGAAGCTCAATTATTTCAGATAAGCGGGGGTGACAGCATATGAAAAATCTGCTTGAAGTGAAGAATATCAAGAAAAGCTTTGATGATCTCGAAGTGCTCAAGGATATCAGCATGACGGTCGGAGAGGGCGAAGTTGTCTCGATTCTCGGCCCTTCCGGATCGGGTAAATCGACGTTTCTGCGCTGCATCTCCATGCTGGAAACGATCGACGGCGGCACGATGACCTATTGCGGAAAGGATGCCGTCAAGACAACAGACGGCAGGCCGCAGTATGTCGGCAAATCCGAATTGCAGGAAATCAAGCACACATTCGGGCTTGTGTTCCAGAATTTCAATCTGTTCCCGCACTATACGGTGCTGAAAAACATCACGGATGCGCCGATTCATGTTCTGAAGCGCGATAAGGCCGAGGTCATGAAAGAGGCGCAGGTACTGCTGAAAAAAATGGGACTCTCGGATAAGGGTGATTATTATCCCTATCAGCTTTCGGGCGGCCAGCAGCAGCGTGTTGCGATTGCGCGTGCGCTTGCGATGAAGCCGAAGATGCTGTTCTTTGATGAGCCGACCTCGGCGCTGGATCCGGAGCTGACCGCGGAGATTCTGAAGGTTCTCAAGGAGCTTGCAGCGGAGAAAATGACAATGCTGATCGTCACGCATGAGATTGATTTTGCGCGCAGCGTATCGAATCATGTGGTGTTCATGGACGGCGGCGTGATCGTCGAGCAGGGCGACCCGAAGGACGTTATCGACAATCCCTCAAACGACCGCACCCGCGCATTCCTCAAGAAGCTGGAGCAGTGAGGTGTCTCCGACGGATTGATAGTGGTATCTCCGATGGATCATAAATGGGGCTCTGCCCCATACCCCGCCAAAGGGATTGAATCCCTTTGGAATCCCCATGTTTATGTGTGATTAGAATAAAGCCGCTCCAATCAGCGTAAATTGGAGCGGCTTTTCTTGCGGCGCACAGCATATCAAAAGTTTTGATCAAACTTTTTCAAAAGTTTGCGGGGTCAAGGGGCAGAGCCCTTGTCGCACTCCGCAGAGTGCGAAACTCCCCTGCATACTGGCTCGGGAAGATGGGAGTTTGAGGGAAGACCCCTGCGCAGCGGGGCATCTTCCCTCATTCTAAATAACATCCGCGCAGCGGATACATCTTTTTCTAATGTGTCTCCGACGGATTTATAATGAGGCTCCGCCTCAAACTCCGCCAAAGGGACATTGTCCCTTTGGAATCCCATATTTATGATATAATAGAACGAAGCCGCTCCGGTCAGAGGAAACCGGGGCGGTTTTTGTTTCTCATGTTTCATGCGGCATCGCTCCAAACAGAAATGCTTGCAATCTGCGTGCGGATGTGATATAATAAAAATACCTATATTCATTTTCTGAAAGGACTTCAATA
>CAMNFV010000097.1 GCA_946537515.1 uncultured Ruminococcus sp. | reverse complement strand
TTTCGACTCGATTATCATACCACAGGTCACATCATTTTGCAAGTTTTCCGGAAAAATATTTCTGGCAAATAAAAAATGCAGCCCCGAAAGGCTGCATTTTCTTATTGCTGCATTCAGTTTTCAGAAGTTATTCCTCGTTTGCTCCTTCACACAATCCTCCGGCGGAACCGGCTCACTCTTTCCCCATGTGATAGAAAGCTGCTGCGGAATCGAATCCATATAATCAAGTTTTGCCTGTGCGGTTTCCAGATACTGCGTTTCGATTGTCTGTCCGGTTGCCTCATCAATTTCATTCCGGTGCTCCAGAACACGCTCCGGCAGCATAACATGAAATTCCTCCAGCTCGATTTTGATTTCGCTGATATCCGGCAGAGCACCTTTCGGAGCAGGATAGAAATAATAGCAGTTTTGGCTGCCGGATTGCGGAATATCCTCTGCGGGATTGTCAATGATCAGTTCAGAAAACCGGAGCGTCAGCGAGCCGTCTTCGTTGATCTCGCCGCCGCAAAACATCGCAGTAGACATATTGTCAGCAAAGATATCGTTATAAAAAGCGAAATACAGCAGGTCGTTATTTTCAAACAATGCTTCGTTGATTCCGCATCTGCCGTAGAATTCTGCACCGTAATTTTCAGTTTGCAGCTGCGAGGTTGTTGCGTCAATCAGCGGCTGCATATCCTCCATGCTGCGAATGACCTGAACAGAACCCTTCTCTGATACTTTAGGGAAATATTCGTTTCTTTCGGCGTTAAATTCCGACAGCGGTTTGCCGAGCAGCACCGGCTTCCGCGCTGTATCTGCGGGCTGCATTTCATCCTTTACCCAGCGGAGATACAGTTCGTCCGTGAATCTCTGCGCATATGCCTGATATTCCGGCTGCTCTGCCAGATATTCTGTCATATCATGTTCCGAGCGTATATCATCGGGCAGCGGCGCGGTGCAGTCATAGATCTGATTATTGAATATGAAGCCGGTGATCTCCGGCATGGTGTTTTTCGGCACGGTGAAGCAGCAGCAGTATGCCGCAGTATCCGGCAGCATCAGCGGGCGCATTTCCTTGCTGACCATCACCATGCCGATATCAACGGTCAGCGTACCGCTTTCGGTGATCGTGCCGCCGAAAAATGCGTGCTGTGCCACGCCGTTGTCACCCTGGAAGAAACAATAAGGCACGGCACATATGATGATATCACGGTCAAGATATCTTTTTTCATTTGCAAGTATCTCAAGGAACGGGTGAAAGCCCTCGCCGCTCTCTCTGCCATATTCACCGCTCTGTTTCAGCAGATCAATCCACGGCTGCGCATCGTCAATGCTGTGCAAAACCTGCGCCTTGCCGTCCGGCGGCAGATTCATGTCAATATCAATGCCGTCTGCGGCCCGGACCTCGATCGGCAAGGGTTCATGCTCAGAAAGATGCTCTGTCATAGATGTTCCGGCATTGCTGCCGATCTGCATCTGCTGCTTTTGCTGATTCAGGCCGATGATTCCCCCGCCAACGGAAACCGCGATCACCGCGCAGACAGCAAGCGCCGCTCCGGCACCAATCTTCATCGGAAGGAAGCTGCCGTTCCATTTTGCTTTCTGTTTCATAATTTCTCTCCTCCTTTGCACGGAGACAGGCTGCGTGATGCGGTCTGCTTTCGCAGGTGCTCCGCCGGTGATCGGCATTCCGGCCTCCTGCCATTTTGCCAGAGCGTCCAGCCTTTCCTGCGATACACCGCCGAGTGCTTCCATAAAATCCTGCGGCTTCATAATAATCCCTCCACTTCAAGAAAAGCACGGAGCTTTTCTTTGGTTCGTTTCAAAATCATCTGCACACGCCCGACGCTTGAGGAATGCTCGGCGGCGATCTCTTTGATTGGCTGCATGGAATAATACCGCGCAAGAAAAATGATGCCCGTTTCCTCCGGCAGCGTATTCAGAAAGCGGTTGATCGCATCCTGCAAGGCAATCGTGTCAAGCCTGTCCTCCGGATTTTCGTCTGATCTGAGATAGGGCGAAAGCTCATCCAGCGCCGCATGATATTGCTTTCCGCCGCGCTTTGCTTTGGTCTTTGCACGGAGAATATTCAGCGCGTGATTTCGCGTAATACCGGAGACATACGCTGTCAGGGAGCGCGGTGCTGCGGGCGGAATGGTATTCCAGAGCTTCATCAGCACATCATTGGCACATTCCTCCGCATCCTGTCGATCGCCCAGAATCCGGTATGCCATTGTACGGCAGAGCTTCCCGTATCGCTGTTCAGCAGCTTTGAGTGCCCGTTCATCGCGCGCCTGAAACAGCCGCAGCAGCTTTTCATCCTCGGTCATCGCGCATCCTCCTTTCTCCGTATGATTCGCCCTCACTATATCTGACACCATTTCCGCGCAAAAACTAACAAAGAGCACCGAAAAAAATCGGTGCTCTTTGCTCATCAATGGATCTCAGAATTCTTTTGTGCTTTCAGTCTGCGCTTTCTCCGGAAATCGGAGATCAGCACGAGCACATACAAAAACAGAAGAATCGGCGCCGCTAAGATCGGCGCAACGATTGCCGGGGTAATGCGGTAAGCCTCATTGGTATAGTAGATCCGGCGCTCCTGAATTTTATCATTCTGCACGCGCTTTGCCCGGACAAACAGGCGCTGCGTATTGATGCCGTACGGAGTGCAGGTGAAGAGCGTACAGAGATCCCTGCCGGGTTCGAGCTGGAGATCATCGACCTCATAGGGCTCAACGGATTCCGTATGCTCGACCTGATAAGTAAAGACCTCTGACAGTACCGTAATCGTGAAGCGGTCGCCGGGTTCCAGTTTATCGAGATCGGAGAAGAGCTTTGCGCTCGGGAGTCCTCTGTGGCCGGAAAGCACCGTATGTGTTCCGGCGCCGCCGACCGGCAGACTGGTGCCGGGCAGATGTCCGATCGCGATCTGAAGCACATCATCATCGACGGAGTGATAGATCGGAAGCTCCAGATCAATCTTGTCGATATTCAGATAGCCCATGATGCCTGTACCGGTGATATCGAGCGTATCCTCATAGCCCGCTACGAGCTCCGGATGATAGAATGCATCCTTCGTCGAAGCAAGCCGCTGATTGTATTCCGCGGCCTTCTGAAACAGCGCCTGTTTCTCGGAATCATCCAGCTTGCTGACGGAATCCTGATAATTCTCTACGACGCGGGATTGGTGCCGGGAATTGACATAGTCGCTGATAAACGGATAGAGCAGCAGCCCGATGCCGATGAAAAAAGTAAGTGTCAGCGTGTATTTCAAGATATTTCGCTTCATGAACGGTCCCCTGACAGATAAGCATATGCAGCGGGAGAGAAGCCCCTCCCGCTGCAAAGCAGATTAACATGTGAGATTCATTTCAATGGCAGATCACTCTTCGGCGTCTGCCATTCTCTTCTTGGTTACGAGGTAGATGCCCGAGCCGATCGCCATTGCAGCACCGAAGATGAAGAACAGCTTTGTGCCGATGCCGCCGGTCGAAGGAAGGGTGGAACCCTGCTTATTCTCGATTGTAATCTTGTTACCGGTCATCTTGTCAGCCGGAGTATAAGTAAATTCGCAGGTCTGTGCTTCAGTATTAATGTCAGCAGCGATTGTTACGGTAATCGGACTTGTCAGGAGATTGTAGCCATTCACCGTCTCAATTTCCGTAATCGTATAGGTACCGGCAGCCAAACCTGTAAACTTCAGGACGCCGTTTACTCCCTCCACCTCAGCGGTTACGCCTTCGGTATCGACATAAGCTGCTTGTTCAATCACAGATGTATCCGTTGTCTTTGCATAAGTAACTGTTGTACTTGCATACTTATCAGCAGTCTCCGCTGTTGCAGCGTCTTTTGTAAAGGAACCGTCCTTCAGGAGATAGTAAGCATCATCGCCGGTTACAGTCGAATTCTTTACAAAGAGACCCTCTTCAGTCAGAACAGACTTCAGCGCCGTACCGGTCAAGCGGAACTTTACGCCGTTCAGCTTTGCCTTGGTTGTCGCATCAATCTTATCAATGATGATCTCAGTCGTGAAGGTCTTAACAGTGTCCTTCGGAGTCTCACCGGTCACCGAATCATCCTTCGGCTCATCCGGCTTACCCGGCGTGCCATCGCCTTCTTCATTCGGATTGTTGGAATAAATCAGGCTTGCAGTATTCGGGTTGCCCGCTTCGCCGATGACAGCATCATTGTTCAGAACTGCATCATAGGTGATTGTAATCGGGGTATCGGGAGCAATATTCTTGAAGGAATTATAGAAATCCTCAAAGACGATTTTCAACGTGGTATTGCCGTTAGCATCCGTTCCTGGCGTCACATAATAGTAAATACCACCGGCTGCATTGTTCGTGTTATTGGTATCAGTATCCTTCGTTGCAGGCACCGCTGTTGCACCGGTACCGATCTTGACAACCAGCGAATCCGCATCATAAGTCAGACCCTTGGAAAGCGTATCATTGACATTGAAGAAGTACTTGTCATAACCGGTCAGATTCGGGACCTTGGATGTCAGCTTGTAGGATACCGTATCACCGATGTTTACTGCATTTGCATCAACTTCGGAGGTAGCCTCAACGATCTTCTTCTCCAGTGTCGGATAATCTCTCTTGGTTGTGACATCTGCCTTACCGACAACGTCAAGCATGAAGCGGGAATATGCTACCGGATCCGGGTCATCCTCATTCGCTTTCGGCGCTGCAGTTTCTTCGATCAGGTAATAACCGGGGTTACTGACGTTAATCATATACGTATACGGATCGCCTTCATTTACTTTTACACGAGTCGAAGTCGTACCTGCCGGCTGCGGTGTTTCCCCGTCCTTCGGAACAAACTTCTTTGCCTGCTTGGCAAATTCTGCAAGCTTGTCCGTATCGTTCATTGCATCAGATTTCAGCACGTCAGCAACTTCCGTTGCATTTGTGCAATCCTTAAAGAGATTTGCGTCTCCTGCGCCGAATGCTGTATCTGCCTTCAGAGCCGCCAGGAATCCAGTGCTGTTGAAGCCCTGACCCCAGTCGATATCCGAAAGAACCAGTATCTGAGTCGAGCCCTCATTTTTTGGGTAAAGCTTACCGGAGAAAATCTGGTATGCATTGTAAGTATATCCTTCAATCGCATCTTTGTCCTCCGGTTCCATAATGTTGATTGCATACGTATCTTCTGCAAATGCAGTCAGGCTCATTGAAGCAGCTGCACACGGTGTCAAGGCCAGCAGGCCGGTCGTCAGCAGCGCCGCGATTCTCATTTTCTTTTTCATGATATTATCCTCCATAATCATAATTTTTAGTTGATGTTTATTCAGGTTTGCGCTGAGAAGGTTACATCATTTGTACCTCCTTTCGCGCTTTTTCACGGCGCATCCGCCGGTTAGACCAATTAAGATCAGCACCACACCTGCTGTACAGAGTGCATTGACTCCGAGGCCGCCGGTTGCCGGCAGCTTATACCAGATGTATCTGTTCTTGACAATGATCGGAGTTTGGGGATTATTTGTAGCTACATCATTATTGCTGTAGGTTACAAGATAATTTCCGTCCGCACTCATCAGATTGCCGTTTACAGTTCCGATCGGATTCCCCTCGTTGTCGATCCATACCTCTTCGATGTGGTAGCGGTAGAGGAAGTGCTCTGCATCCTCGACGATCTTGTGATCTGCATCCGTTTCCGGCTTGTTGTCCCAATGATAGGTCCAAACATTGTCGTTGACCGGAAGTGTGATGATCGTCTTTACAGTCTTTTCAAATTCAGTATCCGGTTCGTAAGTGCCGTTCAGCTTCAGCGGATTGGTTATGGAATCCTGATCCGGCGTCAGGATATAGTTATCATAATTGGTAACATACTCTCCTGTTGAAGGATTGTACTCATATCCTTCTTTCTCGCCGGTATCCTGATTGCCTTCTTTCCAGACGCTGAAGGAACAAACGTCAAAGTCTCCTTTGTAGGAAACTGTTTCAATGAAGATGATGCATTTGGGGTCGTTATAGTTGATATCAGTCGGAGCCTTAAACGTCAAATTATTGTTTTCTCCTGTACTTGTAAAGGTCAATGATTCAGGGGTTCTGTACGTTGTACCATCATAGAATGTGACCTTGAAATCTACTCTCTGTGGAATATATGTCTGCAAATTGTAGGTTTCGCCGCCGACAAAGCCAAGTGTAGAAATATTCTTCTCAACTCCATGCCACGCAGCATTTTTTCCGGAAGTACTGATATGGCCGTTCCATTCGGGACTGTAACGAACCGTACAACCGTGGCCTGTCCAGCCACTTTCATCAGTGCCGAAATGGTCATTGATAAGGTACGTATTTCCGCCGGGAATCGCAACATGTACTTTTCCGTCGCTATCGACCGAAACGCTCTTATTGCCCTCAACTGCAACGAACTCATCCATCAGGAATGTTGCCGTCCGCGGCTGATCATCAGGATCCGCAGTCTCGACAAGCAGATACATAGCATAGGGATCAATCTCAGCCGGAAGCGATATCGTTCCTGTCAGCTGCGTCCATTGACCACCCGGAACGTTCTGACTTGAGATTTGCTTGAAGCTGCCGCTGCTTGCCTTATTCAAGCCGTCATTGAACGTAAACTTGAACGGAATCGTAGTATTCGACGGACCGTCAAAGTACACATAGGTACTGAATGTGTAATTATGACCCGGTTTGAATATCGCGGGGTCAAGATTCAGTCTTGCGCCATGCCAGGCTATGTCTCTGCCGGAGATTTCCAGCGCATAGCCTTTTGCATGTGCTGAAGCCGTTGCAACAGACGAAACATTGTGATCGCCGCTGTTTGCGATCCAGCCGTTTGTATTGCCTGTGAACGAATGATGCAGCAGCACCAGCGAATCCTCTGCCTTTGACGTATCCACTTTCACCGTGACCTCATTGGGGATCGGATCAGAAGCGGTGATCGGCTTCAGATCATTCAGAACAATGAAGTCTTCATCGTATTTCGTGTAGAGGTCGGCCGGCCTTGCGTCGAGCTGAGCAGCGTTCAGCACCACAACGCCTTTCGGATAATCAAAGCTGATCTCGGCGCTTCCGCCTGCATAGATCTTGACAGCATCATCCGGGCTAATCGTTTTCGTCACCAGGGGATTGTTGCCTTCATCCACAACATTGATCATCAAAGCCGTCGGTTCGCTGTCGTCATATCCGACTTTTTCTCTGGTCAGCTTCAGCTGGACCGTGGGCTTATTCACAGGAGCATTCTCCCACTGCTTCTCGACATTGATCTCCATTTGCTTAGAGTCGGTATTTGTAATAACCGCAGCACCCGTCGGATCCGTGCTGTAAGAAGCGTTATACCCCTTCGGCACATTCAATTCTTCTATCCGGTAAGAATAGAAATGATTGCCGTACTGCTTCAGGAGATGGTCAACTGTATAGCCGGTTTCCCACTGATCCGGTTTCAGTAAAAAGGTACGCTTCTTAACTTTGTTCGTTCTAAGCGCGACCTGCTTGACCTCACCGGTAATGGAATCAGTCCGCATGACCTTGAACTTAATGATATAATCCTTAAGCGGGCTGTTATTTGCAAGCGGCGGCTGCCATACCTTCTTGGCTACGACCTCCGTGAAATCCTGCTGAAGCGAATTTTTAAAGGTATAGCTGTTATTTTGCTTCAGCGATGCCTGATCCAATTCCGGATAATTCGTGGCTGCCTGACCGTTTGCCCAGTCCATCGGAACCTGTGTGCCGTTTCTATCAGTTGCGGTAACGCTGTCAAAGGATTCTGATGTGATTTCATATTCCGGCCCGGTCAGTTCAGGTTCGGTTGCATCCCGAGAATAGCTGTAGCCGATTTCAACGACCTTGAATTTTCTGTCCTGTCCGAGATTGTCAAATTTCATTCTGGCGCCGTCTTTGAGTTTGAATCTGCTGCCCGGCAAATAGCACGGTGCATTCGGATTCGTATCCTGCGGGATCACCCATGCGCCCTTGGGCTGATCCGCGCCGTTATCGTGATTGCTGTCCCACTCATAAATCTGGAACCAATAATCGACTTTATCGTAAGCCTTGTCAAGGTGTTCCTTGTAGTCCACGTTCTTGAATACCGACAGCGGCTTGACGGTCGGGAGATTCATTTCCATTGCGAGGTTGGAATAACAGCCGCCGCGCTCCAGGTAGAACATTTTGATGTCATGGTTCTTGTTGCAGTTCGGGCCGAACCAATCAGAAATATAATCGGTGATCGGCTTCACGATCCAGCGATCCTGGCTGTCTTCAGACGTATTCAGGATGATCGGCTTCGGGAGTTCATCCCAGGCTTGCGCTGCTGTCTTGGCAATCACTTCTTCGTTTTCGCCATAGATTTTGTAACCGTTTATGAGTTCCGGTGCATGTTCGGAAACATAATTATAAATCTCAGTGCCTTCCGTGGTCAGCTCTGCATGAACCTCATCCAGCGGTTTTCCTTCGCCCGTAGCGCCGTTATCCTGCATCCATACAAGGCCGTGCGAGAAATCAATCATGCCGCCGGCCGGCTCATGGATACCGCCGAGATCGAGAACGAGCTTTCCGTCAACGAAGACCCACATGTCATCGTCACCGCTGTACTTAAAAATGATCGGTTCCTTCACGTTGGTTCTGTCGAACTTATTATTCATGAAGGACGCTTCCATTTTCATACCGAAGTGATGATTATACTTGTAATCCTCATTCTTAACGTTAAAGTTCGGATCTCTTCTGGTTTCATCGTATTCATTGAACGGGAAGAATCCGATCATGAAATTCGGGTTCACATCGGTTTCGCCGCCGTATGTTTCACCCGTCGTGCCAGGCTTTACGTCTGTCGTCTTATGGTGGGCATCGTTGATAATACGGAATGTTTTGTTATACACTTCAAATTCCTGGGTATCCTGATTGAAGTATGCATAATTCTGATCGCTGTTATAAATGAGATGATCGACGCCGTTCACGCTTACTTCCTTTTTCAGAAGATAATTGACGCCGTCTCTCTCCGTGGTGCCTTCCTTCTCTTTTCCTTCATAAACCGTTTTGTAATCAGAAGAAGTGTTATCAAACAGATACGCCAGGCTGTGTCCGGAAGTTGCAATATACGGATATCCGTCCTGTCCGAGTGTATCTCCTACGATTCCCTGAACAGCTCTGTTTCCGGAATACGGCGGTGTCGCATTGTAGTCACCGGCATAACTGTTCTTATCAGGATGATAATACTGGTGTCCTTCATCATCTTTATAATTGTATACTACCTCACCGCCCGCCACAACTTCTCCATTGGCACCGGCCGGGACAGGAGTTCCATAAGCAAAGAACAGGATATCATCTTTCGGATTCCTGCCTGTGTTGATACCTTCATAAAGGATATGGCCATGTCCATAGGGCGGGCCAATTAATCGATGTTGACTGTCTTCGTTGTAACCGTAATGGTTAGAAGAAATATCACAGCCGTCATAATCAAACAGCGTAAACTTAATACCCTCAGCAATATTATCAATCGTCGGAATGGTACCCGGTTTATCGCCTTCGGCCATAATCTGAATCTTTCCGGCTTTCATCATGCCGAGATAATCATTCTCGGATGCTTCAAATGTTTCTTCGGCATCTGCTTCAGCTTCTGCATCCGTATCAGCATCTGTATCAGCATCCGTGCTTTCCGGCTCCGGGATCCCGTCCGCCGGCACATCGTAGACCACTTCATCATATTCAGAATCACTGATATCTTCCTCAAGTGTCACGATCTCATCATCGGGCTGCATTTCGCTGTCCGGATCCTGGTAGCAATCCGCGGCATGAATATGCTTCTCCATGCCGCAGACCGGTACATCCGCATAGCACGCATCTGAATGCTGATGATCTTCTCCTTCCTCAAGTTCGCAAATCAGCTGTTTTTCAAAGCAGTCTTCGGAATGTTCATGCTCCTCCAGGCCGCATTCTGCATCGTTCACGAGTGTTGTACCGACACCGCGAAGCGCCCATGCAACGCCGGATGTCACAAACAGGGACAGAACAAGGAGCAGGGCTAACATTCGCCGGCTTGCTGACTTACTGCGATGCAGCGTCTTCAGATATGCATCGTTTATGTTTTTCATGTAGGATCTGCTCCTCCTTTCCGTTATTTTTTCCCTTTCCAGATCCGTGTCAGAACTTTTCCGACAATTTGTTCCCGGCTGATGCAGCCGATATCGGCGCTTCGGCTGTCCGCCGACCGGCTTCGGTTATCGCCGAGAATAAAAATCTGCTGATCCGGCACTTTGAAGGGAAACTGAATGTCACATTGTCCGAGGCTTTTTTCCAATACATAGGGTTCGTCCAGAAGCGCATCATTGACATAAACGCTGCCGTCTTCTTCAATCGTAATCGTGTCACCGGGCAGCCCGATCACACGTTTCAGCAGCATTTTATTCTGCCATGATACGCAGCAGAGATCACCGTAGGTCACGGAATCTGTATTGCACGTCAGGAGAATATCGCCGTCATTGAGTGTCGGCGTCATGCTGTCGCCGGAAACCTGTATCACCGGCAGAAAGATCATTGAGATCAGCGTCGTAGCCGCTGCAACAACGACCAGAACCGCGGTTGTATTCAGCAGCGTGCGGAGAAATGTGCGTCGGTAGCGGATGCGGTTCAGCTCCGATTCGACCTGTTCCCGGGAAGGGATCGCAACCATGTCTTTTTGCTTTTCCGTCATGATGTACTCTCCCCGTCGGTTGTCTGTAATGCGGCGGTTTGCGGGCGCGGCACCTTCTGCTGGACTGCACCGCCGGCTGCATGGGCTGCTGTCCGTCTGACAGCGCCGTCGGCTGCGCGGGGAACCGTCTGCTGAATTGCGCCTGCGACTGCGTGCGGTGCAGAATGTCCGGCCGCGGCAGCGGCTGCCTGCGGAATCTTCAGAGGCACCGACTGTGTAACCGTCTGCGGAATCGGTTCGGGTTCCGGTTCAGGTACCGTCTGCGGCTCCGGCTCAGGTGCCGCTTCGGGTACCGTCTGCGGTAATACCTCCGGTTCCGATTCGGATTCCGG
>CAMNFV010000096.1 GCA_946537515.1 uncultured Ruminococcus sp. | reverse complement strand
TCAAAGGCTTGCGGGTCGAGGGCAGAGCCCTCGTCGCTCTCCGCAGAGAGCGAAACTCCCCAGCGTTCAAGCGTTCGCGGGCTTGGGTGCCTACAAGTGAGGCACCCATTCAAAATAGCATCGCGAAGCGATACCTGATTCTTTTTAATCGTAATTAGCCACCTCTTTTGTAAGAGAATCCAACTGAATTTTTATTTGCCCCCAAAAATCAAGATTCAATTCAGGAAGGAGCAGTATGATTCTGGTAACGGATCATGCGCTGAAATATGGACATTCAAAATAAAAACATCGACGGCGGAAAGGCATTTGACTGGGGACGTACCTCTGAGGATTACGCAAAATTCCGCGATATCTACCCGAAAACATTTTATCAGGCGATTCTGAACCGCGGCTTCTGCAAGGCCGGACAGCATTGTCTTGATCTCGGAACAGGCACCGGCGTTCTGCCGCGCAATCTCTTTCACGCCGGAGCCCAATGGTGCGGCACGGATATTTCGCCGGAGCAGATTGAGCAGGCAAAGCTGCTCGCAGCACAGGCCGGGATGCAGATTGACTTCCGCACCGCATCTGCGGAAACGACCGATTATCCCGACAACAGCTTTGATGTCGTGACGGCATGTCAATGCTACTGGTATTTTAATCCGGAGACTGCATATCCGAATATCGCGAGAATGCTCAGACAGAACGGCGCACTTGTGCTGCTCTATATGGGCTGGCTCGCAGATGAGGACAAGATCGCGGACGCAAGCGAAAAGCTCGTTCTGAAATATAATCCGGCATGGACCGGCGGAGGCGACAAGCGGCATCTGATTCAGCCGCCGCAGGAGATCGCGGATCATTTTGAGATCACCGAACAGACCATGTTCGATCTGCCGGTACACTTCACACGCGAATCCTGGCACGGCAGAATGCGCGCATGCAGAGGCGTCGGCGCCTCGCTCGATGCAGCGCAGCTCAAAGCATGGGACAATGACCACCGAAAGATGCTGGATGAGAATGCGCCGGAAGAATTCGATATTCTGCATTATGCGGCGATCACCGTCCTCAGAGTCAAAAAGTAATCTCAATGCATATACCGGTTGCCCCGGCATCAGAAAGGAATCCGTATTATGAAACTTTATGCAAAAGCCGCTGCGTCCTGCCTTGCGGTACTCTCTGTTTTTTGTACTGCACAGACTTTTTCTGTCAGCAAAGTCACAGCGTATGATTTTGAAGAACCAGACTTCGGTGACGATGAATATGATCCGGATTTTGATCCCGATCAGGAAGAAGATCCGGATCTTCCGCAGGAGCCGGATTATAAGCTGCGCGGTGACTTCGACGGCAACTCTGTCGTTGACAACATTGATGCGCAGAATACGCTGCTTTACTATACGGAAGTCCTTGCAGGCAATGATCCTCTGATCGGATACGATCAGAAGCAATCGGCCGATGTCAACCGCGACGGAATCATTGACGTGACAGATGCGCAGGCCATTTTGCAGTATTATACAGTCAATGTGCTCAGCGAAGGGAATATGACATGGCAGCATATTCTGCACCCGGAAGCGCCGGATAATGTAATCTTTGATGATTACGATCAGGGCAATGTCCGGATTACGACAGAGTCATCGGAGCGCAAAGACTGGACGCTCGGACAGCGTACATTCTGGCTCGATATCTCAAAACGTGCAGACTATGTATTTGACGGCGAGCTGCTGGAGCTGGAATGGGAAATCAGCAAGGATGCAAAGGCCGGCGTATATCCGCTGGAGATCGCGCTTGCAGATTTTTCTAATTATTCCGGAAACACCGATGAAAACGGGAAAAAGCTGCAAGCCATCAAGCTGATCCCGGGCTATGTGCTGATCGGCAGCAAGCAGCCCGAGATCCCTGCGCTCGGCAAGGATCCGACGCTGACCGCAGAGACCGTCACCGCAAAGCCCGGCGAGACCGTTAAAATGCACATCCGGATCGACAATAATCCCGGCATCACCGCATTCTTCCTGGAATACCGTATCAACAGCAATGCAATAACGCTCAAGAAATGCAGCGCAGGCAGCGAGCTTGTCAAGGCTGCAAAACTGACGGCAGCAACCGATACATCCGCATAACGTTTCTGCAAAAGGAGAATCCTATGATTGCAAAAAAAATCTCTGCTCTGCTGCTCAGCGCGATTGCACTCTTTTCCGCTTCTGCATGTACGCAGCAAACCGCTTCGGAGTCCGGGAGCAAAATCCCCGTGACCGGAAATGTCACGATCACGGCGTTCAATG
This sequence comes from uncultured Ruminococcus sp., assembly GCA_946537515.1. Classification (GTDB taxonomy): domain Bacteria; phylum Bacillota; class Clostridia; order Oscillospirales; family Ruminococcaceae; genus Firm-04. The sequence continues at coordinate 8,822 of CAMNFV010000096.1, read as the reverse complement.
TCGGCAAGGCAGACGCGCTTGTCGTACAGACGCAGAACACCGTGACCGTCATTGACGCCGGCAATAAGGGCGACGGCAAGAAAATCGAGAAGTTCCTGACAAATCAGGGCATTGAAACGATCGACAATCTCATCATCACGCATTTTGACAAGGATCATGTCGGCGGCGCAGCCCGCGTCATCAACCGCATGAAAGTCAGCAATGTCTATGTGCCGGATTACACCGCGGAATCCGATGAATACAACAGCTTCATCGAAAAAATCGACGAGACACAAACGCCGCTTACCGCCATGGCAGCCAAATCCAAAACGGAATGGACAGCCGACGATGCTTCCTTTACGCTCTATGCGCCGCAGGAGACCTTCTACGGCAAGAATGAGGAGAATGATTTCTCGCTTGTGCTCTATGTGCAGCACGGCAGCAATACAATGCTCTTTGCCGGTGATGCGGAGAATGCACGCCAGAAGGAGATCATGGAGCTGAAGCTCGGAAATGTAGACTTTCTGAAATTCCCCTATCACGGGAATTATATGGCAACGACAGAGGATTTTCTCGATGCCTGCAAGCCGAAAGCCACGGTCATCTGCTGCTCCGAAAAGGAAAACGCCGATCCTTCGACCGTTGAAACGCTGCAAAAGCGCGGCGTTGAGACCTATTACACCTATCAAGGCGATGTGACGGTCATCAGCGACGGCAAAGCGCTGCAATGCGAACAAAATGCGGATGACTGATCCGCTCCGGGTAAATGACATGAAAGAACGACAAACACTTCTGATCCCGGCGCTGCTCGATGCCCATTTCCCGCTGATGAAATATGCATTTTATACGAAGCAGTTTCAGCCGGTGATCCTCAATAACAGCAGGCATGTCACCGAAACCGGTCTGCGGTTTGTACACAATGACATGTGTTATCCCTGCGTGCTCAATGTCGGGCAGATGATCCGGGCGCTCAGCAGCGGCAGATTCGATCCGGATCGGACTAAGCTGCTCATGCCCTCTGTCGGGGATGCCTGCCGCGGCTCCAATTATACCGAGGTACTGCGGAAGGCCGTCCGGAAAGCGGGCTATCCGCAGGTGCGCGTCCTGACGATGAATCTCAGGCATATCGACGAGGAAAATCAGCTCGGCATCACGCCGGCAATGGTCTGGCGCGCATTCTTTGCGCTCTGGTACGGTGATCTGCTGCTGATGCTGGTACAGCAGGTGCGGCCGTATGAGGTCAATCCCGGCGAAACCGAACGCTGCCGCGACAAGTGGTTTGCGCTGCTCGGGAAGGAGCTGCGCAGCTTCCGGAATCTGCGGATTTCCGTGATGCTGCGGCGGTTTGATGAGATCACGGCCGACTTTGCCGCGATCAGACGCACCGGCGAAAAAAAGCAGCGCATCGCGATTGTCGGGGAACTCTATACCAAATACTGCGCACTCGGCAACTGGGATATGGTGCGCTATCTCGAAAAAACGGGCTGCGAGAGCTACACCAACGGGCTCTCGTGGTATGTGCTCTATTACATCGACTCACATCTGACGCTTGCTTCGCCCCCGGAAGCCGCCGGTTACCGCGTGATCGGCGCTGTCTTGCAGGCGATCCAGAAGCGCATGGTGCATTCGCTGCAAGCGGCCGGATTCTTCTCGCTGCCGCCGCTCAATGCCCTGAAAAAACAGGTGCGCGGAAAGGTCAGCTTCGGCGCCGCGATCGGTGACGGCTGGCTCATCGGCGCGGAATCCGCGGGCTATATCCTCAATGGCTGCAAAAAAGTGCTCGCGATCCAGCCCTTTGGCTGTATGCCGAATCATGTCAGCGGCAGAGGCCTTTATGCATCCTTGCAGCGCAGATGCGGCGGGCATATTGTCAGCGTCGATGTCGATTCCAGCGGCACCCGCGTCAATGCCTATAACCGCGCAAGAATGCTCATTGATATCAACGATACAAACTGATGCAACAGGAGAACCAAGCAATGCCCGAACTCGATTTTTCAAGCCTGCTCATTGACAATTTACAGCGCTATAATCAGAATTTTACAAAAGCGCCTGCGCTTCTTTCAGACCCGGATACAATCATCCTCGGGCTGCATTTTTCCGATGCCTTCGTGCAATCGCTTCTGACGCCCGATCACCCGCAGCACCGCGACAACTGGCGGATGCTGCTCTGGGAGATCTGCTGTGATGCGCCGCTGCTCTTTCATGTCGTCGAGACAAACTTCCGCATCATGAAGCAGACGATTCAGTATCCCGACGGCAAAATCTTCCCTGTCTGCTTCCCGACCCCGGAGATCGACATTGAAGAATACCGCAAAATCCTTGCGGAATTCCTGCCGCGCTGGATCAGATTTTCCGCGATGATCGCGAAGAAAACCGCCGGATGCAGCACACTTGCCGCAGCGCTCATCACCGCGCTGGAAATCGACAAAATATGCAGCTATGACTACTCCTATACGCGCAACTCGATCCGCAATGTCCTGACCGACGGCAGTTCCCTCTGCTGGGGATTTACCGGCTGCTTCAATGCGCTCATGCGGCAGCTCGGATACCGCGCAGAGCCGGTCTTCACATGGGATCTCGGCGGCGAGGAACATGCGTGGTCGGCGCTCTGGGTACCGGAACAGAACCGCTGGTGCGAGATCGACGTCACCTGGATGAACAATACCCACAAGGGCAAGCAGTTCATCGACCTGTGCTTCTTTGACTGTGCAAGCGGCGACAAGGAAGGCTTCCCGCAGCATTATGCGGAAGTGCCCGAATCCGTCCTGCTCTCGACCGATCCGCCGGTTATTGATCTTTCCTATAACAAGGGCATCGGTTATCAGTATCTCGATCACAGCCGCGTGATCACGGAAATCACGTATCTGCATTCCAATCAATTCCGTCTGCAATTCAATGACGGATCAGAGGAGATCTTACATCTATAATTAAAAAATAAACATTTCGTTTTCCTATTGACAAATGCATGAAAATCGTGTATGCTACTAACTAACAAGTAAAACCGTTGAAGCGGAGATAAAGCGTAATATGCCCCCACAGAGAGTCCGGGATGCTGAGAGCCGGACGGGAATCAGTTTCGCAAATGGCCCGCCGAGGGCGCAGTCGGCCTTGCCGGTAAAACTGCGACGTGCAGACATACGTCAGTTGTCAGGGATATGCTGGTATCCTGCAAAAAAGCGCGCTACACGATTCCGCCGTCAGATCAATCTGCGGTAGGAAAGTGTGCGAATCAAGGTGGCACCGCGAGCATTGAAAATACGCTCGTCCTTGACTGATGAACAGTTCAGGGACGGGCGTTTTTGTTTTGCCCGTCCGGAAAGGATGCATCCGCAATGAAAGTTTCAATCACACTTGAAGAAGCCCTGACCTATGCAGCAGGTTCCGAATACAATCTGCTGCCGGTCTGCACCGAGCTGCTCTGCGACGACATCACGCCGATGGAAGTCCTGCGGCGGCTCCGCAAGATCTCCGCGCATTGCTTTCTGCTCGAATCCGTTTCCGGTCCGGAAGCACACGGCCGCTACACCTTCCTCGGATATGATCCGAAAACCGGCATCTCCTGCCGGAACGGAAAAATCAAAATCGGCGATGTGACCTTCACGACCGAACAACCCGCCGATGATCTGCGGCGGCTGCTTCAGAAATACCGCAGCCCGAAGCTGGAAGGTCTGCCGCCCTTTACCGGCGGTCTGGTGGGATATTTCTCCTATGATTACTTCGGTTATCAGGAGCCGCGCATCCGCACCGCAAAGGAAGACGACGCACATTTCAAGGATCTCGATCTGATGCTGTTCGATCAGGTCATCGCGTTCGATCACTTCCGGCAGAAGCTGATCCTGATTGCCAATATGCGGCTCGATGAACCGGAAACCGAATATCACAAGGCGCTGCGGCGACTGGCACAAATGGCAGAGCTCGTGCAGTACGGCGAGAAAGCCGCCGAGCCCGAAAGCCGCATGACCGGTGAACTGACACCGCTCTTCGGCAAAGAGGCCTACTGCGAAATGGTCGAAAAGGCAAAGCACTATATCCGCGAGGGCGATATCTTCCAGATCGTGCTTTCCAATCGTTTCAGCGCACCGTTCACCGGCTCGCTGCTCAATACCTACCGCGTGCTGCGGACGGTCAATCCCTCGCCCTATATGTTCTATTTCTCCGGCACGGATGTAGAGGTCGCGGGCGCCTCGCCGGAAACGCTCGTCAAGCTGGAGGACGGTGTGCTGCATACGTTCCCGCTCGCCGGGACCCGTCCCAGAGGCAAAAGTGATGCCGAGGACAAAGCGCTGGAAGCCGATCTTTTACAGGACGAAAAGGAACTCGCAGAGCATAACATGCTCGTCGATCTCGGCCGGAATGATCTCGGCAGAATCAGCAAATTCGGCAGCGTCGCAGTTGAAAAGCTGCATGAGATCGAGCGCTATTCGCATGTCATGCACATCGGCTCAACCGTGCGCGGTGAGATTCGTCCCGAATGTGATGCGCTCGATGCCGTCGGTGCGGTGCTCCCGGCCGGAACACTCTCCGGCGCGCCGAAAATCCGGGCGTGCCAGCTGATCGGTGAACTGGAAGGCAGCAAGCGCGGCATTTACGGCGGTGCAGTCGGCTATCTCTCCTTCCAGGGCGATCTTGATATGTGCATCGCGATCCGCCTCGCCTACCGCAAGGGCAATACGGTCTATATCCGGAGCGGCGCCGGCATTGTTGCCGATTCCGTCCCCGAAAAGGAATATCAGGAATGCATCAACAAGGCGGCCGCCGTCGTGCGTGCGCTGAAGGAACAGGAGGCGCTCAAATGATCCTGCTGATTGATAATTACGACAGCTTTTCCTATAATCTCTATCAGTATCTCGGCGAACTCGCAGATGAGATCAAAGTCATCCGGAATGATGAGATGACCGTTCCGGAGATCGAAAAACTCGCCCCCTCGCAGATCATCCTCTCCCCCGGTCCGGGGCGTCCGGAGGATGCAGGCGTCATCATCGAAACCGTGCAGAAGCTCGGCAGCAAGATCCCGATCCTCGGCGTCTGCCTCGGACATCAGGCGATCTGTGCCGCATACGGCGCGTCGATTATCCATGCAAAGCAGCTCATGCACGGCAAGCAATCCCCTGTCACGCTTGATACAAGCACACGGATATTCCGCGGATTGCCCGCAAAGACCGCCGTTGCAAGATATCATTCCCTCGCGGCCGATCCGCAGACCATGCCGGACTGCCTGCAAGTCACCGCGCAGACCGATGACGGCGAGATCATGGCAGTTCAGCACAGAGAATTCCCCGTCTGCGGCCTGCAATTTCATCCGGAGTCCATTCTGACGCCGGAAGGCAGACAGATGCTCCGGAACTTTTTATCCGACAATCCCGATACTGTCAGAACCGAACCGAAATCCGAAATCAAACCGGCACAGGCGGAGACACAGCCTGCCGCGAAACAGGAGGAACCGAAAATGATAGCAGATGCAATTAAAAAGATTGTTGATAAAAAAGACCTGACCTATTACGAAGCCTATGATGTCATGAATGAGATCATGAACGGCGAAACCACCCCGACGCAGAATGCCGCCTTCCTCGCGGCGCTCTCCACCAAGAGCACCAAGGCCGAAACGATCGACGAGATCACCGGCTGTGCGGCAGCGATGCGCGATCATGCGCTGCATGTGGAGCATAATTTTGATGTCCTTGAGATCGTCGGCACGGGCGGCGACCATTCCGACAGCTTCAATATCTCCACGACCTCGGCGCTCGTCGCGGCCGCAGGCGGTGCGAAAATCGCAAAGCACGGCAACCGTGCGGCATCCTCAAAATGCGGCACCGCGGATTGCCTCGAAGCGCTCGGTGTCAACATCCGGCAGGATCCGGAGAAGGCCGTCAAAATGCTCGATGAAGCCGGAATGTGCTTCCTCTTTGCACAGCTCTATCACACCTCGATGAAATATGTCGGCGCGATCCGCAAAGAGCTCGGTGTCCGCACCGTATTCAATATTCTCGGCCCGCTGACAAATCCCGCCAATGCAAAACGCACGCTGATCGGCGTATATGACGCATCGCTTGTCAATCCGCTCGCAGAGGTGCTTCAGCGGCTCGGTGTCCAGCGCGGCATGGTCGTCTACGGACTCGATCAGCTCGATGAAATCTCCATGAGTGCGGAAACGCTGGTCTGTGAATTCGATATTGAGCAGAATAAGACCTATACCGTTTCGCCGGAGGATTTCGGCCTGACGCGCTGTGAGAAATCCGAGCTGACCGGCGGTACCCCGGAGGAAAATGCTGCGATCACCCGTGCAATTCTCTCCGGTACGGAGCGCGGCCCGAAGCGTGATGCGGTTCTGATGAACGCGGGCGCAGCGCTTTACATCGCAGACAAAGCGCCGTCCATGGCAGAGGGCATCAAGCTGGCAGCAGAGCTGATCGACAGCGGCAAGGCGCTTCAGACGCTGGAAACCTTTGCCGCAGCCTCGAACCGGTGACGCCCATGCAGACGATCTTAGATGAACTCGCAGCCTATGCTGCGGAGCGTACCGCAAACGCCAAGCGGAAGCGTCCGCTTTTCTCGATCCGCGCCGATGCCGAAGCGCTCCCGAAGGGCGATTTCCGCTTTACAAAAGCGCTTCAGACGGATGATCTCGCGTTTATCTGCGAATGCAAAAAGGCTTCGCCATCAAAAGGACTGATCGCGCCGGATTTCCCCTATCTGCGCATTGCAAGGGAATATGAATCCGCCGGCGCAGACTGCATCAGCGTCCTGACAGAGCCGCGCTGGTTCCTCGGAAATGACCGCTATCTCGATGATATCGCGCATACAGTTGCCATTCCCTGCCTGCGCAAAGACTTCACCGTCGATCCCTATATGATCTACGAAGCGAAGCTGCTCGGCGCATCTGCGGTACTGTTAATCTGTGCGATCCTTGACAAATCGCAGCTTTTGGAGTATCATGATATCGCAGCATCACTCGGGCTTTCCGCGCTCGTCGAAGCGCATGACGCACATGAGATCGAAACGGCAGCCGAAATCGGTGCAAAGATCATCGGCGTCAACAACCGGAATCTCAAGGATTTTTCCGTCGATACCGGCCATGCGCAGCAGCTCCGGCAATATGCGCCGGAAGATACGCTGTTTGTCGTAGAGAGCGGAATGCAGACACCCGATGATATTCAGGCCGCACGCAATGCAAATGCCGATGCGGTACTGATCGGCGAAACGCTGATGCGTGCCGCTGATAAAGCCGCAATGCTGCAATATCTGAAAGGTGCAAATACATGACGATCATCAAAATCTGCGGACTGATGCGAACAGAGGATGCCGAAGTTCTCAATGCGGTCAGACCCGACTTCGCAGGCATGATTCTCTCCCCCGGATTCCGGCGCTCTGTCTCGCTGGAGCAGGCAGCCGCGATCCGGCAGGCGCTTGATCCTGCGATCCCAATGGTCGGCGTATTCGTCAACACGCCGTATCAGCATATTACAGAATGTGCAGAGGCCGGCCTCATGCAGTATATCCAGCTGCACGGCGGTGAAGATGCGTTCTATCTCCGCGGGCTGCGGCTGAGCTGCAAGCTGCCGGTTATTCAGGCATTCCGCATCCGGTCTGCCGATGATCTGGAACCGGCCGCACATTCCGAAGCCGATCTGATCCTGCTTGATTCCGGTACCGGAACGGGCAAAGCATTCGATCATACGCTGCTCGGCGGATTTCCGCGGCCGTATATCCTCGCGGGCGGTCTCTCGCCGGAGAATGTCAGCGATGTGATCCGGACCTACCGGCCATACGGTGTCGATGTCAGCAGCGGCGTCGAAACAGACGGCATGAAGGATCCGCAGAAAATACGCGAGTTTGTAAAAGCAATACGTGATACGCAGTGAGGAGATAGAAGTTAGGAGTGAGAAGACGCGGTATGCGCTCTCGCGCATAGATTTTGAAATCGTCTGCGCAGCAGACACCACAACTGCTCACTCCTCACTCCTCACCACTCACTTTCATATATTCAGGAGGTAAAACATGACAAATCCGAACGGAAGATTCGGCATTCACGGCGGACAATACATTCCCGAAACACTTATGAATGCCGTCATCGAGCTTGAACAGGCATATAACCACTATAAAAACGATCCCCAGTTCAATGCGGAACTCGAAACGCTGTTCAATGAATATGCAAACCGCCCCTCGCGCCTCTATTTCGCAGAGAAAATGACGCGCGATCTCGGCGGTGCAAAGATCTATCTCAAGCGCGAGGATCTCAATCACACCGGCGCACATAAGATCAACAATGTGCTCGGTCAGGCGCTGCTCGCAAAGAAAATGGGCAAGACACGCCTCATCGCGGAGACCGGTGCCGGTCAGCACGGCGTTGCAACGGCGACTGCCGCCGCACTCATGGGCATGGAATGCGTTGTTTTCATGGGCGAAGAGGATACCAAGCGGCAGGCGCTCAATGTCTACCGGATGCGTCTGCTCGGCGCAGAGGTCATCCCCGTGACTTCCGGCACCGCAACGCTCAAGGACGCTGTCTCGGAAGCAATGCGCGAATGGACCAACCGCATCGACGATACGCACTACTGCCTCGGCTCCGTCATGGGACCGCACCCGTTCCCGACCATCGTCCGCGATTTTCAGGCGGTCATTTCCAAAGAAATCAAGCAGCAGATTCTGGAAAAGGAAGGGCGGCTTCCCGATGTCGTCATGGCGTGTGTCGGCGGCGGCTCCAATGCGATCGGCACATTCTACCACTTCATCGGGGACAAGGATGTCCGCCTGATCGGCTGCGAGGCGGCCGGCAGAGGCATCGACACCTTTGAGACTGCCGCAACGATCAACACCGGAAAGCTCGGCATCTTCCACGGCATGAA
>CAMNFV010000095.1 GCA_946537515.1 uncultured Ruminococcus sp. | reverse complement strand
ATGAATTAGGCAGCTGAATTCCGGTTATCTGAATTGTATAAAAAGCCCCTAAGCGCTTTGAAACGCTTGGGGGCAATCTTTTATATTGGGCTCCGTCTGATGATTCCGAAGGAGTTTTTCAGAAAGAAAGTGGCTGTGTGAATCCGCCGAAGCGAATTCACACAGCCAGATTTTGGGGGGAGCTAAGTTTTACTGGAACGACCAGCTATCGAATTCGAGATCGCCGCTGAATACGAAGTAGATGTCGTTCACACCATCGATGCTGTTGCAAGCAACAGGAGCGATGTCGGTCATGGTGCCGCCTGCCGGAACCTGGATGTAAGCAAATGCTTCACCGGTAGCAGAGCCCTTGCAGACCTTGATGACAGCGCCGTTCTTCGAAGAAGCACGAGCTGCGAAAGACTTACAACCATTCTTGAAATCAACGCCCTTGAGCATGATCCAGTCGCCCTTCTGAATATCGGTAACGACAGTATCGCCAACGCCCTTGATCTGGATGCCGCCCTGGTTTGCCATAGTCTCAGCCTGAACGGTCTTGTACGGATCAAGCGTCATCAGCTGCGAGCAGCCGGTATGCGTACCCTTCGCAGTAATCTTGCCGGTAGACGGGTCGTAGGTAGCCGGGTCGATGCAGGTAGAACGATAGTTCAGACCCTTACCGCCGTTGACGCCCATACGCATCTCAGTCTGTCTGCAGTGGTATGCGAGGTAGTACTTACCCTTGAACTCAACAATAGAGTGGTGGTTGTTACCGCCGTTGTCGATGCCCTGGGAACCGGTATTTGCAAATACCATACCTGCCAGCTGGCTGGAGGTCCACGGGCCCATCGGGTTTCTGTTGGTCATGTAGAGGATATCTGCGTTGCCGAAGCGAACGCCGTTGATGTTTGTGCCGCCCGGAACATTCCAGTTTGCACAGTAGGAGTAATACCAGAGATCGCCGATCTTGATGAGGCTGGAGTCTTCAAAGAGGTACGGGTTTTCGAGCACATTTGCCTGACCGGAAATGGAGATCATGTCAGCGCCGAGCTTCATGCATCTGCCGGTCTTCGGGTTTGCCTTGTCTCTGCCGTCAACGCCGCCGCCCATGAAGAGGTAACCTTCATCGGTCTTTTCGTCGTAGTAAACGCCCGGGTCAAACATCCAGACAACGTCATTCATATTGCCGACCTTGGACTTGGAAACGAGCTCGCTGCCGATCGGATCTACGAATCCGCTTGTCGGGCTGTCAGAGGACAGAACGCCGACGCCGGAGCCGTTGTTTGCGAAGTACAGGAAGAACTTTTCCTTGCCGTTGATCTTCTTATGAGCTGCGTCCGGAGCCCATGCGTTGGAAGCCCACTTTGCAACGCCGCCGGTGGTTCTGCCATTTCTCGCAGCAACCGGGATCGCGCCGTGATCAGTCCAGTTTACGAGGTCTTCAGAGGAGATGCAGTTGATAGTTCCGGAGTTGTAGGAATTCTCCTTCATCTGGTTGCCGTTGTATTCAAATGCATCATTGGTGGTGTAGAGATACAGTCTGTCTTCATAGACCATCCAGCCCGGGTCAGCGCCGAAACGCTGTGTGGTACACGGGTTGTTTTCGTTTGCCTTTTTGGTAGAGGTTGCGAGGTTCATGCCGGAGAAAGCCTTCTCAAGTTCGGAGAAATTGACTTCCTCAACTTCCGGTTCAGCGACCGGGAACTTTGTGATCTTGGTGAGCAGGTATTCGAGCAGGATCTTTGCGTCTGCATCGGTAACCTTGCGGCTGGAATCAACGTCTGCATTCTTCTTGGAAGAAGCGGAGATGAAGGTGCCGCTCTTGAGGGCGGTCTTCAGAGCAGAAAGGTCAGCTGCGGAGATCACGCCGTCACAGTTGACATCGCCGAGGATCTTGGAGTTGGAAACGGTTGCGCCCTTCGGACCGCTGATGACGGTGCCGTTCGGTGCGCCGATGACTTCGTCGATATAGAAGTCACACGCAGTATCAGCAGTCTCGATATAGAGCTTCACATCGGAAGCGCCGGCCGGGATCTTGAACGAGGTATTTGCCAGCTGTGTCCAGGAATCCTTTGCGACTTCCTGACCTTCAACGACCTTGAGGTACTGGGTCCCAGTACCGTCGTTGTAGGAGATTGTGAAGTGGAACGGCTCGGAATCCGCGCCGCTGGTGTACTTGACAACAGCGCTGAAGCTGTAGCTTTCGCCCGGCTTGAAGATATTGGACGGCAGGGACATCTCAGCGCCGTTCCATGTATCGGTTCTGCCGGTGCAGGCGAGGGACTTGCTGCCTGCATATGCTTCGGAACCGGTGGAATCAACGGAAGCAGAACGGCCAGCGAAGCCTTCTGTACCATTTTCAAAGGTGTAGTGGAACCAGTTTCCGTCTTTATCAAGCTCCGGCTCTTTGATTTCAAAGCTGTCCGGGAACTTCGTGCCGTCGCCCCAGGGCTGCGGAACCAGACCGATCAGCGCATTGTAAGCAGCCTTCGGCTGGTTGCTGCTGGTGTAAAGAAGCGGAGCGTTGCTTCTGCCGGAAGCCTTGTCTGTGCCGACCCAGGAGTGACCGTCGTTCGGACCCCAGACCTGGAACAGGGTGACTCTGGACTGATGGGAAGCATCAGAGTTCCAGTCGATACAAGCCTTCAGGATGTTCTTGTATCTGTTTGCCTGCTGATCGAGGGAGTACTTTCCGCCGTCGGTGCTGATGTCGAGCTCGGTGATCTGAACTTCCAGACCTGCCTGCAGGTACATCTTCAGAGCGGTCATGTAAGCATTTTCACCGGACCAGCCGTCATTTGCATTTGCATTGATATGAGACTGCATGCCGACGCCGTCGAGGTTGCCGGCAGCTTTGATGCGCTTAGCGGTCGTCAGGATCGCGTCACGCTTGAAGCCTGCATACTCATTATAATCGTTGTAGAACAGGTGGCAGTTTTTCGGAGCATACTTTCTTGCATACTCAAATGCCTTGTCGATGAAGTGGTTATCGCCGTAAACGGAGACCCACGGAGAAGCACCGTTGCCGTAACCCTTGTTACGCGGACCGCCGTTCGAGTCATTCATGCACTCGTTGCAGACGTCGTATGCGTAAAGGTTCAGGGTCGGGTACTTGGTCTTGTACATGTTAAACATGTTCTTGATGTAGCTCTCAAGACGCTGGTTCATGGTGCTCTCATTGACATAGCTGCCGGAGTTGCCGCCCATGTTCTGCTTGAAGAACCACTCAGGTGTCTGGGAGTGCCAGACCATTGTATGACCGCGGAAGCCCAGGCCGTTCTGTGCGCACCAGTCAGCGATTTTTGCGAAGCTGGAGTCACGAACCTGGATATTGGTATCGGTAGAGCCGTTCTGAACGAGCGTTGCATCCGGCTTTGTTTCATTCTCGCACTCGATTGCGTTGCAGTCTTTGAGGAGAATGTTCTTGATACCGGAATCATTGACCGTACCGCCGTTAAGGATGTTGCCGGAACGGATGCCGTAATTAACGAGCATATCCTTCAGGCCTTTGTCCGCAGCGGATGCGACCAAGCCCTGTTTGCCGATGACCGTGACATCATCAAAATAAAAGTCGTCGGTCGTATCGGTCGTAATTGTCAATTTGAAGGATTTGGATTTTGAAGGTGCTTTGTAAGAGGCGCTGAGCGTTGCCCATTCGCCGCCTTTGACATCTTTCTCGTCGAGGACCTTAACGGCCTTTTCGCCGGTCTCGGTGTTTTCGGTGACGATAGAGAGCTTGAAGTGCTGATCTGTCTCTGCGCTGACGCGGACAGAATAGTCATAGCGGTTTCCGCCGGCGAGGTAGAGATCCTTCTCGGAGACTGCACCGTCTTCCGGAGCGGTTCTGCCGACGATCTTCAAAGCACGGGATCCGTCGAAGCCGCGGCCTTCTGCAGCGGTGAGGTCAGCAACCTGACCCGGAGACTCAGCATACCAGCCGCCGAAGGTGACTTCGAAATCGTTTTGTACAAGCGCAGAGGCCTGTACGCCCTGCATCGGCATGACTGACATCATTGCAGCGGTACAAGCCACTGCGGTCAGTGCCGCACATAAACGTTTGCGTTTCATAAGTTTCCCCCTAAGCATGATTTTTTCAGTTCAACTTGCGTTCGTTCGGAAAAACCATATGTTACGGTGAGTCTGTACGGTTTTCACACGAAGGGGAGTGCAAATTCCAATACAGCTCGCACCGCGCGATATGGTATTCGTTAATTACATTGTACCGGATGTGCGGACAAAAAACAATACACATTTTGCAGATTATATGGATAAAACACAGGAATAAATAGCGAAAATCGCTATGATTTGACAACTCTGTGCAAAGCGATACGTACTGCTTGTATAGTCAAGTTGTACGCTTGATTGACTGCTGATGTCCGCATTTGGCCGCTTTTTTTGGCTGAAAGCTGTATTTTGTCCATAGAATATGCAGATTTGATATTGCCATACTATATAATTTTTGATATGATAAATAAAAAAGAGCGGTGTATACCGCCGAATTTTCAGACACATTTGGGCTATTTTTATTTAAGGGGATTGATAATTATGAAGAAAAAACGTTTGATTTCTGCGCTGTCGGCAGCAGCTTGTATGCTTTCTATGCTGACATGTCTGCCGAACACCATGCAGGCGCTCCCTGCTGCGGCGTCCACGACAGTCGCAAACCCGTTCATCTATTCGGATGTTCCGGATGATGACATCATCAGAGTCGGCGATACCTATTATATGGTCAGCACGACAATGTTCTTCGCGCCGGGCGCCCCGATCATGAAGTCGGACGATCTGTTTTCCTGGGAAATCTGCGGCTATGTCTTTGATAAATACGCAGACGGAGATGTGCAGAATCTGCGCAACGGCAAGCATGACTATGCGCACGGTCAATGGGCAACCAGCCTGCGCTACCACGACGGCTATTTCTATGTATTCTTCGGCAGCTACGGCTCGGGCAAATCATACATCTATAAGACAAAGGATATCGAGAGCGGCGAATGGACGCGCAGCGAGCTCAACGGTATGTATCACGACGCTTCCATGCTGTTTGACGATGACGGCAGAAATTATCTCGTCTACGGCGGCGGCGGTGAGATCAAGATCAAGGAATTCAATTCCGAGATGACGAATTTCAAGCAGGGCGGCGTGGATAAGACGCTCTTCAAGACCAATCTGACCGGACTTGCGGGCGAGGGCTCTCATATCCAGAAGATCAACGGCTGGTACTATGTATTCGTCATCGCATGGCCGAACGGCAAGCCGCGTATTGAGCTCTGCTACCGTTCCAAGAATCTGACCGGAAATTATGAGGGTAAGGAGATTCTCAATTCCGGCCTCGGTACCTATGGCGCCGGTGTTGCGCAGGGCGGTATCGTGGAAACGCCGGACGGTGAATGGTACGGTCTGATGTTCCAGGATCACGGCGCAGTCGGCAGAGTCCCGGTTCTGGTACCGGTTACATGGCAGAACGACTGGCCGATGCTCGGTGTCAACGGCAAGGCGCCGGTTACGCTGGAAGGCCCGGATAATTATAAGGGTGCAATTCTTGCAAAAGACGATGAATTCGATTATGATTCCAATAACTTGATGCTCGAATGGCAATGGAATCACAATCCGGATAACAAATCCTGGTCTGTGACAGAGAATCCCGGCTTCCTGCGTCTGCACAATGCAACTGTCGCAAGCAATATTCTCTGGGCCCGCAATACGCTGACCATGCGTACAGAAGGTCCTGCCTGCTCCAGTGTCATCAAGCTTGATACTTCCGGCATGAAGGCCGGTGACCACGCCGGACTTTCGGCATTCCAGCTGAAATACGGCAATGTCGGTGTCTATGTTGCAGATGACGGCAGCCGCAAGGTCTATATGGCGAGAAATTCCGGCAACGAAGTCGGCAACAGTAAGGATCAGATCATCGCACAGGAGAACCTGAACGGGAAAGAGGTCTACCTCAAGGTCGAGTTCACCTTTGCAACGGTTGACGGCAATTTCAATGTCTCCAATAACATTGATAAAGCAAACTTCTTCTATTCGACTGACGGCAACAACTGGAAAAAGATCGGTGATACGCTCAGCATGAGCTACGACCTGAAGCTCTTTACCGGTTACCGCAGCGCGATTTACAGCTATCCGACCAAATCGACCGGCGGTTATGCCGATATTGACTTCTTCGATTATGAGCGTGCTGAATTCAATACACCGAATTATGTCGTGGAAGAACCGGATCCGGACGGCTACATGCTCCATTATACTTTTGAAAAGAATGTTCAGGGCTTCACGGGAAGAGGCAGCGCTTCTGTTTCGACCGCGACGGATGAGAAATATGCCGGTGAGAAATCGCTTGCATGCACGGGCAGAGAAGCTTCCTGGAACGGCGCAGCCCATACGCTGAGCACGGCAAAGTTCAAGCCGGGCGAAAAGTACAGCTTCAGCGCGAATGTCCTCTATACCGAGGGCGAGCCGACTGATATTTTCCACTTCACGCTTCAGTATACTGACGCGAACAACGAAGTGCAGTATACGAAGATTTCGACGGAAACCGTCAAGAAGGGCGAATGGACACAGCTTAGAAACACTTCGTTTGAGATTCCGGCAGGCGCTTCCGGCATGACAATGTATGTCGAGACCGATGACAGCACCACGAGCTTCTATGTTGATGAAGTCATTGCCGCAGAGGACGGCCGCGAAATTGAAGGCCCTGCTCCGGTTAAGCCAGTGATTGAGTTCACACGCGGTGATCTCAATGACGACGGCATCATCAATGCGGTGGATATGACACTTGCAAAGCGCGGCCTGCTCACCGGAGAGTTCGTCTCCGAAGCAGCAAAGCTTGCAGCAGATGTCAATCAGGATGACAGCGTCACGGTTGCAGATATCGTATGGTATACGAAGTATCTGACCGGTCAGCTTTCTGACTTTGAAGGCCCGAAGGCTGAATAAGGAATTACTCCTGTTTAATCTTTTACTTGAAACCCTCTCTGAATGCATTTTTTGTAGTAAATGTTTCATCCGCGTACAGCAGAAAACTGTACGCGGTCTTTTTCTGTGTAAAAAATGAATATTTTATTGACGAAATGATGATTTTTCACTTGACAAACTACGCAAAACACTTTATAATAAAAGATATATAAGGGGGGAGTTCCCATGAGCATGACTGAAAAACGATTCATTGGCATCATCGCTGCTGAAGTGAACAGTATCGAACAGCGCCAGATCATGAAAGGCGTCATTGCTGAGGGACAGGCGCTCAAACAGAGAATAGTCGTTTTTTCTAATATATATAATTCATATGAATACGACCAATCATTAGACCTTGAAAATAATATTTATGAGCTGATGTTTTCTCAGGAGCTTTGCGGTCTGATTATGATCGCGGAGTCCTTCACCAATGAGAAGCTGCGGGATCGGGTACGGGATATGCTGGAAAAGCGACAGGATATTCCGGTCATCATCATTGGAATTTATATTCCGGGGCTGGCGTTTCCGAATGTCCGGTTCATCAATGCGAATGATTCTCTGGACATGGAGTCCATTACCACGCATCTGATCGAAACACACGGATTTACAAAAATCGACATGCTGACCGGCTTTGAGGGAAATGAAGCCGCGATCCAGCGTGTCACCGGTTATCGCAAGGCTCTGGAGATGCACGGGATCACATTTGAGGCTTCGCGTGTCTACTGGGGCGATTTCTGGATGCCTTCCGGGGTCGCGCTGGCAAAGCGTTATATCAGCGGTGAACTGGAATTGCCGGATGCGATCATCTGTGCAAATGACTATATGGCCTACGGCTTGCTGGATACATTTCTCGAAAACGGCGTCAGCATCCCGGAAGATGTTTCTGTCATCGGTTATGAGTTTATTCAGGAGCGGATTTTCCATTCTCCGATCCTGACGACTTATCAGCGCGGACGTAAGGAGCTCGGCAGCAGCGCAGTCCGGATGATCTATGCTGCTGCGCACGGTGCAGAGCCGCCGGCATTCTCACCGCCGAAGGGGACGCTGATCTGCGGCGAGACATGTCCCTGCGGCATCAAGCATGAGCAAATGCATCATGAGCTTGGCAGGCTGCGAGAAAAACAGCAGTTTGAACGCTGGAATGTGCTCGGTACGATGGAGCAGCAGCTGACGCTTTGCAGTACGCTGGATGAACTGATCCGCGTCATGAGTGAGCGGCATTACTGGGTGCGCTCTGTGCAGAATATGTATCTTTGTCTTTGCGACAACTGGTACGATACGGGTGCGGAAACGCCGAGCGATCTGATGAGCTGCCGGAGCGTCATGCCCTGGCATTTGCATGAGCCGCCGATAGTCTGTCCGCGATATGATCTGAGTGCGCTGTATCAGAATGCACCGGATACGGCTGTTCACTATTATCTGCCGATCTTTTTTGAACGGCATTTCTTCGGTTATTTCGTTCTGGAATACTATCAGGCGGATACATATGACGACATCTTCCGCAACTGGATGAAGTCGATCACGATCGGTCTGACATTCCTGTGCATGAAAAATGATATCCGATATCTGCTGCAATGCCAGAATCTCTCTGAGCAGCATGATTCGCTGACCGGACTCTATAATCTGCGCGGTCTGGAGTCTGTTCTCGGTGCGCGGTTAGAAAGCAATAAGAAGCCGGTTTATGCAATCGCGGTGCGCGTCGGTGCGCTGCGGAGCGATATCAGTCCGGAAGCACAGGTTGAGCAGAGCGCATTGATTCAGAAAACCGCAGAAGCGCTGCGGCTGCTCAATTTTGAGAATGCGCTGATTGCGCGCAGCAGCGTCCAGACCTTTATCTGTGCCGGATTTGCCTGTGAATCGGATGAACAATGCACGCTCCTGGTAGACAAGCTGATCGCGGTTCTGCTGCATCATACCGGCGTCTGCGAAACAGTCGGTATGGAGAGTGTTCTGGTTGAGAGCATTGCTTTTTCGCCCGATACTTCTGCATCGGATAATATCAGCCGGCTTCATGCAAAGCTGGAAACGGCAACGGCACGTCTTGCTGATCAAAAAATTCAGCCGCACGCCGATACGCTGTTCTCCGTCCGGAATCATATTTATAATATGGTGATCAGCTCTGCGGATACAATCTGCCGGAAGTATTCCTTCAGCACCGGTTATTTCCGCCAGATTTACAAGGAAATGTTCGGCATCAGTTTTCATCAGGATGTCATTCGTGCAAGAATTCTCTGCGCGATCTATCTGCTGACAACGACTGTGCAGAGTATCGCGAGTATCTCCGAACAATGCGGCTATGAGGACTGCAATTATTTCCTGCGGCAGTTCCAGAAGATCACAGGTCTGACGCCCGGCCAATACCGCAGATTACTTTAAAAAATAACGGCAGCAGTTTCAATCAGACTGCTGCCGTTTTTATATTATTCTGTATCGTGATTGAAGAGCGGGGTAGAGAAGTAACGCTCCGCCGTATCCGGCAGAATTGTAACAACAGTTTTGCCCTCGCCGAGTTTTTCTGCGAGCTTGAGTGCAGCGGCGACATTTGTTCCGCTGGAGATTCCGCACATGATGCCTTCCATAGAGGCAAGCTGCTTTGCGGTATTGATCGCATCCTCATCGGTGACGATGTGGATATGGTCATAAATCTGGCGGTTGAGAATTGTCGGGATGATACCGTCTCCGATGCCCATTTGCAGATGTGTACCGACTGTACCGCCCGCGAGAATTGCAGCATGTTCCGGCTCGACAGCCCAGATTTCCATATCGGGATTCTGCGATTTCAGCGTTTCACCGATTCCGGTAATGGTACCGCCGGTACCGATGCCCGAGCAGAAGCCGTCAATCGGGCAGGCCGTCTGTTCCAGAATTTCAAGTGCGGTATAGTATTTGTGCGCAGCGGTATTGTTCGGGTTTTCAAATTGCTGCGGGACAAATACACGCGGATCATTTGCCTGCATTTCGAGAGCAGTATCCAGGCAGGTCTGAATGCACTTGCCGATATCGCCGTCATCATGAATCAGGATCACTTTTGCGCCGTAATGTTCGACGAGCTTGCGGCGTTCTTCGCTGACGGAATCCGGCATGATGATGACTGTCTGATAACCGCGGACAGCACCGACGAGTGCGAGGCCGATGCCCTGATTGCCGCTGGTCGGTTCGACGATAATTGTATCCGGTTTGATCCGGCCTTCCTTTTCAGCTTTCAGGATCATGTTGTAAGCTGTTCTGGTTTTGATGGAACCGCCGACATTGAGTCCTTCAAATTTCACAAGGATCTGTGCATTGCCCGGCTTGTTCATGCGGTTGAGCCGGATCATCGGGGTATGTCCCATTGCTTCCAAAATATTCTGATAAATCATAGATACGCTCCGTTTCTGTAGATCATAACGAATCTATTATAACATGTTACGAGGAAAAACGCAATAGCAACCGAAAAATTATTTCAATGGAATGAAACCTGAGTTTTATTTCAGATGATCAGAAAATGAATTTGATCGAAGCATGAAAACAATATAAATGATTTTGCAGAAATGAGACAGAATTTTAAAAGATAAATGATCCGGGATGAATGATTGAATCCGCGAAAAATCTTTCTTTAAAATTGCATTATCTCTTGACAATAGGGGAATATTATGATATAATGCAAATGGCAAATTGCCGCATCAGTATGAGGAAAGGAAGTGCTTGAAATGGCAGAAAAAGCAACCGATGCGAAGAAAGCTCCGGCAGAGAAGAAGACTGCTGCGAAGAAGGCTCCGGCTGAAAAGAAGGTCGCTGCTGCAAAAGCTCCGGCAGAGAAGAAGACTGCTGCTAAGAAGGCTCCGGCAGAGAAGAAGGTCGCTGCTGCAAAGGCGCCGGCAGAAAAGAAGACTGCTGCGAAGAAAACTGAAAAGAAGGCAGAGCCGGTCATTAAGACCATTCTTCAGATTGACGGCCGCGATCTGGATGTCAGCACCGTCGCTGTTGATGCGCTGAAGAAGTATAAGTCAACGCATAAGAGAAAGGCTGTGAGTGAGTTTGTTGTATATGTAAAGCCCGAGGATAATGCGGCTTACTATACAGTAAACGGTGAAGGTCAGGACGATTTCAAAATTGATCTTTGATCTTTGAAAAATCCGCACAGTTTCAAACACCCTTCCGTACGGAGGGGTGTTTTTCATTTGTGACCAATTCCGGATGAGAAGATGACGCTTTC
>CAMNFV010000094.1 GCA_946537515.1 uncultured Ruminococcus sp. | reverse complement strand
GGAGGCATGTATATGAGAGTTATTACAGGGACGGCGCGCGGCAGGCGCCTGATCACACCGGAGGGGCTCGATACCCGCCCGACAACCGATAAAGTCAAGGAGGCGATCTGTTCCTCGCTGCAATTTGATTTTCCGGAGGCCAATGTGCTCGATCTGTTCGCAGGCAGCGGACAAATGGCGATCGAAGCGCTGAGCCGCGGTGCAAGACGCGCCACGCTGGTCGATGACGATCAGCGCGCGATCACCTGCATCCGGCAGAATGTCAAATCCTGCGGCTTTGCAGATCAGGCAACGGTGCTCAAATCCGATGCGGTCAGCTTTTTGCAGCGCACCACAGAGCTCTATGATATTGCGTTCCTTGATCCGCCCTACCGGCACGAAATTTTGCAGCAGATTCTGCCCATTCTCGCGGAAAAAATGCAAAAAAACGGCATAATCGTCTGCGAACACGAGCCTGAATGCAAATTATCTGAGAGAATTCTGCATTTTGACTTGCAAAAGCAGAAAAAATATGGTAAAATAATAATAAGTATTTACCGGAATACGGACGAGGAGGAAAATTGAAATAGTTCTATCAGAATCTGACGGGCAAAAAGCTGCTTTTCCGTATGAAAATGCACGCACTTTTGCAGGCAATGAAATATCTTCTGATTCTGAGTGGGGTAACGGCATTTTTTCTGTTCTGCTTCATGGAGTGGATCCACGGACTCCGGAAACCCGAATACTGGCTCGCCCTGGTGACAATTCCGGCATGATTTCTTGCATTTTATTTCCCTGTCACAGCGCTTATCCCGCATTGAAAGGATTTTTCCACGGTGCCCTTTTACCATTCCGGTGAAAAGGAACAGGACGAAATCGAAGCGGCTTTGCGTGCGCATATGGCGGAATATGCACCGGACTGTGAAGTCATCTCCAATTCTTTTATACACGAAAGGATATCCTACTCATGAGTGATCAGAAACGCCGCGTCGCGGTCTGCCCGGGCAGCTTCGATCCGGTTACATACGGGCATCTGGATATCATCAGCAGAGCCGCGAAACTCTTTGATAAGGTGATCGTGCTCGTTTCCGCAAATCTTGAAAAACACCCTGTCTTCACGCTCACAGAGCGCCTGCTCATGATCGAGAAAGTGACCACAGGCTTTGATAATATCGTCATTGACATCCTGGATGATGAGCTCCTCGCGGATTATGTCCGGAGAGTCGGGGCACACGCGATCGTAAAAGGTCTGCGCGCTGTCACGGACTTTGAATATGAGTTTCAGATGGCACTCGGCAACAAAAAGCTGTTCCCGGGCGCGGAGACCGTATTCCTGACGACCGCCGCAGAGAATATGTATCTCAGCTCCAGCATCGTCAAGCAGATCGCCACGTTAGGCGGCGATATCAGCAGCTTCGTCCCCCCGGAGATCCTCTCCGTCATCATGGAGCGGCTGTACAAAAATAAAAAGCATTCACCTTCCGGCGGAACTGCAAGCGAGCAGGAGCTCCGGCAGGTGCAGCTATTTGCAAATGCAATCGGAAAGGAAGAATCAGAATGAGCGTATTTGATGTTCTTGACGAAATGGATGACCTTCTGGATAATGCGAAAGTGTTTCCGCTTGCCGCACACAAGATCGTCATCGACGGCGACCGTTTCCGTGAGCTTGTCAACGATATCCGCCTCAATATGCCGAAGGAAATGAAGCGCGCACAGACCATTGACTATGACTGCGACCGCATCATGAAAGAGGCACAGTCCAACGCGGAAAAGATCATCCGCGGCGCAGAAGAGCGCGCAAAGGCGCTTGTCGCTGAGAATTCGATCGTTGAGGAAGCAAAGAAGCGTGCCCACGAAATCCTTGCAAAGACCAAAACCAAGTGTGAGGATACCAAGGACGCAACGGCAGCTTACGTTTTGCAGTCCCTGACCGCAACTGAGACAAAGCTCAATGAGCTGATGCAGGATCTCAAGCGCGAAAAGAGTAATTGGGAAAAGTAAATCGTCAGACACGGAAGCTGATATTCCTGATCGTGCTGACGCTGCTCTGGATGTGCCTGATCTTTTGGTTTTCCGCACAGAATGCGGATGTATCCAGCAATCTCAGCGGCGGCCTGCTGCATAAGCTGCTTTCGGTCATCGTTCCGCATTGGAAAACGCGAACCGAAGCAGAGCAGCTTGCGATCATGGAAGGGCTGCATACGATTTTCCGCAAATGCGGCCATTTTTCAGAGTACACCGTGCTCGGAATGCTGCTGACCGCAACGGCACGGCAGCGTCAGAATTGTATATCAGACAGCCGGCAGGCAATCACAAAAGAAGTGATAATTCTGCCGGCGCTTTGTGCGTTGCTCTATGCCTGCTCGGATGAATTTCATCAGCGGTTTGTCCCGGGGCGGAGCTGTGAGCTGCGCGATGTCTGCATTGATTTTTGCGGCGGATGTCTCGGGATCCTGCTCAGCGTACTTGCAATCAGAATTTCTGCAAAAATCCGCAGAAAACGAAATGCCGCGGCCAAATAGCCGTAAAATTCCAATCAAAAAAAATCCGCTCCGATTTGCAGATGCATAACCGGAGCGGATTTCTTTGATTCAGTTTTACACGGTGCGGTATCAGTAGTCCATGCCGCCGGCAGGCATAGCCGGTGCAGGCGGGAGCGGCTCCTTGATATCGGTGACAAGGCTCTCGGTGGTCAGCACCATTGCTGCAACAGAAGCTGCGTTCTCAAGTGCGGAACGGGTAACCTTTGTCGGATCCACGATACCGGCCGGGATCATATCAACATACTCCTCAGAGTAAGCATTGAAGCCGTAACCGGTCTTATTTGCACGCTTGATGTTCTCGATGATCACAGAGCCCTCAAGACCTGCGTTTGCAGCGATCTGACGGATCGGCTCTTCCAGCGCACGGAGAATGATCTTTGCGCCGGTCTTTTCGTCGCCTTCCAGACCCTCGACAAGCTTGGAGACTGCGTCAGCAGCGTTCAGCAGTGCAACACCGCCGCCCGCGACGATGCCTTCTTCGACAGCAGCCTTGGTTGCAGCGAGCGCATCCTCAACGCGGAGCTTCTTCTCCTTCATTTCGATCTCAGTCGGTGCACCGACCTTGATGACTGCGACACCGCCGACCAGCTTTGCAAGACGCTCCTGAAGCTTCTCGCGGTCGAAATCGGAAGTGGAGTTCTCAATCTCTGCACGGATCTGTGCGACTCTTGCCTTGATCGCCTCAGAATCGCCGGCACCGTCCACGATAATGGTGTTCTCCTTGGAGATGACAACCTGACGTGCGCGGCCGAGCTGTGTCAGCTGGGTATCCTTGAGCTCGAGGCCGAGGTCAGCGGTAATGACCTCACCGCCGGTCAGGGTTGCGATATCCTTGAGCATTTCCTTGCGGCGATCACCGAAGCCCGGTGCCTTGACCGCTGCGCACTTGAAGGTGCCGCGGAGATTGTTCAGGATCAGGGTGGTCAGAGCCTCGCCCTCAACATCCTCAGCGATGATGACAAGGCGCTTGCCGCTCTGGACGATCTGCTCGAGCAGCGGCAGGATCTCCTGAATGTTGGAAATCTTCTTATCGGTGATCAGCAGGAATGCGTCGTCGTAGACAGCTTCCATTTTATCGGTATCGGTGACCATATACGGGCTGACATAGCCGCGGTCAAACTGCATACCTTCAACGACCTCGCTGTAAGTTTCAGCGGTCTTGGATTCTTCGATCGTGATAACGCCGTCCTTGGAGACCTTCTCCATTGCTTCTGCGATCAGCTTGCCGATGGTCTCATCAGCAGAAGAGATCGTTGCAACTCTTGCAATATCTGCGCTGCCGTCAACAGTCTTGGAATTGGACTTGACAGTCTCAACGGCGGTTTTGACAGCCTTATCAAGGCCCTTCTTCAGGATCATCGGATTTGCGCCTGCTGCGATATTCTTCATACCCTCGCGGACGATTGCCTGTGCGAGCAGGGTAGCGGTCGTGGTACCGTCGCCGGCTGCGTCATTTGTCTTGACGGAGACTTCCTTGACGAGCTGTGCGCCCATGTTCTCAAACGGATCTTCAAGCTCGATCTCCTTTGCGATCGTCACGCCGTCGTTGGTGATCAGCGGTGCGCCGAACTTCTTATCGAGAACGACGTTTCTGCCCTTCGGGCCAAGTGTAATCTTGACGGTATCCGCCAGCTTATCAATACCGGCCTGAAGCGCCTTTCTTGCTTCCTCGCCGTACTTCAGTTCTTTTGCCATAATATATTAACTCCTTTCAGAATCCGGAAATCCATAAATTCGCAGCCGATTACTCGACGATTGCGAGAATATCATTCTGCTTGACGATTGTGTACTCCTGACCGTCCAGCTTGACCTCGGTGCCTGCATACTTGCTGAGCAGCACCTTGTCGCCGACCTTCACATACATGGTCACATCCTTGCCGTCCACGACGCCGCCGGGACCGACTGCAACGACCTCCGCAACCTGCGGTTTTTCCTGTGCAGAAGCGGTCAGAATGATGCCGCCCTTTGTGGTCTCCTCCGCTTCGGTCATGCGGATCACAACTCTGTCAGCCAAAGGTTTAATAGTCATGATAAGGTTCCTCCTGTTCTATATTCGGAAACCGCGATGCGGGGTTTCCGGTCGTTTAGCACTCTCTTTGAGAGATTCTTAGCACTCATTATCCCCGAGTGCTAAATCTATTGTATCATGTTTTGGAAAAAAATCAAGGGTTTTCTTCATCTTTTCACATTCTTTGTATACGTGCACAGAATTTTACGGATATCGGCGAAATATGTCAGCAACTTTCCGGCTGAATTTCGTCGGATTCTGCCTGTTGCTGTTCCCGTTTCTGCGCCCTAGCACGCCGGATCCCGCTGGCAGCCTGACGGGAGAGCATCAGCCTCTGCGGGAACTGCTGTGCCGTATGCATACGTTTATGCGGCAGCGGCAGTCTGGTATTCACGCCGCAAATCCCGCCAATCACACCGCAGGGCAAAGTCAATATACTGAGCATGGGCACAAAGAGCCTCCCTGCCAGCAGACATGCCGCAGCATACCAGAGCGAAGTCAGCAGCAGCGCTGAAAGCAATCCGCACCGGATTCCGCCCCTGCGCAGCCTTTTTCCGGCAACGCGGCCGCAGATCATACAGCCCCCGAGCAGCGGAATTGCCGCCGCAGCCGTATAGTACACGCCCGATAGGTCAATATAT
Organism: uncultured Ruminococcus sp.; assembly: GCA_946537515.1. Classification (GTDB taxonomy): domain Bacteria; phylum Bacillota; class Clostridia; order Oscillospirales; family Ruminococcaceae; genus Firm-04. Next base: position 5,988 of record CAMNFV010000094.1, on the reverse strand, counting down.
GTCAGCAGCGCCGCCGCTGCAAGCATCCCGAAAACTGTTGCAGGTATTCCGCAAAATATCACGGAAAACCAGATCTCACGCATCCGGATCGTCCCCTTTCATCCAAATCCTATGCGGCGAAATGAAAAAATATCAGCCGATTACCGCAGAAAACCGACCGTTCGGACAATCCTTCGACAAAATATTCCTCTTTCCGCAATATTCGACACGATTCTGCATGATTCTCCCTTGACAGCATGACAAAATATTTGATATAATGTGAATCGCAGATAGATATATAAAAAAGGAGATGCAAAATGAACAGACAACTTCGCATTCTCATCGGCGATATCGGCGATGAATTTGCAGCAAACATCGCAGCCGCATTTTCTGCAAGCGGCGACTGGGCGGTGACACGGCTTCAGCGGCATGACAAGCTGACGGAAGCCGTCCGGACAGAGCATTCGGATGTTCTGATTCTCAATCTGACCTCAGAATCTGTCCATGTCCCGGTTCTGACAGAGGAACTGCTCCGGCATTCGGAGCTCATGATCCTCGTATTGTACCGCAGAAAAAATGACGGGCTTGCACAAATCCTGACGCAGCAGGGCGTACATTATCTCCCGTATCCGCAGGATATTTCAGAGCTCGTGAGCTATGTGTACCGGCTCTGCGGGGTACGGTCGGATGAGCAGGATGCCGCAGGCCAGCAGAGAGATCCGGAAATCTCAATCACGCATTTGCTGCACAGCTTCGGGATTCCGACGAATCTGCGCGGATTCCATTATCTCCGCTGCGCAATCGTGACCGCCTTTGAACAGGGCATTCGCAGCGGCTGCATGATGAACCTGATCTACCCGGCGGTCGCGGAAATGCTGCACAGCACGCCCTCCCGCGTTGAGCGTTCTATCCGGCACGCAATCATGCAGGCTTGGGAAAATGCCGACCGGAGCACCTGCTGGGAATTCGGCCTGCGCGACGGACACCGTATGACGAATTCTGAATTCATTGCCTTCGCAGTCGATTGGCTGCGCACAGAGCAGAATTCCAGACGCTACGGCTGATCGTATCATACAGAAATGCGGCGGCGGCCGATCTGCACCGCTGCCGCATTTTATGCATCAGACGCCTATTTCAGAAAAACTCAAAAAAATTCTGAAATAGGGGTTGACAAATCCGAAAACATATGATATAATAGAGTCTGTTGTGAGGGTGTAGCTCAGTTGGTTAGAGTACCTGCTTGACATGCAGGGGGTCATCGGTTCAAGTCCGCTCATCCTCATCCAGAAAAACCGTTTCCGAAAGGGAACGGCTTTTTTATTTGTCAGCTTTGCATTTTTGCCCGGTACGGTTCATTTTTTTCACTTTTCCCATTGCTTTTTTCTGTATTATATGCTATAATCAAATTGTCCGCAATGGAATCAATCTATCACACCGAAAAAAGGAAAGGAAATGGAACCATGATGAGAAAAATTGCTGCATGTATTTCCGCAGCTGCAATGGCTGCACTGCTGCTCACGGGCTGCGGCTCGAACCTCAAGAATACCGTGCATTCGATCGACGACCTCAAGGGCAAAACGATCGGCGTTCAGCTCGGTACAACCGGCGATACGCTCGCAGGCGACATTGAAGACGCTACCGTTGAAAAATATAACAAAGCCGCAGACGGCGTTCAGGCTCTCAAGCAGGGCAAGATCGACGCGGTCATCGTTGACCTGGAGACTGCAAAGTCCTTCACAGAGGTCAATCAGGATATCCAGATCCTCGATGAGGAGTTCGCGGATGAGGAGTATGCGATCGCTGTCAAGCTCGGCAATACCGCATTGCAGACAAAGCTGAATGAAGCCCTGGATGCGCTGACACAGGACGGCACGCTCCAGAGAATCAAGGATAACTATGAGGGCGATAAAAAAGGCCAGTATCCGTATGTTGTCCGCCAGGATCTCAGCCGCAGCAAAGGCAAGATCGTCATGGCGACGAACGCGGAGTTCCCGCCCTATGAAGAGCGTCAGGGCGGCGAGATCGTCGGATTTGATGTCGATATGATGAATGCAGTCTGCGATTATCTCAACTATGAACTGCTGATCGAGGATATGGCTTTCGATTCTGTCATCCCGGCTGTCCAGTCCGGTAAGGCAGATGTCGGTGTCGCGGGGCTTTCCGTTACGCCGGACAGAGAGAAAAACGTCCTGTTTACAAATAATTATGCGGTCACGCATCAGGTCGTTATCGTCAGAAAGTAATCCGTCAGAGAAAAGAGAATCGTAACAGAGGGCTGTCATGAATCCGGCAGCCCTGCTGCTTTTTCGGAGGAATGGAATATGAACTTCGCTGAAAGCTTCAGACAGAATTTTATCGAAGCGGACCGCTGGAGATATCTCTGGGACGGTCTGTGTACCACGCTGCTGATCACAGCGCTGGCTGTATGTCTCGGCATGATCCTCGGCTTTCTGGTCGCGATCATCCGCTCGACCTATCTGCGGACGCATAAGCTGCTGATCCCCGATCTGATCTGCCGGCTGTATCTGACCGTCATCCGCGGTACGCCGGTCGTTGTGCAGCTGCTGATCATTTACTTTGTCATTTTCGCAAGCGTCCCGATCTCAAAAACATTTGTGGCCGTGATCGCATTCGGCATCAATTCGGGCGCCTATGTCGCGGAAATCGTCCGCGGCGGCATTATGTCGATCGACGTCGGGCAGCTCGAAGCCGGCAGAAGCCTCGGCCTCAATTATACGCAGACGATGGCCTATATCATTATGCCGCAGGCCTTCAAGAATGTCCTGCCGGCGCTTGCAAATGAGGCGATCGTGCTGCTCAAGGAAACATCCGTCGCAGGCTATATCGCAATCGCAGACCTGACAAAGGGCGGCGATATCATCCGCTCACAGACCTTCTCGGCATTCCTGCCGCTGCTGGCAGTCGCCGCGATCTATCTGGTCATGGTCGTCGTGCTGACACGGCTTGTCGGCAGACTGGAAAGGAGGCTCGCAGCAAATGATCGACGTTAAGAACCTGACAAAGGATTTTGAAAAAACAAAGGTGCTGCGCGGCATCACCGAACACATCGACAAGGGCGAAAAGGTCGTTATCATCGGACCTTCCGGCTCCGGTAAATCGACATTTCTGCGCTGCCTGAACCTCATGGAGACCCCGACAAGCGGTGAGATTCTCTTTGACGGCAAAGAAATCACGCATCTCCATGATAAGGAAATCAATCAGGTGCGGATGCGCATGGGCATGGTTTTCCAGCACTTCAATCTGTTCCCGCATCTTTCTATCAAGCAGAATATCACGCTCGCGCCGGTCAAGCTGAAGCGCATGGCCCCTGATCAGGCCGATAAAAAGGCCATGGAGCTGCTGGAGCGCGTCGGACTGCCGGATAAGGCGAATGCATATCCTGCGCAGCTCTCCGGCGGTCAGAAGCAGCGCATCGCAATCGCACGCGCACTTGCCATGAACCCGGAAGTCATGCTCTTCGATGAGCCGACCTCTGCGCTCGATCCGGAAATGGTCGGTGAGGTTTTGCAGCTGATGAAGCAGCTCGCAGATGACGGCATGACCATGGTTGTCGTGACGCATGAAATGGGCTTCGCAAAGGAAGTCGCCTCGCGTGTGATGTTCATGGCAGAGGGCGTTGTCATGGAGCAGAATTCACCGAGAGAGTTCTTCCGCAATCCGAAGAATCCGCGCCTCAAAGAGTTCCTCTCGAAGGTGCTCTGATATTTGAATCCAATAGAAAAAGCCGCTTCCGTTCGCATAACAGCTGAATGGAAGCGGCTATTTTGTTTAAGACTGAGTATAGGCATCAATGCGCTCGAAGCCGTCGAGCAGAATATCGCGGCGCGTAAAGGCCTTCTCTGTGCCGCGTGCAACACAGGTCAGCGGATCCTTTGCCGTCCGGCAGGGGACACCGAGCATTCGCGTCAGATAGGGCTCCAGACCGCCGAGCAGCGCACCGCCGCCCGTCAGCAGAACGCCGTTTGCACAGATATCACCGACCAGTTCCGGCGGAGTTTCCTCCAGAACGCGGCGGATCGTCTCGCCGATCTCGTTGATATCATCTTCCAGCGCCTCGGAAAGCTCGGCTTCGCTCAGATCACATTGATCCGGCAGACCGCGCGAAATATTGCGCCCCTTGACCTGCGCAATGACATCCTCCGCGGGGTTATAGAGATTGCAGAGCGTCTTTTTCACCTTCTCTGCGGATTTTGCACCGAGCAGAATCTGATATTTATTCTGCACATAGCGGATAATCGACTGATCGAATTTATTTCCGGCAATTTTCAGCGAACGCGCCGTGACGATACCGTTCATCGAAACGACTGCGATATCCGTTGTTCCGCCGCCGATATCCACGACCATATTGCCGACCGGGCGGTTGATCGAGATGCCGGCACCGAGCAATGCGGCCAGCGGCTCCTGAATCAGATGCACCTTGCGCGAACCGGTGCTCATCGCGGCATCGAGGATCGCACGCTTTTCCACATCCGTAATCAGCGAGGGAACGCAGATCACAATGCGCGGCTTGATGATGCGGGCGCCTGCAACGACGTCGATCATCTCGCGGATCAGCGCCTGCGTCAGAATATCATCCGAGATCACGCCGTCCTGCAGCGGATGCACAACGGCAATGTATTTCGGCGAGCGCCCTTCCATTTTATAGGCTTCCTCTCCGACAGCGACAACGCGCTCCGTGCGCTTGTTAAAGGCGATCACGGAAGGCTCATTCAGCACAACGCCCTTGCGGCGCTTCGTGATAATGATATTCGCCGTACCGAGGTCAATTCCGATATCCATAATGAATCCTTTCCTGCGGAGTCGGGCTCCGCTGCGTTTTGTTGCTCTTCTTTCTGTATCAATCAGATTTTCTCTTTGCTGATCCTTGCTGACATCACGGCTGCCGTTCGATACAATAGCAGATCTCACCCTCGGGCGATTCCCCTGCGCGGATGAATCGTTCGACGGTCTCTGTCCGGTGCATCGGTGATTTTTGCAGCACACGCCCCGATTTCGGGTTTGCGGCGCGGTGATAGGCTTCAAGTTTTCCAAAATCCGTGTGCGCAAAAGTCCATGAGATCACAGCTTCCAGCGCCTCGCCTGCATAGCCGCGACCCCAGAAATCCGCACCGATGCAATATTCAATCTCGGCAGTTTTGCAGTCCGGCCAGACCTTGCAGAACGCGATCATCCCGATATTCCTGCCGGTTTCGCGCGCAATGATCGCCCAGCGGTAGAAATCCGGCTGCGCATAGCCTGCAAGATAGGTTTGCAGCAAGCCCTGTACAGCTTCCGGCGTTTCGTAGGTCGGTTCGCCGTATTCATGCTGCACCTGCGGATCAGAAGCCCAGTTTTGCAGCATATCGGCCGCATCCTCTGCTATGAATCGCCGCAGGATCAGCCGCTTTGTTTCGATCGTCTGCGTCCCGCAATGCTGCATCATTCCGGAATCCACTCCATTTCAGTAAATTTCGACTGCTTCACGCGGAATCCGATTTTTTCGTAGATGCGCTTCCCCATATCGCTTGCTGAAAGCGTCACCTGATCAAGGCTGCGGGCTTTTGCGGTATTCTGAATCAGCTGCATCATGCGCGTGGCGATGCCTTTGCCGCGGTATGCGGGTTCTGTGAATACGCCGAGGACATAGCCTGTCCGGCCATTCGGGAAGAACGGATTGGCAGGCTTCTCCGAGATCATCAGAATCGCGTTTGCAACGAGTACACCCTCCGGTGATTCTGCTGCCGCGACAAGGCAGTCCCTGCCGAGATGATCCGCGAAATATGCGGGAAGCTGCGCTGAGATCGCAGAAAGCTGTTCCTGCGGCAGATTGCCGAATTCCTCATCGAAATATGCAAGCCGCAGCCTGCAAAGTGCCGGGATATCCGCTTCTTCAGCCATGCGAATCTGAATCTCCGTAGCCGACACCTCCCCTTATAAATCCATACTGTTCCATTATAACATATTATGAAAGAAAACGCAATGGGTGAGGGCGAAAAAAGTACACAAAGG
>CAMNFV010000093.1 GCA_946537515.1 uncultured Ruminococcus sp. | reverse complement strand
CTTTGTTATATGACAAATTATATCACATTATGCAGTAAAAAGCAAGATGAGGAATTATAACTTCAACCGGGCGTTGCCCGGTGGCGGGCTTTAGATCAATGGAGCCGCGCACGGCGCGGTTATATCACATTATGCAGTAAAAAGCAAGATGAGGAATCATAACTTCAGCCGGGCGTTGCCCGGTGGCGGGCTTTAGATCAATGGAGCCGCGCACGGCGCGGTTATATCACATTATGCAGTAAAAAGCAAGATGAGGAATTATAACTTCAGCCGCCCCAATTTGCTTGATTGGAGCGGCTTCATTCTAATCACAGATAAACATGGGATTCCAAAGGGACAAGTCCCTTTGGCGGGTTTGGGCGGAGCCCAATAAAACCCATCGCGGAGCGATACCGACTAAAAATCGCGGCGGATTGCTGCTGCATCCATAGAACGCACGCGCTTCGTCAACAGACGCGAAAGCGGCAGATACAACAGATACACAATGCACGCTGCTGCAAGCGTCAGCAGGGCAGAGGGCATCAGAATTTTGCCCCAGAACATCTCTCTGCCTTCGGTCCGGAAAATCCCGACCGTCAGCAGATAGCGCAGCGCCCCGTGCAGAAATACGCCCGCTGCCGTCAGGACAAAATAATGCAGAAAACTGCGCCGCAGAATCTGCTCAAACAGCAGACAGACAGCTGTGCAGAAAATGACCATGTAAATCGAATTGACACCGAGTACGCCGCCGCACGCAAGGTCAATCGCGAACCCGGCGATGACGCCCGCTGCCATGCAGAAATACAGATCCTCATTCATGCAGATGCAAACCGCTGCCGGAATTACCCAAAGCGGCTGCAATCCGCCGCCGAGCATCGGGACTGCACAGAGCAGCAGGAGCAGAATGCTCAGCGCTTTCCGGATGAGATTGCGCCGCCTGGTGCGCTGTTCAGAGCTTGTCCGTCGCTGCCGCAGCGGCTTTTGCTGCTTAGCTTTCACCGAAGGTCTCACCCTTTCCTTCAAAATCCAGCAGGACTGTCACCGATTCCAGCGCGGAAAAATCAACGGACGGCGCAAGCAATGCGTTCTTTGCAAGGCCGCTCTCTTCCAGGCTGATCTCAGTCACATTGCCGACCGGCAGACCATAGGGGAACAGACCGGTCGTACCTGCGGTGATGATCAGGTCACCTTCCTTCGCGGTGCTCTTTTCGTCAATGTACATCATCACGGCACGGTCATCGACCGCATAGCGCAGATCGCCCTCGACAATGCCGCTGTCTCCGGTTTGCAGGATGACAGCGCCGATCGAAAGCTCCGGCGAGAGCATCGTCGTGACGGTTGCATAATGCGGGCTCAGCTCCGTAATCACACCGATCAGACCGTCTGCACAGATGACCGGTGCATTCAGCGTGATGCCGTCATCCTCGCCCTGGTCGATCAGGAAGCTGTGCGTCAGATCATTTGCGACCGGCATCAGCACCTTGCAGGGCTCGGAAAGTACGAAATCACGATGCTTTTGCTTGATTCCAAGCTGATCGCGCAGTGCTTCCAGCTCTTCGATTGCATCATCATAGCCGATGAGCTGCTCATTGAGCGCGGCGATCTCTTTGCGCAGACGCGCGTTTTCATCGCGATACGCCTTGGATTCAAAATACGTGTCCAGATGCGTATTGACGTTCCCGGAAATTGCAGAGGATGCCTTGCGCGCCGGTGCGCTGATGCTCTGCATCATTCGCGTCAGATAATCCGTATGTGCGCCGGATTTCAGCGAATAAAGCATAATACCCGTCAGCAGCGCAAGGATACAAAGCAGGACACGGAATTTTGTGCTGCGGAAAAATGCATTGAGGTTCATTTTGCTGCTCCTTTAAGCGGTTCTCTTTCTTTTTTCAGGTTTGCCGCTGTTACGATTTCACATCAAGATTGACATTCGGATGCTCCTTGCGGAGATGCTCCTTGAGTGCCTGGAAGGATTCCACGCTGATATCATGTTCCATTTTGCAGGCATCCTCGACTGCCGTTTCCTGAGAAACGCCGAGGTCCATCAGCCATTGCGAGAGGACCAGATGCCGCTCATAGATCCGCTCTGCGACCTCTTTGCCGCTGTCTGTCAGCGTGATATTGCCGTCCTCTGCGATATTGATAAAGCCGCCGTCGCGCAGGATGCCCATTGCACGGCTGACACTCGGCTTCGATACATCCATTTCATGTGCAATGTCAACTGCACGCACGAAATTATCATGCAGATGCAGCATCAGAATTGTCTCCAGATAGTTCTCTCCGGATTCATAAAGCTTTGCCATAACATTTACTCCTTTTCATTGTCAGGGATCACCGCACAGACTGTCAGCAGATCGCCGGAAACCCGGAACCGGATGTCCATACCCGCATAGCTGATGCCGTACTGCCGCGCCGGATCATCCGAATATCCCGGACGGGGATCCAGCCGCAGAATTTCCAGCGCTGCCTGCTGTTTATCCGCAGGGAACCGGCTGAGCAGCTCCGGCGGGAAATCTACACGCAGAACATGTTGTCTTGTTTCAGCTGTATAGCCCTCTGATGCATCCGGCTGACAGTCTGCCAGCGGAATATAGGGCTTGATATCATAAATCGGGGTTCCGTCCAGCAGATCGACGCCGGAAACGATCAGCCGGACAGGCTGCTCTTCTGCATAAACCTGCTCCAGTCTGACACAGGAAAGCCCCAGCGGATTCGGCCGGTATGGCGCGCGTGTCGCAAAGACGCCGATCCGTGTATTTCCGCCGAGGCGCGGCGGCCGGACAGTTGCCGACCAGCCCTTTCCCTCCTGCTTCTGTGCTGCATGAAAGCCCCAGATCAGCCAGAGATGCGAGAATGCTTCGATGCCTCTGACAGCTTCCGGCTGACTGTATGACGGACGGAATATGATCTCTCCGCGCAGCGCGGGAACCAGTCCGCTCTGCCGCGGGAGTCCGAATTTTTCGCGGAAATCCGTATGGATTACGGCAATCGGTTCAATTTGCAGAATGCCGCTATCATTCATACATAATTTCGCTCTTTTTATAGTATGCAGTGATCTTGTCGCTCGTGGACATGATGAACACGACGACGATGCTGAGGATGATGGAAAGAATATAACCTGCGCAGACGATTGCGCCGCCTTCTGCGTTCTTCTTTTCGGAGAGCAGCGAGACAACGCCCGGCAGCAGCATCAGAATTGCATTGATTGCAAAAATAGCAGATGCAAGACCTTTTGTCTGTCTGACGCGCAGAAGGATTGTAATTGCAAGACCGACCATTGCCAGGCCGAGAATCAGATAGCAGGTATCAAAAAACTTGAAGACGCCCGGTGCGTTGGACGGATCCGGATAGGCACCGGCAGAGAACAGGATCGTACATGCACCTGCCAGCACGCCGAGAATCGTCAGGACGATTGCAACGGTGAAGCCCTTTGCAGCGAGCTCCTCCTGCTGCTGAAGACGCAGCAGCGCCATTTCCTCGCGGGCACGCTTCTGCTGTTCGGGGGTCTGTGCAGGGATTTCCTTGAGGCTTTCGCTTGCGCGCTTCGCCGCGGACATCTTTGCAGCCTGCAAATCCTCCTGATTGAAGACAACCTTGCGTTCCGGCTCCGGTGCAGGCTCTTCCAGCAATGCACTCGCATCGACCTGCGGCAGCGCCTCATGCTGCGGCTTGCGCTCCGGCTGCGAATAATCCTCCGGCTCTGCAAGGAGCGCGGCGGCTGCGGCCTGCTGTGCCTGTGCCTGTGCGGCCATTGCGGCCTGCATCGCCTGCGTCCGCTGACGCTCGATGAAATCCGCCTTCAGCTCTGCGATTTCTTCATCTGTATAGGGCGGCTGACCCTTTGCAGCACGCTGCTGCTGTAAAATTGCGATCTGTTCTTCGCTGAGCTCCTGATACTGAATCTGCGGCTGCGAAGCCTTGCGCGGATCCTCATATCCCATATCACCGAGGAGCTGTGCCTCTAAACTTTTCTGATCATCCATCCTTGCCAAACTCCTTTTTCCATTAGTCTCTCGTTTCTGCGGCAGGATATACAGCCGCATGATACTATTATACCAGAATCATCCGAAAAAAGCAAGGGGTTAAAGAGAATTAGAAATTAGAAATTAGAAACTGATGCGGTGTACTGTGAGTTGTTGGCGGAAGTTTCATTTTCAGCAGCGTGCGCCTGTTCTGTTTTGCAACTTTTATATAGTTATGGTATAATGAACTATATCCAAAGGAAACTGAAATCAAACCTGACTCTGAAATCTGTCCGCACAAGCGGGCATCTACATTTCTCATTACTATGGAAATACTGCAAAGCCCCATGATTGATCCAGCGGAGATATCGGTTTATTCAGCGTTTCTCAAATTTATAAAAAATCCGTTACGCAGCCCGGACGGAATCCGTCAGATAAGGTGAAGGAGCAAGACGCTCCGGAAAGGAGGGATCAGGATATGACAGGTGAAAAGGATCTCCTGCTGATGTTCGCGAACCGCGACGAACAGGCGATCAGCATCTGCGAGCAGAAGTTCGGCCGGCTCTGCCGCACCGTTGCATTCCGCATCCTCGGAGACAGACAGGATGCAGAGGAATGTGCAAATGATGTGCTCCTCAAGCTCTGGGATTCGATTCCGCCTGCTGAACCGCGCTCCCTGACAGCGTTTGTCTCCGGCATCACGCGGAATCTGGCGCTCGACCGGCTCTCCGCAAAACGTGCCGATAAACGCGGCGGCGGTCAGCCTGCGGAAACACTCGAAGAGCTTGCACCTTATCTTGCTTCCGATGAAAACCTTGAGGATCAGGTCAATGAGATCGCTTTACAGGACGCTGTGGCGCGGTTTCTGCGCTCGATCCCGAAGGATTCCCGCATGATTTTTCTCGCACGTTACTACGCCATGCAGACACCGCAGGAAATTGCGGAGGCACACGGCGCAACGCCCGGAAAAATCAAGATGAACCTCAAACGCACACGGGAGAAACTCCGTGTATTTCTCAAGGAGGAGGGGCTGATATGAAAGATCAGGATCTGATGCGCGCACTTAGTCATCTGCCGCAGGATATGCTCGATGAATTCGCAGACTGGCAGGAAAACCGCATGCCGCTTTCCGATGCGGATATACAGCGCGTATATGATACGGAATCAACGAAAAAACGTCAAATTTCTACAGCGAAAACACGTTCCTGGACAATCGGAATCTGTGCGGCAATGGCGGCCTGCCTTGTCATGGCGGTGTCGGTCGGCAGGGAAGCGATCGGCAATCATCGCGATGCCATGCCGGTCGGATATTCTGCCGGGGAATCGGTTGAAACACAGGCGCTGACAGAGCTTTCACATGACAATTATGATGAGGTCAAAATGAACGGCATGAATACTGCGACAAAACATAACCGTGCAGATGCGCCGTACAGTCTTTCTGCGCAGATCATCCGCACGCCGGAGCAGGCACAGCCGGTTATTGACTTGCTGACACCGGAGGATCCGGCGGACAATTCCGCGGAGCAGCTGCTTGCGCTGTTTGATGCGGATGCGCTCGCAGAGCAGGATGTGATCTTCTTCGGGATTCCGGAGGATCAGTTTGCAGGAGATACATCCGGTGCCACGGTCTCATACCGCTGCGTTGAGATTACGCGGGACGGCAAACTGACGCTGGATGCGGTCTGTATGCAGCATATTTCGCCGGAGCCGTCAGACAGCGCAAAGGAGTATATCACCTATTACGGCATTGCGGTTGAGAAGAATGTACTGCCGGACCTGACCGATTTTGCGCTGCGCCTGACGACATTCCGCGCGGAGAATATGCCGGAGGATGTGAAGCAGGAAAAGGACGGCTGGCTCGAAAAATACCGCGCATTTCAGGCAGAATACGGCGATGAATGGGACGCGTTCAATGCGCTTTCTCAGAATCAGGAGGGCTTCAGACTCTGGCTCGAAAAGGAACACGCTGTGCCGGAGGACTGCGAAGAGGTGCAGGAAATCCGCGAGGATGCCGCACAGGAGCCGTTCCCCGCATGGTACTGGGTCAATTATCGCGGAACATCTATCCCGGTGACAATCATACCTGATAAACATGGCATAGCGGTTGATCTCATTCGGACTGCCGCAGACGGCGAAAAATATCTGACAGGTGATCCGGAACAGGATCAGACCCCGCTTCGCACGCAGCTTTCTAAAGAATGGCTTGAAACCGGCTTTGATGAAGCGCAGGTCACAGACCCCGTTTCCGGGACTGTCCTTGCGGTTGACCCGGAGCATCCGGTGCAGGATATGCTGTTCATAGGTGTGCCGGCCGCCGTAATGCCGGGCAATGTCGTCCGCTGGGACTTTCATGGCGGCACAATTACGCCGTCCGGCAAGCTGCATCTGGATTTCAGCGTGCAGACGGTCAGCGATACGGCAATCAAGGCGCTGGGCGCAGAATACGATGACGACACGAATTTCTACTTCTTTATTTCGATTCCGGATGGCTCGATTCCGGAGCTGACAGATTATGAAGTGACCTTCAGCACATACTATACGAGTGCTGAGCCGGATGCTTACACCGCAGAGGCACCGGATGAAACCGGCACCGACGGTATGAACCGCAGAAATGCGTGGCTCAGTCAGCAGCCGGAGAGCACAAGCTACTGGAGCAGCGTACTCGGCGCGAAGTATATCACCCCGATCCCGGAGGAGCAGCCGGGTACAGCGGCGGTAACGGACAGCTTTTCAGGCGCGATTACGCCGCCGCTTGAGAATCAGCCGATTGTCTCCGTCCTGCCATGCGGAGACATTGATACCATTACGCTGGTTCTGCCGATCCATGATGCTGACGCGGCGGCTGCGCTGAGCGATCTGCATGTTTCTGCGGACGGAATTCTCTCGGTAACGCTGAATGAATACTACGAAAAGAACGGCGTTGACCTGACGCAGGATACTGCATGGTATCAGTGGATGCTGGGGGTTCCGCACGGCAGCCTGCCGGAGATCAAAGACATGGATATTCGCCGTGTGAACTGCGATACGGAAGATGCTTTGATGCAGATTGCAGGTCAGCTTTGCACCATAACAACTGAATAAGCCAATCCAACCGCTCCGGTTCTTTGCTGACCGGGGCGGCTTTTTTATACTATATATAATTAGAACATTTATCGTGATATGTGCAGAAATACTGCGATTTTAAGATTAAAATATAAAAAGATATCGGTAAAGTTGTACGCGAACGTGCAACTTTTTGCATTTTTGGCGGGGGTTTACAGATGCCGGCTGCTCCCTCACCGTGCATCGGAATCCCAAACAGAAAGGTGGTTTTGCTGATGGACAGGCAGAAATCAAGCCGCGCTGCATTCTGCCGCTGGTATCTCGCGCTCGGCAATGTCCGGGAAGCTGCGCTCAAAGCGGGCTTTCCGCCGGATTCGGCTGCGGAGGAGGGGCTGCAAATGCTCCATTCTCCCTACTGCCGGAAGTATCTGAAGCAGCTTGCCGCGCAGCCTGCGCTGCCCTTGCAGGCACTCGTTACCGCGGGACTTGTGCGGCTGGCCTTCGGAGATGCGAATGATGCTGCGAAGCTTGTCTTTGCGGAAAGCATCTCACAGGACGAGATCCGGGGGCTCGATCTCTTCCATGTCACCGGGATCAAAACGGACAAAAACGGCGGCATTGAGATCAAACTCGCAGACCGGCTCAGTGCGATGAATAAGCTGCTCGAATGCGCGGGCGCTGCGGACGCGGCCGATGCTGCGGAAAAGCTGGTGCAGGCGCTGCAGGGCGGTCAGACGGAGGAGGTGGCGGAACTTGCAGATGCCGGTGCCGTTTTCTCCGAAACAGCGTAAGGCGATCGGGTGGTGGCAGGATCCGCAGACACGCGCGCTTGATGCGGTGATCTGTGACGGTGCTGTGCGCTCCGGTAAGACAACGGCGCTGTCGCTCGGCTTTGTACTCTGGGCGACAGCCACATTTCAGGAGCGCGATTTTGCGTTCTGCGGCAAGACAAGAACGTCGCTCCGCCGCAATTTGCTCCAGCCGCTGACGTCGCTGCTGAAGGCAGTCGGCTTTCGGGTCTCGGAGCAGATCAGCCGCGGGTATCTCGAAATCGGTCTTGGCGGACGATGCAACCGCTTCTACTGCTTCGGCGGCAAGGACGAGAGCTCTGCTTCCCTCATTCAGGGCATCACGCTCGCGGGGGTGCTCTTCGATGAGGTCGCGCTGATGCCGCGTTCCTTCGTGGAACAGGCACTCGCAAGATGCTCTGTGCCGCATTCCAGATTCTGGTTCTCCTGCAATCCTGCGCAGCCTTCGCATTGGTTCTATCAGGAGTGGATCCGGAAGGCGGATGAGAAACATGCGCTTTATCTGCACTTTACGATGCGCGACAATGCCTCGCTGACGCCTGCGATCCGCAGACGCTACGAGAGACTCTATACCGGCGTATTCCATGACCGGTATGTCAAAGGCATCTGGACCGCCGCAGAGGGGCTCATCTATCCGATGTTCTCCGAAAAGCTCCATGTCGCCGCGCCGCCGGATCACGCCGAACGCTATGTGATTTCCTGCGATTACGGCACGATCAATCCGACGTCACTCGGACTCTGGGGCCTGCATGGCGGGCGCTGGTACCGCATCCGCGAATGCTATTATGATGCGCGGAAAACCGGGCTGCCGCGTACCGATGAAGAGCATTACGCCGCGCTTGAACGGCTCGCGGGCGACTGCCCCATTGAACAGGTCATTGTCGATCCGTCTGCGGCAAGCTTTATCGCCTGTATCCGCAGACACGGCAGATTCACAGTCGTTCCGGCGAAAAATGATGTGCTCTCCGGCATCCGCAGAACTGCCGATGCGCTGCGGAACCGCGAGATTCTGATCGCGCCGGATTGTACCGATGCGATCCGCGAATTTTCGCTCTATGCCTGGGATAAGCAGGCGGCGCGTGATGTGCCTGTCAAGCAAAATGACCACGCAATGGACGATATCCGGTATTTTGTCGCGACGGTGCTCGACCGGCCGAAACAGGATACGTTCTATGTTGCGGCCGTCAGACGATGACGTGCAAAATCTGAATATGGAGGTGTTAAATTGGCGTTCCCGAGAATTTTTCAGCGAAAGAAAACACCCGTGCGCTCGGATACGGTGCCGCTGATGCTCGCGCCGCCCAGGGCCGCACCGGCGGAATCGCTGCCGCTGCGTGTGCCCGATACGCTGCCGGCGCAGGAGTATCAGCTCTATGATGCGCTGCGCTTTGCCGTGCCGGTCATTGATGCGGCGATCCGGAAAATCGTCCGGCTTACCGGCGGCTTCCGGCTCACCGCGGAGAATCCGGACGCGCAGGCTGTTCTCGACCGCTTTGCAAATCATGTTCCTGTCAATCTGACCGGAACATCGCTTCAGCTCTTTGCCGATCAGATGCTCAACAGTCTGCTGACCTACGGCAATGCATACGGCGAACTGATCTATGACGAAAACGGCGTGCCTGCGTCACTTCTGACGACACATCCGGGACTTGTCCGGGCGGATGCGGGGCAAAACGGCGCGTGCAGATTTCTCGTCCGGAGCGGGAATGACTTTGTGCCGCTGCGGAATGCAGAGCATATCCTCTTTGCAGCGCTCGATCCGCCCGCGGGATCCATCAGCGGCGTATCTGTGCTGCGCGGTCTGCCTGCTGTATCGCAGATCCTGCTTCGCATCTATGAATGCATCGGGCAGAATTACGACCGCGCCGGAAATATCCGCTATGCCGTGACCTATCATCCGGACAACGATTCCGCGGCGTTTGCAAAAGAACATGCGCAGGCAATCGCGGAAACCTGGCAGCAGGGGATCCGGGCGGCGAAATACGGCGAGGTGCAGGATTTTGTCGCGGTCGGTGACATCGGAATCAAGGTCATCGGCGCGGAGAATCAGCTCTTCGATACGAATATTCCCGTGCGGCAGCTGCTTGAACAGATTGTCGCGAAGCTCTCGATCCCGCCGTTCCTGCTCGGGCTGCAATGGTCCTCAACGGAGCGAATGTCCGCACAGCAGGCCGATATCCTGACCTCGGAGCTCGAATATTTCCGCAGAGTGCTCAGTCCGGTTCTGCGGAAGATCGGTGCGGCGGTTCTCCGCGGCGCGGGCTTCTCCGATGAGCCGGAAATCGCCTGGGATCATATCAATTTGCAGGACGAGACCGAACTTGCAGACGCAAGACTCAAAAATGCGCAGGCCGAAGAGATTGAACTGCGCAACCGGAAAACGTTGGCGGAACAGACGATCTGATTCCGTAAACTGATGTCAGTCGGGGTGATCCCCCGCAGAAAGGAACTGCTATGTACGATTCTGTCAGACTTGAAAAAGGTATGTATCATCTCGCAAACCGCACCTTCACGCAGGCACTGGAGGCAGCCGATCCCT
The DNA here is from genome assembly GCA_946537515.1 of uncultured Ruminococcus sp. Classification (GTDB taxonomy): domain Bacteria; phylum Bacillota; class Clostridia; order Oscillospirales; family Ruminococcaceae; genus Firm-04. Next base: position 1,003 of record CAMNFV010000093.1, on the reverse strand, counting down.
CTGCACAGTATGCGGGCACCGATCTCGCGCAGCTCGATGCCTTTGAGCGTCAGCTCAAGCGCTTCGATATCCGCGTTTCCGGCAAGGACTGCGATCCGGTCGAGAAGTTTTTCACAACCACCGAGAGCGCAGTGCTCTTCCCCGAATTCGTCCGCAGAGCGATCAAGCGCGGCATGGAGGAATCCATTCTGCCGGAACTGACGGCTGCTTCATCCGCTGTCAGCGCATCTTCCTGCAAGGGCTTCTCTGTCGATGAGACCGACGGCGCGTATTCTGCCACGACCGCGGAGGGTGTCTCCCTCAAAAAGACCGTCATTACCGAATCGGATGCGATCCCGCTCGACAAATACGGCAGACTGATCTCCGCTTCCTATGAGACGATCCGTCAGCAGAGAATCGACGTATTTGCTGTGATGCTGCGCGCAGTCGGCCACAAGCTTGCGGGTGCGATCGCAGGCAAGGCACTCGCCGTTATTGTGAATGCCGTGACGCCGGTCAGCTCCGCGACAACCACGCTGACCTACAACGATCTCGCAACGCTCTATGCACAGTTCTCCGCCTACGATCTGACGACCGTTATCGCTTCGCCCGCGACCGTTGCGAAGATTCTCGCCATGACCGAGATGCGCGACCGTACCCTCGATGCGAACGGTCAGGTGCGTCTGCCCTTCGGTGCAAAGCTGCTCAAGGACAGCTCCCTCAACGATAAGACCGTGATCGGTATCTCGCGCGATTTTGCGCTCGCCTGCATCACCGGCTCTGATGTGCTGCTCGAATCTGACCGCCTGATCGACTGCCAGCTCGACCGCATCGCAGTCTCTGTCCGCATCGGATTCCAGCCGCTGATGTCCGGCGCTGCCGCCGTACTGAGCGTCAGAAATTCGTAATGAAAGTGACTGACAGCCGATATGAAAATGCTGTATAACGGCCTGTTGAATTGAATCACGGCGGTGCCGCATCCGAAACATCATAATAGTGACATAAAACGGATGCCGGCACTGCC
>CAMNFV010000092.1 GCA_946537515.1 uncultured Ruminococcus sp. | reverse complement strand
TCTAAAGTCCGCCGCCGGGCAACGCCCGGTTGAATTGATCTAAAGTTCGCGAGAACGTCAACTGCGGCGGAAGCTTTGATTCTCTTATGTCAATTTTTAAAACATCGCGCAGCGATACCACAACTCCTCACTTCTCACCCCTAACTCCTATCTTTTAAAAATCGTCCGCGCAGCGGACACCGCAATTTCTCATTTCTAATTTCTCATTTCTAATTTCTGATCTGCTTCCGCCTTTCTCCTTGCGCTTTTCGCGAAAATGTGATATAAGCGGGCAGCGCCCGCCTGTATTGATCTAAAGTTCTCCGGCAAGCACATTTGCTGCACATGCAAAGCACGCTCATCTTGCATTTTACAGTATAATGTGTTATAATAAAAGTACATAACTGCAAGCCCTCTGACTGACAGAAACGGAGAAAGGAACGGGAAATGATCCGGTATTATGAGATCGAGAATTGTACATATGAGATGAATGCGCAGAATCAACCGGTGCTCTACGCGCCGCAGGGATATGATCCGGCGGTGCTGTCGCGCAATGCATTCGTGCTGCTGCCGGACGGCCGCTGGTGCCATTATCTGAATGCGCAGGAGTATCAGCATCTCTGTGCGCTGCCTGCCGGGCAGGATGCAAATTTTCATCCGGGGATGTTCGGGCAGCAGCTGCCTGCCGCACCCAATACACCCGCAGCGGAGCCGCAGACAGAAGAACAGCGCAAAAAGGACGCGACAATCGGCAACGTGCTGGCGGCCAATTCTGCGCTCTGTGTGATACTGGCTTTTGTGATCGGGCATGTCGCAGGAAAAGATCTTTACATGCTCTCTGCATTATTTCTTCAGATCGGTCTGGTGCTGATGATTGTTGTCCGCGTCAGATACAAGAATAATCTTTTCGGAAAGATTCTGATGTGGATTTATATTGTTTTTGGGGCGCTGGTTCTGATTGGCACGCTGCTTCTGCTGGCAATCTGCGGAAAGATGCTGCATGACTGCGAGCTCCATTGAGGCTGCCCCGATGTTTCATATCAATACGGTGCCCGGCCGGATCCCGCCCTATACGGTGACGATGATCAGCGCATTTCTGCTCGGAATCGGGCTGCTGTATCTGCTCAACCGCAGGGACAAAATCCCGAGGCAGATCGCCGGATTCCTGCTGATCCTGGCGCCGGTGATGATCCTGTTTCACGCGATCGGTATGACATATCTGACCTCGCACGGCACACAATTCGGGCCGTCCTCTATGGGCGCGCTGATCGGAATGTATCTGAGCGCGATCGTTATGGGGCTGATCTGCGGCGATCTCAAAATGATGCGGAAACTGCTGGAGAACTGCACCTTTATCCTGCCGCTGATGTATGCGGTCTCAAAAGCCGGCTGCTTTTTCGCCGGATGCTGCCGCGGAATCCCGTATACAGGCGTATGTTCTGTGATCTATACAGACGGGGAGACTGTGCAGCCCGCGGCATTTCCGGTACAGCTGCTGGAATCGCTGATTTTTCTGCTGATCTTTCTGCTCGGGATGCTGCTGCGGAAGAAACGGCGCGGCGGCAGCGTCTGGATCGTGTTTCTGACTGCGGCGGCCGCAAAAGGACTGCTGGATTTTCTGCGCGCAGAGCATCAGGGAAAGCTGCTCTCGCTGAATCAGATCTTATGCATCGGGCTGATCGGCTTTGGTATAATTTTGCTGCTTGGAAATTACACAAAACAAAAACGTGCTGCTTCGTAAGTGAAGCGGCACGTTTGCTTTTACATTTGAATCTCATCGGGGATCTCTTTGGTATTCTGCTTGACATAGGCGAGTGCTTCCCGGGAATATCCCGCGGCACAATCCGGTGCTTTCTGCATAATGTGATCGACGATCTCCTGCATCTGCGCCTTGCCTTTTCTGCCCATTTTGAAAGAATATTGCTGCTTTTCACCGTAGACATCTGTCACGCAGAGATAGACGCCGTCCTGGATGCCGTTCGTGCGGTGCTCTCTGCGGAAGACATGCAGCGCGTGTTCAAACGGGATAAAGGTTTCAAAATCGCCGCGCTTCATGATGAATGAATCGCAGATCAGCGTGCCTTTGCCGTCATAGAGCGGCTCGCTGCATTCAGCAGAGATGCGCGATGCAATGGATTCCGGCGTCCCGTATTTGCGGAACAGCGGGCAGTTTTCAACATTCGCAAGCACTTTGTTGATTTTGGTGACTCTGTTCATCAGCGCCCAGATGATAGCTGCGCACATCAGCACCAGAATGCCGCCGTAAAAATATTCATGCATCCGGATGATCCAGACAAATGCGCCGAACATGCCGGCGATACAGAGCAGCAGCCCTGCAAATGCCAGAAGTCGTTTCCGCTGATTGTTGCTCCGGATGCCGCGCACGATCTCGCTTCCGGTCAGCTCTGTGTATTGACGTTTCATATTATATTTCCTTACTTGTGAGGTATTCGCGGTAATTGATCTCATTTTCAGGGCAAACGCTGTTCAGCCAGACAGAATTGCACCGCTTACAATGAAGCACATCAATATCTGTCGTCCTGATTCGTCCGAAGATAACGTTTCCTTTGCATTTCGGACAAACGAAATCCGTTTGCTTTTCGTTCTCCATTGCAGGATATTTCACTCCGGCGATGTCGATTTCTGCTGCATCCGGAACCCTGATACCGTCTGATTTGTATTTGCGAAAATTTGAAACATGCGCAGGATCAACGCTTCCGATCCATATCGTATCACACTCGGGACATTCATAGATTTCCCGCTTCGTCTGTTTCGTGATGCCATGAAGCAAATTCGGTGTCCTGCAATAAGGGCAGATCATATCCGTGATTTCCTTTGTTTCCCATGCATAATAGTCATCATGGCTGACTTCAAAGTTTACTTTTCCAAGATGCTCGGTATGATCAATATTCCCGCATTCCTGATTATAAAAATCCGGATAGTACATTTCTTTTTCACGGCACATTTCATCAGCCCAACTGCACTCAGCTCCGCCGCAGCCAAAAAAGAATTCAGACTTCCCGTTCTTCATTATCACCTTGCTGTGATAAACATAGCCGCCGCCGCAAACCGGACAAACCATAAACATTTTCCTTCCATTCCCGGTGTTTCGATTTATGTATCCTTGCTTTCCGGCAGCGGGCGTTTCTGCTGCCTGACATAATCCAGATCTTCGGGACGGTGTCCGCAGCGGCAGCCGGGCGCGTGCCTGCGGATCTTATCTGTCAGCATGTCGATTTTGAAGACCTGCTGACGGCCGTTCGTAAAGGGAAAACGCAGCTTCTGTCCCCAGCTGTCGTACACGACAAGATATTCCTCTTTTCCCTGTACACCGTCGGGATAGACCGTCAGCGCGTGCGGGAAGAACAGCAGCATGTCAGGCCGTTCGGTATCCAGCAGAAATTGATCCGTGACAATCAGCCGTCCGTTCTGAAAGAAAATATCTTCGCTGCTGCTGCGGATCCGTGCTGCAACAGAATCCGGATCGCCGTATTTCAGAAAGACATCTGCCCGCTCCGGGTGCAGCCAATGCGGCAGCGCTTGCAGCAAAAAACGCAGCGGAATTGCGATCAGCACCGTGCCGATGACCGCGCCGGCTATGCGCAGCCTGATCACCAGAAGAATTCCGGCGAGCAGCGCAAGCACCGTCAGCGGCAGAAAAATCACAAGCAGCACCTGCGCTTTCTGCCGGATGCTGTCTGTCAGCATCTTGCCCGTCAGATTTTTCAGATCCATTTTATGCCTCGTAAGCCGACGCAACCGTCTTGAGCAGGTCGATGATCGGCAGATGCTGCGGGCAATGCTCCTCACATTGGCCGCATTCGATGCAGTCGGATGCCTTGCCGTTTTCGGCTGTCAGCGCGGTGTATTCGGCTGCATCCGCCTGGCGGTTCATCAGCGCAAAATATTCCGGAATCGAGATCGCCATGGGACATCCTTCCGTACAGTAATGACATGCCGTACATGCGATGTCATTCTGATGCGCGATCTGCTCACCGATTTCCAGGCAGAGTCTGGTTTCATCGTCCGTCAGCGGCTTGAAATCCTGCATATAGCCGATGTTGTCGGAGAGCTGTTCAAAGCTGCTCATGCCGCTGAGTACCATCATGGTCTCCGGCAGCGATGCCGCAAACCGGATTGCCCAGGAAGGAACTGAAAGCGCAGGCTCCAGCGCCTTCAGGCGTGCTTCTGCATCCGCGGGGATATTCACAAGCTTGCCGCCCTTCACGGGTTCCATGATAATGACGCGCTTGCCGTGCCGCACCGCAGTTTCATAGCAAAGGCGTGACTGCACTTTTTCGCTTTCCCAGTCAAGATAATTGATCTGAAGCTGAACGAATTCCACCTCCGGATGTGCGGTCAGGATCTCATTGAGCAGCTCTGCGGTATCGTGGAATGAGAAGCCGAAATGCCGGATCTTTCCGAGCCGCTTCTGCTCCAGACAGAAGGAGAAGCAGTCGAGCCGCTCCGCGATCGCATAGTTTTCGGTATCGAGGCAATGCAGCAGATAATTGTCAAAGTATTTGAGTCCGGTGCGGTCGAGCTGCTCCTGAAAGATGCGCGGCACATCCTCCGGCGTTTTCAGAGAGAAGGTCGGCAGCTTATCCGCGACGAAGAACTGCTCCCGCGGGTAGCGCTCAACGACTGCTTTTCGCAGCATTTCCTCGGATTTCCCGCCGTGATAGACATAGGCGGTGTCAAAATAAGTAAAGCCTGCGGCAAGGAATGCATCTGCCATTTTGCAGATCTGTTCCTCGTCAAACGACGCCGGATCATTTGCATCCAGCAGCGGCAGGCGCATAAAGCCGAATCCCAGTTTTTTCATGTATTTATCCTCATTCTGTTTTATATTGAAACAGCCGGCTCAGCCCGCCCAGATGCCGTGTAATGTGCAGTATTCGTAGGCGGCGATGACCTCGTCATCCTCTGCAACATAGAACTGTGCAACAGGCTCCTCGCCGGGCTTCAGTTCCTTGCGCTCCTCGCCGTTTTTGGTTTCGAGCAGGATCCATGCAATGTGATGCTCCTCGGTCATCGGGTGCAGCACGGAGCCGACCGCCACGGTGACAGTCTGTCCCTCACGGCTGATGACCGGGACATGCTTCTCCTTTGCAGCATCGACGGTGTTTGCGATGATCTCTTCCTTGCCGGTGAGATCGACGGTTTCGCCTTCCTTGACAGCGATGATCTCGCCGCATTCCTTACATTGATAGAACTTCATCATGGTGTGATACTCCTTTACTGTATATTTTCAGCGGGACGCGGTGTCCCGTTCTGACCTGTGGTTTGCCGGATGAGCTTTCGCCATGTGTGCAGGAGCCGGCTCTGATCCTGCGGCGGAAAATAGAAATGTGAAGAATGACGCAGTACATGCAGCCGGACCGCCGGCATTTCATACAGCAGCGGCAGCGCATCCGGAGAGACCAGCTCATCCGATGCGGACTGATAGACCTCACACGGCACGCGGACTTGCATCCGCATGGCATTGACCCTGTCAATCTCTGCAAACAGCTCTTGGTAGCGCGGAAGCCAGCCTGCATAATGCAGGGGATTGCAGTCATGCCTGATGCTGTAAGCGTGCTCCATTGCGGCCAGCTTCTCATTCTGCGGCTGATATCCGCAGGCGGCGAGCAGCGAGCAGCCTGCACCGAACGGTGTCAGGTGTACACGGAGCGGGACGCCGAGCAGCAGCATCCGTCTGATCTGCTCCGGATAGGCTTCCGCAAGCTCCAGTGCAAACAGCGTTCCCATCGAATGCGCCGCAATGAGGATTTTTTCATAGCGCGGCAGCAGTTTTTCCGTCAGATTGCGGATCTGCTGCTTCCATTTTTGCATGGAAGTATGCGCGAGCGCTTCCGGCGATGCACCGTGACCGTCAAGCAGCAGCCCGTAGACCGAGACTGTCTCCGGGATCTCCGGCAGCAGAAAATCAAAGAACTGCGGTGCGCTCAGGATGCCGTGCAGCAGGATCACCGCTGTATCGGCAGCGGGGCATTCGCGGATGATATCGTGATATTTCGGGTTCACCGGAAAAATTCGACCTTGCCGCAGGATTTGCAATGATAGATGCGGACGCCGGTATGGTCCGCGATCTTTTGCAGCTGCTTGAGCAGCACATTCGTCGGCGCCCATTCTTCAACCTTGACGCGCTTCATCTGCACATTGCAGTGTACGCACATCACGGGGCCTTTTTCCGGGATCAATACACTTCTGTCCATGGGGATTTACTCCTTTTCATTCGATAGGTTTTCTGTCCTGTATGGTTCGAGCTGATCGGCATAATAATCCAGCAGAAGCTGTACAACGCCGTCATAATAATGTTCGCCGAGATGCGCATGGAGATTCTCAAAATGCTTCTGCCCCTGCTTCTGAATCAGCTTTGCAGCGGCTTCCGGCAGCTCGGCTTCTTTTTTGTATTCGTCTACGACGTTTTCTTCGCCGTGTTCTTCATGGTATTTTGCATAATTGCCGGAGAGGTCGCCTACATACAGCAAGAAATCATCATAGGGAACAACGGAATTGCAGTATGCATCAAATGCCGGATCCTCATAATCCTCGTCGGTCGGCGGATGTCCGAAATAATCCAGCTCAATCGCATCCCATAATTTGCCGATAATATCCATCCAGCCGGCATACTGTACATTCGGATCGTCACTCTGCGTTGTGAGCAGATGCGCAAAGAAATTTGCTTCGTCCTCGCGGTAATAGCCGGTGTAATGGCTGTATTCATGAGAGAAAATGCTCGGATAGGTGCCGAGACGCTGCGCTTTGATCGTGAACACGGTCTCATGCCACGGCTTGGTGAAATAGGCGCTGTCCCCGAATTTTGTTACGACTGCCGAGAATACCGAGGTCTTCGGCACGGGCGGTTTTGTATACTGAAAACGCGGATAATCCGCGGCGAGCTTCTTCCGCGAGGCATCAATCGTGCGGCGGACTTCGTCGCCGGTGCGGCGAATGAGATGATGATTTTCGTCGCGGTCCGCTTCGGCGCTCAGCGTGTTGATCTGCGTCATGGTCAGATTAAAGAGTGCCGTCAGATCATCAAAATCATGCGTCTGCTGCTGCCCGACCGGCGTGCTTTTCATCATTGCGGCATCATAGCACAGCTCGCTGCTGATAGAGATGACCGCAATCAGCGCCGTGAACTTGAAACAGCCTCCGACGAATCTGCGGTATCCTGCACGCTTATGCAGAAAAATCAGCAGAATCAGCAAAATGATGAATACCGCGCCGAAGCACACGAGCGCTGCAACGCTGATTTCACAGACTGCCGTCGGGATCAGGCCCATCACGCCGCCGACTGCATTTGCGATCCGCGGCGCGATCTCTCCGCAGTAGAAATCTGCGAAACGCTGCGTCTGCATTGCGAGAATCAGCGCCGCATTCAGCAGCACAATGACCGCCAGAAAGATCCAGAATCCGATCTTCCGGCGCTTTTTTTCGTCAGGCATCCCGGTAATCAGTCAGGCGGCGGCGGGTCTCATCCTCGCCGAGTACATGACTGATCTCCCAGATATCCGGCGCGTTCTGATGTCCCGTCAGGGCAACGCGCAGCAGGTTCGTCACATCGACGATGCTGCCCTTATAAAGCTCCGGATTTTTCTTATACTTCTTCGGCTGTGCGGCATAGCCCAGCGCCTCGGTGATCTCCTTGACCTTTGCAAACCACGCTTCCTGCGTATCGGCAAAATCAAGTGTATCGAGATAGCGGTTCAGGATTTCCGCTTTCATCCCGCCGGATGCATTTTCCGGGCAGCCGTCCTCGATGACGAATGTTTCTGCATCGTAGAATGCGAGGAACTTTGCCGCTGCCGACCAGCTGCCGTAATCCTTGCGCGGCTTGTCGCTGACTCTGCCGACATTGATCGCGGCCTTATAGAAATCCGCCTTTGCGGTCATGCGGTCAGCAAGCGCGGAGTCATATTCCTTTGCCCATTGCAGCAGACCGTCATATACAAAGTCTGCCGGTTTGCGGGAGAGATATTCCTTGCAGATATTGTCAAGCTTTTCCAGATCGAAGAGCGCACCCGAAGTGCTCATCTTTTCGAGCGAGAATGTAAATTCACGGGAATCCGCATCCGGATTTGCCAGATGCCATTCCTCAAAATTGCTGTTGAGAACGGTCAGCAGATAGAGCCATGTTGCTTCCTGCGGGAAGCCTGCCTCTCTGTAATAGGAGAGTGCAAGTTCGGGATCCTTGCGCTTGGAAAGTTTGCGCTTGGATGCGCCGTCCATTTTCATGAGGGTTGCGGTGTGGCAGTAGACCGGTCTCTGCCAGCCGAGCGTATCAAACAGCTGCACATGGATCGGCAGCGTCGCAAGCCAGCTTTCGTCGCGGATGACATGGGTCGTGCGCATGAAGTGGTCATCGCAGACATGTGCAAAATGATAGGTCGGGATGCCGTCGGATTTGAGCAGGACGAAATCAGTATAATTCTCCTGCACCTTCAGCTCGCCGCGGATGCCGTCCTGTACCGGGATCATATTCTCCGGATCGCCCTCGGAGCGGAAGCGCAGGACCCATTCGGTGCCTTTCTTCAGCTCTGCCTCGATGTCCTCGATCGGACGGTCACGCCAGATCGCATATTTGCCGTAATAGCCGTAATTTTCCTTGGCGGCTTCCTGCTGCTCGTGCATGGCTTTGAGGTCATCCTCGGTGCAGAAGCAGGGATAGGCAAGGCCGCGCAGAACAAGCGATTTCGCAACGGTCTGATAGAGCTCCCTGCGCTGGCGCTGACGGTACGGGCCGTAGTCGCCGGTTTCACCGTCGGCGGTCGCGCCCTCATCGAAGTGTACGCCGTAGAAGGTCATTGCATCAATGACGGCTTCGACTGCGCCCTCGACCTCGCGCTTCTGGTCGGTATCCTCGATCCGGAGATAGAAGACGCCGCCGGTCTGGTGTGCAAGGCGCTCACCGATCGCGTTATAGAGGTTGCCGAGATGCACAAAGCCTGTCGGGCTCGGTGCAATTCGCGTGACGACTGCGCCCTCGGGCAGATCACGCGGCGGGTAAATCGTTTCATAATCCCCGATTGTTTTGGTGATATCGGGGAACAAAAGGTTTGCAAGTGCTGTGGTATCCATGTTATAACTCCTTTGTAATAGGCGAGCGGACGGTGCCGCCCGCTCGGATTCAAAAATTAGCTGAAATCTGCGCTTTATTTCCGGAGCGCTTTAGATATATGCCTGTTTGGAATATATGCTCCCGATGCAGCATACTGCGTTTTCGGCGGGTTTCAGATCAACGGCTGTCGCATGTTTGCCAGAGGCAAACTGCGCAGTTTCGCTTTGCGAAACGTGCGGCCCTGCCGACCTTACCAGTGGCCGCCGCCGCCGCCGTGGGAGAAGCCGCCGGAGGATGTGTGTGACGAACCGCCGCTGAAGCCTCCGCCGCCGCCGCTGCTGCGGTCAGTATCAATGCGGTGTTTGGTCGTATGCGTCCGGATAAAGACATCATCCTTGACTGTATACCGTGTATCCTTCTGACTGATGTAGTTTGTCGGATTCAGGGATTTCGTGAATTTATAGTTGCTCTTGACAATTACCATAGAGATCAGGCTGGTCAATCCGCCGACAATCAGGCCGATGACGCCCCAGAGCTTCCAGTTGTAGTTGAACCACCACGGCAGTTTATCTGCAAAGTGAAGCTCACCCTTATATGCATAGGCATACTGGCCGGTGCTGTAATTATATGTATGTGCGTTTTTGGGGAATCCCTTATCCTGATAGGATTTCAGGTCTTCGCAGAATTGATTGACCGCTCCGGTGTAATCAGAGCTGCGCATATAGCTGACGAGATGATTCCACATGGCGTCGATCCGGTTATCCGAGCTGCCGTTGTAATAATAGAGTTCGCCGAGGCCGCAGGTGGAGATATGGATATAATGCGTCGGCATATTCAGCAGGAGCAGTACACCGTCTGTCTCTTTGCCGTAGGGGACATTGAACTGGGCGTCATAGAGATCATCGGCATATGTTTCGCATTGGTAATCCGAGAGATCCGTGCCGGATTCATCCAGAATGCAGACCGCGACATACATATCAATTTCACGGCTGACATCGCTGATCATCTGATTGATCTCCGCCTGATCCTCTGCCGGAAGGAAATTATCCTCATCGTAAAGCCGGCAGTTCGGGATCGTATCCTCAAGCGGTCTTGCCGCGGATGCGGAAACCGCTGCACAGAGTGTACAGCAGAGTACTGCTGCTGTTGTCAGGAAAAGGGTTAAAATACGTTTTTTCATTTCAGCAGCACCCCCAGAAGCATTGAGATCACAAACGCTGCTGCGCCGAGTCCTGCACAGAATGCAGCAAGGCGCGGTTTGCTCAGCGGCGGTTCACCGACAAATTTTGCCGTCTGGCCGTTGAGCGCGAATTCATAGACCTTATCGTTATACTTATAGGTCATGAACCAGACCGGCAGGAGCATGTATTCCCACTTGGTGCTCATGACTCTGATATCCGAGCGCGTGACCGATACCGAGGAATAACCGGTCATCGACTGCCGCACGAGCTGATCGGAAGCCTGCACGGCACGGTTCTGGATGCGCGGGAACATCTTTGCATAGTCCATGTCGTATTTCTCGGCAAGGAAGCCGCTGAGATACTGCATTGCAAACGGTCTGATCTTTGAATAGTCAAACGGTTCGACTGCCTCCATGAGCTCATCGTCGATATGGCTGGCGCCGTCTGCGGGGAGCCCCTTGATGACGACATTGGCCTTTCTGGCGAGAGCATATTCCTGCGTTTCGGTATAGCTGTAATTGCCGGATGTCCACGAGCGGATGCGTTTGCCGAGGGCATCCATATCCGCATTGACATTGACATCCGTTACCCAGAACGGGACATAGAGTCCGACGATCTTCTCCTGCTGACCGGCAGAGAGGAAATCCTTCGGCAAAAATTTATGCTTTCTGACAAACTCTTTGAAATGGCCGATCGCTGTCTCGCGGTCGATCTGGAACGGCAGGACATAAGAGGGGCGAAATTCGCCGGAAACCCGTCCTTTCAGGATGACGGGATTATGGCAGTAATAGCAGAAGGTTGCCGCTGTATTTTCATCCGCCATAATGGTCGCGCCGCAGCTGTCGCAGGAATAGACAGATGTATGCTCGGTGAATTCGTCGTCGGTCTGCTGCTCCTCTTCGGGGCGTTCGTAATGCTGCTGCTCCTGAAGTGCGGCAATATCCTTCATTTCCTGTTCCGTGAAGCTGCTGTTGCAGTATTCGCAGATAAAGCGCTGATCTTTTGCGGAGAATTTGATATCTGCGTTGCAATTCGGACACTTGTAGCCGAGTGAATCCATAGATGTGCATCTCCTTTCGGTATTGTGATGATAATATGAATGCTGTCATGCATATCCAAAGGGATATACAAAATCTATTATACCATAT